>NZ_CM001484.1:3830661-4130661 GCF_000243395.2 Saccharomonospora glauca K62 | reverse complement strand
CGTCACCGCCTGTGGCGATTCGGTCGATCAGGCGCAACCGTCACGGGGGCAGCAGGAGGAGACCGCGCCGAGTTCCGGTGAGGCCTCACCCGACAGGGCCGTCGTGTGGGCGAACGACTACTGCGGGGCGATCTCCGAACTCGTTCGTTCGGTGTCGGAGATGCCGATCATCGACCCGAGCAGTCCCCGCAGAGCCTCGGAGACCTCCGGCGAGTTGCTGGAGGTGATGGTCGGGGGCCTCGACCGCACGCTCGACCGCCTCGACAGCCTGGGCGCGCCGCCGGTGGAGGGTGCCGAACGGGTACGCCGCGACGCCGTGGCCACGTACACGGACATTCGCGAGCACGCTCGGGCAGCCTTGGAGGAACTGCACGGTGCGGAGGGCGCCGAGGCCAGCCGCGACGCGGTGAGCTCGGTGCGAAAACCCCTCGACGACCTCGGGGGCGTCGACCTCCTCGCGGGCCTCGACACGGTTCCCGCCCTGCGAGAGGCGAGCAAACAGGCTCCGGCCTGCCGAATGCTCACGGACGAGGACCCGAAGCCCCGGATCGACTCACCGGGTTCCTGAATCGGGTCGTTTCCCCCGACCCGCCGTGGGAACCCGTGTCGGTGCACATCATGAGGTGACGCGTCGGCGCTCCCTACGAAGAGTGCTCTCCCCGTCACTCAGTGCCCCGAGGGCGGCGGTCGGCGTGTCACGTGCTAGGTGTGGAAAGAGAGACGTCATCGACCTCCGGCCTGCGGCGGGAACGGGCGAGGGCGCCGGTGTGTTGCAACACCTGAGCGGACAGGGACAGCGCACAGCGTGCACACTGGCTGGTCGAACGAGTGGAATCTTGAGCGAAAGAGCGGGACAGCGTGGCTGGATCGACACGGACGAAGAGAACGGGCGCGAACGGTGACGGTCGCCGGAGACTGGTGATCGTCGAATCGCCGACCAAGGCCCGCAAGATCGCTCCGTATCTCGGTAGCGGCTACGTCGTCGAGTCGTCCCGTGGCCACATCCGAGACCTGCCGAGAGGCGCGGCCGACGTGCCCGCCAAGTACAAGGGCCAGCCGTGGGCCCGACTCGGCGTCGACGTCGACAATGGCTTCGAACCGCTCTACGTCATCACCCCGGACAAAAAGTCCACGGTCACCGAGCTGAAGAACCTGCTCAAGGACGCCGACGAGCTCTACCTCGCCACCGACCCCGACCGCGAGGGCGAGGCCATCGCGTGGCACCTGCTCGAAGCGCTCAAACCGAAGGTGCCGGTGCGCCGCATGGTGTTCCACGAGGTGACCGAACAGGCCATTCGCGCCGCCGCCGAGAGCACTCGTGACCTCGATCCCGACCTGGTGGACGCGCAGGAGACGCGACGCATCCTCGACCGGCTCTACGGCTACGAGGTGTCGCCGGTGCTGTGGAAGAAGGTCATGCCGAAGCTGTCGGCGGGCCGGGTGCAGTCGGTGGCCACCCGCGTGATCGTCGAGCGGGAACGTGAGCGGATGCGGTTCGCCTCCGCGTCGTACTGGGACATCTCGGCTGTCCTGGACACCGGTTCCGACGGCGGCGTCGAGGCTCCGCGATCCTTCCCCGCCCGGCTCACCTCGGTGGACGGCGCGAGGCTCGCGACGGGACGGGACTTCGGCCCCGACGGGAACCTCAAGGACCAGTCGGCCGACGTCCGGGTGCTGGACGAGGCCGAGGCCCATCGGCTGGCGGACGCGCTGGCCGACCGCGAGTTCACGGTCGTGAGCGTTGAGGAGAAGCCGTATACGCGTAGACCGTACGCGCCGTTTATGACGTCGACGTTGCAACAGGAGGCCGGCCGTAAACTCCGGTTCTCGTCGGAGCGGACGATGCGGGTGGCGCAGCGGCTCTACGAGAACGGCTACATCACGTACATGCGTACCGACTCGACGACGCTGTCGGAGTCGGCGTTGGCGGCGGCTCGCAGTCAGGCCACCGAGCTGTACGGGGCCGAGTACGTGGCGGACAAGCCACGGCAGTACACGCGCAAGGTCAAAAACGCGCAGGAGGCGCACGAGGCCATCCGGCCCGCGGGAGAGGTGTTCCGCACGCCCGGCGAGGTGGCCGGTGAGCTGGAGTCCGACGAGTTCCGGCTCTACGAACTCATCTGGCAGCGCACGATCGCCTCGCAGATGGCCGACGCCAAGGGCACCACGATGTCGGTGAAGATCTCCGGCACCGCCGCCAGCGGCGAGGAGTGCGTGTTCTCGGCGTCCGGACGGACGATCACGTTCCCCGGCTTCCTCAAGGCCTACGTCGAGGCGGTGGACGCCGAGGCGGGCGGTGAGGCGGACGACAAGCAGAGCAGGCTGCCGAGGCTGGTCACCGACCAGTCGCTGCGGGCCACCGAGCTGAGCCCCGATTCGCACGCCACGTCGCCGCCGCCGCGCTACAGCGAGCCGGCCCTGGTGAGCAAGCTGGAGGAACTCGGGATCGGCAGGCCGTCCACGTATGCCTCGATCATCAAGACCATCCAGGACCGCGGATACGTGTGGAAGAAGGGCTCCGCGCTCGTGCCGTCGTGGGTGGCGTTCTCGGTGGTGGGGCTCATGGAGCGCCACTTCGAGCGACTGGTCGACTACGACTTCACGGCCGCGATGGAGGACGAGCTCGACCGCATCGCCGCGGGGGACGAACAGCGCACCGAGTGGCTGTCGCGGTTCTACTTCGGCGGGGAGATGGGGGTCGACGGCTCGATCGGCAGGCTCGGCGGGTTGAAGAAGCTCGTCGGGTCGGGGGTCGAGGACATCGACGCCCGTGAGATCAACTCGATCCCGATGTTCCTCGACAACGAAGGCCGCCAGGTGTACGTGCGGGTCGGCCGGTACGGGCCCTACCTGGAACGCGAGGTCGACGGCACGTCCCAGCGGGCGAACCTGCCGGAGGATCTGCCCCCGGACGAGCTGACGGTGGAGATCGCGGAGAAGCTGTTCGCGACGCCGCAGGAGGGCCGGGTGCTCGGGACCGACCCGGAGACGGGCCACGAGATCGTCGCCAAGGAGGGACGCTTCGGGCCGTACGTCACCGAGATCCTGCCCGAGGACCCCTCCGACGCCGAGGGCAAGAAGTCGAGCAAGGCGAAGAAGCCCAAGCCCAGGACCGCGTCGCTGTTCAAGTCGATGTCGGTGCAGGACGTGACGCTGGAGGACGCGCTTCGGCTGCTGTCGCTGCCGCGCGTGGTGGGTACGGACCCGGAGACCGGTGAGGAGATCACCGCGCAGAACGGTCGTTACGGCCCCTACCTGAAGAAGGGCAAGGACTCGCGGTCCTTGTCGAGCGAGGAGCAGATCTTCGAGATCACGCTCGAGGAAGCGCTCAAGATCTACGCCGAGCCGAAGCGGCGGGGCCGCCAGGCCGCCGCCAAGCCGCCGTTGAAGGAGCTGGGCAACGACCCGGTCTCGGGCAAGCCGATCGTGGTGAAGGACGGGCGCTTCGGCCCGTACGTCACCGACGGCGAGTACAACGCCTCCCTGCGGAAGTCGGACACCGTGGAGGACCTGACGCCGGAGCGGGCCGCCGAGCTGCTCGCCGAGAAGCGCGCCAAGGGGCCCGCGAAGAAGACCACGGCGAAGCGCAAGACCGCGTCGGCCGCCAAGGCGAAGGGCTGAGCGCCCTCGCCGCCCGGTGTCCACGGGGGTGATCGAATGCGCCCCAATGGACGGGTGGCGAGGACGCCGAGTATCGCTACCCTGGTCTACGCACGGCATGCGGTGCGCCACACAGGGTGAGAGGACCCCGGTGCACCGCCCGACCGGATCAGGGGAGGACGTGTGGTGGACGCGGACGGTACTCAGGCCCCCGAGCCGCCGAAGCCGTTCAGTGACCCGTTGGGTGGTTCGGCCGAAAGCGGCTCCACCGACGCCACGAGAGTTGCCGCGAGCAGCGTTTCAAAGCCGGTCGGGGTGGACCGGGAGGCAGTGCGACAGCTGGCCACCGCGCTTGAGGCCACCGAAGCCGCGGGGAGCTCCGCGGCGGCGAACACCGACACGGCCAAGGGCGACGACGATGAACCGACGGCGGAGATCCCACCCCAACGGGCGCCGGCGGTGCGAGCGTCGAAGCCGTCACTACTGCCTCCTCTCCTGCGAAGGCGCAGGCCCGAGGGCGGGCAAGCATCCCGGCCCCGGCGCGTGGTTCCGCACGTGCGCAAGCCGTCGTCCGGTTCGGCGGGTTTGGCGGTGGCCCTCGTGCTGATGGTGATCTTCGCGCTGGTCGCGATTCAGTTCGTGACCAGTTTCGTGGAAAGTGTGACCGGCATTTTCGACTGAACTCGACCCGGCACCATTCGTGCTGTGTCGAATACGTGCAGTGACATTCCCGGTTCTCAAGCGTGTGTTCTTGGCGCGGCGCTACCCTGAGCGCACGGCAATGCCGAGTGTTATGGGGTGGGGTCCATCAACGAGTCGAAGCAGGGAACGCGGGGTGGCGAGGCGCGATCCGCCGCGTCCAATGAAGCGTCAACCGTGGGGAGGGTACGTCGCGTTCTGGCCATCCGGCCGTTCCGGCGGCTCTGGGGCGTCACGTATCTGTGCAGTGTGGCCGACTGGCTGTCCCTGCTGGCCCTGACCGGCCTGGTCACGAAGCTGACCGACGACTACGCGGCCCAAAACTTCGCTTTTGCCGGGATCGTGCTGACTCAGTTGCTTCCCGGACTGCTGTTCGCGCCGCTGGGGGGAATGCTCGCCGATCGTTTCGACCGCCGCAAGATCATGATCGTTGCGGATCTCGTGCGTTTCGGCTTGCTGATTTCGATTGCCGTCGTCGGTACTCCACTGTGGTTGTTCATCGCCAACTTCCTCGTCGGCTCCGCGGCCATGATGTGGATTCCGTCGAAGGACGCGGCGGTCCCCAATCTGCTTCGTCGACGCGACCAGGTCGAAACGGCGAATCAACTCGGAATGGTGATGACGTACGGGGTGTCCGTCGTCACCGGTGCCGGAATCTACGCGATTCTCACCGGCATCCAGACGACACTCAATCTGCCGCCGGACCTGTTGGGGGAGTTCGGTACGGCCAAGATCGTCGTCGTCATCAACGGGTTGCTCTACCTGGCGAGCGCGTTGCTGATCGCGCGGATTCCGGAACTGTCGCTGCGCAACGTGCACCCGATGCCGGAGACGAGCCGAGAGCAGGTGGTGCGCAAGCCGGAGCGGGAGTCCGGTGGGTTCCGCAGCTTGGTGCGGGACGGCGTGCGCTTCGTGAAGACCACGCCGCTCATCCGTGGGTTGCTGATCGGCATGGCCGGTGCGTTCGCCGCGGGTGGCGCGGTGATCGGTTCGGCCAAGCCGTACTCGTCGAGTCTCGGCGGTGGTGACGCCTCGTTCGGTCTGCTGTTCGTCGCCGTGTTCATCGGCGCGGCCGTCGGGCTGGCGAGCGCTCCGAAGCTGGCGCGCAGGCTGCCGCACGAACGGCTGTTCGGCGTCGGCATCGTGCTGGCGGGGCTCGCGCTCGTGGTGGTGGCTCTCGCGCCCCATCTCGCGGTGGCGCTCGTGGCGGTGGCGCTCGTGGGGGCGTGCGCGGGCGCGGCGTTCCTCACGGGTATCACGATCATCGGCACGCAGATCGACGACAGCATCCGCGGCCGGATCAACGCCATTTACCAGTCGCTTCTGAAGATCATCATCTTCGGCACCACGTCGGCCGTCCCCGGTCTGATCGGCCTGGTGAAGCCGCGCCGCGTCACGGTGTGGGGCAACCCGCTCGTCATCGACGGAACCCGGCCGGTGCTGCTGGCGGGAGGGCTGTTGGCCACGCTCGTCGGCGTGATCGCCTACCGGCAGATGGACTCGCGGCGCACCGAGCCGATCTTCGCGGACCTGCGCAACGTCATCCGTCGCCGTCCGCGCCGGGTGAACGGTGTGCTCATAGCGCTGGAAGGCACCACGGCGGCCGACACGGAGTCGCAGGCCGCGCGGCTGGCCGAATGGCTCGGTACCGGGTCGAGGCAGGTGGTGCTGGCCGCCGACCCGGCCCTCGACGACGAGCGGTTGACCTCGCTCATCTCCGGTGCCTCCCTCGAAGGAGCCCGCGCGAAGGCACTGGCCGCCGCGGCCGTTCGTGCCGACATCGTCGAACGGGACGTCCGGCCCGCTCTCGACAGCGGGGCGATCGTGGTGATGGAGCGGTTCGTGGACACGCCCCTGGCGCATTTGTCCACCCTCGCCGAACTCGACGTCGCGGAACTCGAAGGGCTCGCGGACTGGGCCACCGGCAGGCTGCGGCCCGACCTCACGGTGTTGCTCGACGCCGATCCCGGTGAGGGGACCGCACAGTCCACGAACGCCGCCGAGCACCATTGGAGGGTGCAGGAGATGCTGGCGGAGATGGCGGCTTCCGCGCCGGACCGGTACGTGGTGGTCGACGCCGAGGGTACCGAGGACGAGGTCGCCGAGAGGGTGCGGGCGTCGGTGCGGGAGGCGTTGTCCGGGAAGGTCGAGCTGCCACCCGCCGTACAGGAGGTGGCACAACCGTGACCGGTACCGCTGCGACGGGCGAGCGCCTCGGTGGGGTGTGGTCCCAGATGGTCGGTCAGGAGCCGGCCGTGGAGCTGTTGTCGGCGGCGGCGAGGTCGGCGGCCGCGCTCGTGTCCGGCGCCACCGACGACCCCGGCTCGATGACACACGCCTGGTTGTTCACGGGCCCACCGGGTTCGGGCAGGTCGGTGGCGGCCCGGACCTTCGCCGCGGCGTTGCAGTGCACCGTCGGCAGCGGTTGCGGCGAGTGTCAGGGCTGCCGGACGACGCTGGCGGGCACGCACGCCGACGTGAAGCTGGTGGTGCCGGAGGGCTTGTCGATCTCCGTGGCCGAGATGCGCGCGCTGGTCCAGGCGGCCGCGCGGCGGCCCACGGCGGGCCACTGGCAGATCGTGATCATCGAGGACGCCGACCGGCTCACCGAGGGGGCGTCCAACGCGTTGTTGAAAGCCGTCGAGGAACCTCCCGACCGCACGGTGTTCCTTCTGTGCGCGCCGTCCGACCACCCCGACGATGTGAGCGTCACCATTCGATCCCGGTGTCGGCTGGTGAACCTTCGCACGCCGTCCCCGGAGGCGATCGCGACCGTGCTGGTGGAGCGTGACGGCGTCGACCCGGAGCGGGCGCGGTGGGCGGCGTCGGTGTGCGGTGGGCACGTTGGGCGGGCCCGACGGCTGGCCACCGACGACAACGCCAGGGCGAGAAGAACCGCCGTGCTCCGCATTCCGCTCGGGCTGCGACGCGCCGAGGACGTGTTCCGGTGCGCCGACGAGTTGATCGCGACGGCGGAGGCCGACGCCACGGAGGAGAGCAAGGCGCGCGACGAGGCCGAGCAGGACGCGTTGCGCACCGCGATGGGCGCGGGCGGCACCGGTAAGGGGGCCGCGGCGGCCAAACGAGCGGCCGACGCCGCCGTCCGTGCGCTGGAGAAGCGGCAGAAGTCGCGGGCGACCAGGACGCGCCGCGACACGCTCGACCTCGCGCTGGTGGATCTCGCCGGGTTCTACCGCGATGTGCTGGTGCAGGCCAGTGGCGCGGACACGGCGTTGACCCACCCCGACTTCGCCGAACAGTCGGCCGAGGCGGCCCGGCAGTGGGGCCCCGTCTCGGCGCTGCGTCGGCTCGAAGCCGTGCTGTCCTGCCGTGAGGCCATCGGATGGAACGTCAAACCCCGCATCGCCGTGGAAGCGATGTTGACGACCCTCCGCGAGGGCTGACACCGCACGCGCCTCGGCGTGCGGTGCCTACCGGGCCACCCCGCGCAGGGAGGTGGCCCGGTCCGTCACTTCCCTCGGGGGCGGGGTGACGGCTTCACCGGAGCGGGGGCTCGGAGCGGCCGGTTGGGCAGTGCCGCCACCAACACCACACCGGTCAGCAGCAACGCCGTTCCGGTCCAGAACAGCGGCACGGTGGAGTAGGCGGCGTTCGTGTGCGCGAGAGCGGTGGGCACGTCGGCTCCGGAGCCGGGGCGGTCACCGGCGGCCGGGGGAGCCTCGGACTCGGCCGGAGCGGCGGGCTCCTTCGGCTCGGAGCAGTCCACCCCTCCCTCGGGGGCGTACGCGCTCGCGCTCTGCTCGCCCACCGACACCTGCAACAACGCGGAAGGCAGCGAGGACGCGAGGTCGGAGGGAAGCAGTTTCCGCAGCCGCTCGGTGGGCAGCACGCGCACGTCGAGCAGCCGCGCGACCGCCGACACCTGGTGCCCGGCGAAGGGCTCGGTCACCGTCTGCGCCTTCTCGTCGAGCTCGGCGACGCTGAGCCGCAGGACACCGATGTCGAGCACGCGCTTGGACGCCTGCTCGGACAAGGTGGTGATCCCGCCGTCGGCCCGCTCGGCCGCGTCACCGATCACGGGCGTGTCCTTGACGTCCTCGTAGCCGGGCAGGTCCTTCAGCTCGGGCAGCGGAACTCCGATGGGGATGTCCGCGGTCGGGTGGGCCGCGTCCAGCCGGAACAGCGTCTTGCCGTTCCGCTCGACGCTTAAGACGGGCGCGGTGTAGTCGACGCTGGACGTCTCGGCCTCTCCCGTGGACACCACGCGGAGGGTCGGTTGGCTCGCGACCTTGACGGTGAGCCCGAGCGGCGTCCCCTTGAGGATGTCGATGCGGCCACCCTGGAAGGTGGACACGGCCTCGACGGCCTTGCGCGTGCCGTCGGTGCCCTCGGCGTCCACCAGCCGCACCACCGAGCGGGTCGACAGTGCCTTGTCCACGCTGACGAGGGAGCTCTTCCCCGACAGCAGCCCACCGAGGTTGGCGAGCGAGCCCGGCATCTCCTCCAGCGCGGCACCGAGTTCGCCTCCGGCCGCGGTGACTCGGTTGCTGTCCGGCATCGTGGGGATGGTGTTGACGAGGGACAGGTCCGCCACCGACGTGCCGGCGTCGGCGATAGTGCCGACACACGGGCCCAGGGTCTCGCTCCACCGGGCATGGGCCCTGCCCTGGAGCGCGCTCAGGTTGACGAGGGGGTTGTCGGGGGCTTCGAGACCGGTGGAGAGGGCCTTGTCGTTGTCCGGCAACGCCGTCTGCGCGACGGAGCCGGGCGTCTGCGGGGTGTGCCCGGCGACGGAGAGACTGAACGGCGACGCCTCGGCGATGGAGCGTTCGTGTGCCTGATAGGACTCGCTGTCGGCGCGGGCGTACGACAGGCCGACCCCGCCCTCCAACGCGGACTGCTTCGGTAGGTCACGATCCCAGCCGGGCATGACGGCCTCGGCGTCCATGGCCTCCGGCAGCAGCCGTAGCACTCCCAGCGCGGTCGCCGCCTCCGCCATCACGCGCCCCTTCGGCTTGGTCTCCGAGGAGATCGGGGGCTGGCCCTCCTCCGCGGGGGTGGGCGCCGGGGTCGTGGGAACGGTCTGTGCGGCGGCGGGCGCGGCCAGGAGCAGGAGCAGCGCTGCCGTCGTGGGCAGAGCCAGAGTGTGGAGACGGCCGTGACGCGTGCGGCCCATGCGAGAAGTCCTCCCAGTAACCACTGACCGGCGGACGATGCCGGTGTCGTTGTCCCGATCAACGACGACGGCCCCCGCCGGTGACGCCCGAAATCGGATCGCTATACTCTTGAGCAAGCCGGGTTCGCCCGCGCGCCGCCTTAGCTCAGTCGGCCAGAGCGGCTCACTCGTAATGAGCAGGTCGGGGGTTCGATTCCCCCAGGCGGCTCCACGAACAGGCCTCCTCCAGTGCGGAGGGGGCCTGTTTCGTTTCTCTGGCACTCGACGTCGGCCGACGGTGGAACGGATTGCTTTGGCAGGGCCGTCCGCGCGCTCCCGAGGATCACGTCGAGTGTTGCGATCATCACGTGTCCCGATGTCGGTTCCGGACCCCGTCGAAGCCGTTAGGGTGTGGCCATGCCGATGTTCGCCTTCGAGGGCGTGAGCCCCACCGTGCATCCGGAAGCCTGGATCGCCCCCACCGCGACGCTGATCGGCGACGTGGTCGTGGAGAAGGGCGCCTCGGTGTGGTACGGCGTCGTGTTACGCGGCGACTTCGGCAGGATCGTGGTGCGCGAGGGCGCCAACGTCCAGGACAACACGGTGGTGCACGTCAACGACGGGGTGTGCGAGATCGGTCCCAACGCCACCATCGGGCACGCCTGCGTCGTCCACGACTGCACCATCGGGGAGCAGGCGTTGATCGGCAACGGGGCGATCGTGCTCGACAAGGCCGTGGTGGGCAGGCGGAGCCTCGTCGCGGCGGGCGCCACCGTCACCCCGAACACGCGGGTCCCCGACGAGACGGTCGCCAAGGGCAGCCCCGCCAAGAGCTTCACCCCGCTCTCCGACACGGCCAGGGCGTGGGTGGACCACAACGCCGAGGTCTACCGTGCGCTCGCCCGTCGGCACGCCGACGGCATCGAAGAGGTGCGGTAGAAGAAAAGAACTGGAGTCTCCAGTCACTGGAGCCCATAGCGTCGCCGCCCGTGGCGACAAGCAAGGCGAAGAAGTTCGAGACCACCCTCCACCTGCCCGCGGGCGAGGCTCCCGTGGCCGACCTCGGCAAGGCGCTGGGGCAGACCGGGATCAACCTCGTCGAGGTCAAGCGCGCCTACGACGCGGCGACGGCGGGGCAGCGGGGCGACGTCGTCCCCGTCGTGATCACCGTGTTCGAGGACCGGTCGTTCTCGCTGCGGTACAAGACGCCCCCGACGTCGCATCTGATCCGTAAGGAACTGGGTGGGCCGGGCGCGGGGAGGCCGGGGCACGAGAAGGCCGGGACGTTGAGCCGGGCCGCGCTGCGGCGGGTGGCCGAACGCAAGCTGCCGGATCTCAACACTTCGGACGTCGAGGTGGCGATGCGTATCGTCGCGGGCACCGCCCGTTCGATGGGAGTGACCGTGGAGAGCTGAGTCCACGGACGTCGCACAACGTCCACAACGAACTCGGGCCCCGCCGCACGGTGCGACGGGGCCCGAGTTCGAGCTGGGGACGGCTCTCACTGCTCCTCGGCCTGCTCCTCCTTCTTGGCGGCGGCCTCGCGTTCGTAGGAGCGCTGGATCTCGGCCTCGGCCTCGGCGCGGCTGGCCCAGGTGGAGCCCTCGACGCTCTTGGCGGGCTCCAGGTCCTTGTAGACCTGGAAGAAGTGCTCGATCTCCAGCTTGTGGAACTCGTTGAGGTGGTGGATGTCCCGCAGGTGCTCCATCCGCGGGTCGTCCGACGGTACGGCCAGGATCTTGTCGTCCGGGCCCTTCTCGTCGGTCATGCGGAACATGCCGATCGCCCTGCACCGGATCAGGCAGCCGGGGAACGTGGGCTCCTGCACGAGGACGAGGACGTCGAGCGGGTCACCGTCCTGCCCCAGGGTCTCGTCGATGAACCCGTAGTCGGCCGGGTACTGGGTGGCCGTGAACAGGGTGCGGTCCAGGCGGATGCGCCCCGTCTTGTGGTCCATCTCGTACTTGTTGCGCTCCCCCTTGGGGATTTCGATCGTGACGTCGAACTCCACGCCGTCCTCGCTGCCTGGTCTCTGGCGCCCCTGCTTATCCGGGCGGCTTACACGTGATCAATTCTGTCTTCACTAGTGTGGACCACGCACTGGGCGGGCGTGGCACGCATGGTGTCAAATGTGACGTCTGCCCTCTTGACCGCGAGGAGGGGCTTTGCCTGGTACTGGAGATGGTTCGGGCCCGAGATGGCCGTCCAGCGACCAAGATCCTGAGATCGCGCCGCACAATTCTGACTCCTCGTCGAACCAGCCGACAGACAAAGTGAGCATTCCCACGAACTCGGTCGGCAATCCTTCGGCTTCGTCGGACGGGCCGGGTTCCTCCCCGACTTCGGAGACCGAGCGGTCGACGGAGTCACAGTGGTCACAGCAGACTCAGCAGATTCGGCGGTCACCGAATTACCAGCAGTCCCCGGACTCGAACGCGCCGACGACCCAGCAGCCGCGACAGCAGCAGTCCCCACGGGAGCAGGGCGCCGGCGCGTGGCAGTCCTCCCCGCCGCGGTCGACGTCGTGGCCGGGGGAGTCGTCGCCGCGAGCACCGCAGCTTCCCCACCCCGTACCACCTCCTCCCCGACCGGGGTCCGTCCCCCCGGCCGGTCGGCAGGCATGGCCCCAGCGCATCGAACCGGCTCCGGCGAGTACCGGGGAGCAGTTGGCGGTGCCCCCGAGGGACGCGAGCCGGGGCGAAGGCGGGCCCGTCGACTCCGTCCCCCGAGCCGACACGGGCACGCAGGCGGCGATCCCCGCGGCTGCCTCCGAAACCGCGTCCCCGAACCAGTCGGTGCCCCCCGGTCCGGAACCGTCCCCGGACTCCGGGGACGCCCCCTCTCGCAAACCGCGTCGACGCCTGCTGGTGACGGTGTCGATCGCCGTGGTGCTGTTGCTGGTTGCCGGGGTCACGCTGGCGTTGCCGGACGTGTCGAATCGTCTCGGGCTGCCGTGGGCGCCGAACGCGCCGCGAGCCGATCCCCCGCGGCCGCAGGAGGTGCGACTCGCGCTGAACGAGGTCTCGGACTCCGCTGAGGGCCCCACCCCGGAGGGGGTCGAGGCCGCGATCGGTGAGCTCGCCTCCGACTCCGACCTGGGCACCCTCACCGGGAGCGTGGTGGACCCGACCACGGGGGAGCAGCTCTGGGCTCGCGACGCGGACACCGTCGCCACGCCCGCCTCCACGACGAAGGTGCTGGTGGGAGCCGCCGCCCTGTTGGCCCTCGACCACGACATGCGCCTGCCGACGAGGGTCGTGCGGGGTTCCGAGCCCGGCACGGTGGTGCTGGTGGGCGGTGGTGACGTCACCCTGTCGTCGTTGCCCGAGGGACAGGAGTCGATCTATCCCGGCGCGGCCCGCCTCGACGACCTCGTGGCTCAGGTGGAGGAGGCCGCCGGGGGAGACGTCGAGCGGGTCGAACTCGATCTGTCCGCCTACACCGGCCCCGAGAAGGGCGACGGTTGGGCGCCCGAGGACGTGCCGTCGACGTACATGGCGAAGGTGCAGCCGGCCATGCTGGACGGCGGTCGTTCGCAGGCGACGGTCGGGAACTCGAAGCGTCGTGGCGATCCCGCGGAGCATCTCCTCCGGGAGTTCGCCGACCGCATCGGGGCGGAGGCCGGCGGAACGACCACCGCTCCGTCCGATGCCGAGGTACTGGGCGAGGTGTGGTCGCCGCCGGTAGACGAGTTGGTGCGGCACATGCTCGTGGAGTCCGACAACCTGCTGGGCGAGGTCCTGGCCCGGCAGGTGGCCGTCGCCGAGGGCAAGGAGCCGTCCTTCACCGGGGGCGCCGAGGCCACCCTGGACGTGCTGAAGCGCAACGGCATCGACGTCGACGGCGCCGTCTTGCACGACGGCAGTGGGCTCTCGCCGCTCAACAAGGTCTCCGCGGCCACGCTCACCCAGGTGATCGCCAAGGCCGCGGGGCCGGACGACGAGGACGAGGTCACGGTCAAGCTGCGGCCGCTCTTGGTTGGCATGCCGGTCGCGGGCGGGAGCGGCACTCTCGCCGGTCGTTACGACGAGGAGGAGTCCGAAGCGGGACGCGGCTGGGTCCGGGCGAAGACGGGAACGCTGACCGGTGTGCACACGCTCGCCGGGGTGGTCCTCACCTCGGACAACCGAGTGCTGACGTTTGCGCTCATGTCGACCGGTGAGGACTGGGACCGAGCGCGGGCCGCCCTCGACCGCATCGCGGCGGCACTGCATGGCTGTGGTTGCCGCTGAGGGCGGGTAGCGTCGAAACCGAGGCACAGCGCGGTGAAAGGACGACACGTGAGCACTCGCAGCACCGGTAGCCCGACGTCGATCGATCCCGAGCGGCCGTGGTGAACTCCGTGGACCCGCAGCGGGGCAGGAAGCCGAAGCCGCTGGTCGACTGGTCGGTGGCCGCGTCCACCGGCGCCTACCTGGTCAGGAGCGGCCCCGTGGTGGACCCCGCCGAGGCCGAACGCGTCGTCACCGAACTGCGCGACCTGACCGTGGCCGCGGAGGAGCACGTCAGAGCGCTCACCGGGCTCGGGGCCGGCCTGCCGTTGCTTCCCGGTGAGGTCGTCGACCGGCCGGGCTGGGTGCGAGCGGCGGCGTCCGGGCTGGACCGGCTCACCAGCAGGGCCCTGCCCGACGATGGTCAGGCCGGAATGCTCGCGCCGCTGGTGGCGGGCAGCGCGGGGGTGCAGACGGGGGTGGTGCTGGCGTTCCTCGGCACACGAGTGCTGGGGCAGTACGACCCTTTCGGGGGAGACGACCACTCGGGCAGGCTGCTGCTCGTCGCGCCGAACGTGGTGACCGCCCAGCGGGCCATGCGGGTGTCGGGCAGGGACTTCCGCATGTGGGTCTGCCTGCACGAGTGCACCCACCGCCTGCAGTTCACCGCGGTCGACTGGCTCCGCGACCACTTCGCCAGCGAGGTCGGCAGACTGATCACCGGCTTCACCGAGTCGGACGGGCTGTCCGCGTTGTTGTCGCGCCTGCCGGACAACGTGAGGAAACTCCGGCGGACGAAGGAGAACGGGTCGCTCGGATTCGTCGAGCTGGTGCAGACACCTCGGCAGCGCGAGGCGTTCGACCGGTTGTTGGCGTTGTCCACGCTGCTCGAAGGCCACGCCGACTACGTCATGGACGCGGTCGGTCCGAAGGTCGTGCCCAGTGTGGCGACGATCCGGCGCCGATTCACCGCCCGTCGCAGGGGCGGCGGGCCGATCGACAGGTTGTTGCGGAGCCTGCTCGGGGTCGACGTCAAGGTGAAGCAGTACGCGTTGGGCTCGACCTTCACGCGCGAGGTGGTGGCCGCGGTCGGGATGGACGGGTTCAACGCGGTTTGGACGTCGCCGGACACACTCCCGAGCAGGGCCGAGATCAAGGACCCGAAGGCATGGCTACGACGGGTGCACTAGATCGTGCCGGTCGCGTGGAGGGCGACGGCGGCCGTCCCCGCTCCACCTCGCGGTCCGGCCGCGTTCCGTCTCGTTCGCTCGGGGAGGACGCATGACACCCGGAGTCGGTCGGCGGCCGCGCCCCCGGCTCGACGCGGTGTTGGCCGTACGCAGAGCGGTGCGGGTCTTTCTCGCCGAACCGGACGTCACCGAGCACCTGGGGTCGGGCGAGCTCTTCGTGGCGGTCTCGGGCGGCGCGGACTCGCTCGCGTTGGCCGAGGCCGCGGCTCACGTGGGTGGTCGACGAGACCTCCGGGTGTGCGCGCTGGTGGTGGACCACCGGCTTCAGCCGGGTTCGGACGAGGTCGCCGAGCGGGCCGCGGAGGAGGCGCTGCGGTTGGGCGCCCACGCGGCGAAGGTGCTGCCGGTGACGGTGACCGGTCCCGGCGGCCCCGAGGCCGCGGCGCGTAAGGCTCGTTACGCGGCACTGCGCGAGCACGTGGGGGAAGGGTCGCTCGTGCTGCTCGGGCACACGCTCGACGACCAGGCGGAGACTGTGCTGCTGGGGCTCGGCAGGGGCTCGGGAGCCCGGTCGCTGGCCGGGATGCGCCCGTTGGAGGTGCCGTGGGCACGACCGCTGCTCTCGACACCGCGTGCCGTCACCAGGGCCGCCTGCGACGAACTCGGGGTCCGGCCGTGGGAGGACCCTCACAACGCCGACCCGCGGTTTCGGAGGGTGCGCGTGCGTCGGGAGGTGCTTCCCCTGCTGGAGGACGTGCTCGCCGGCGGGGTGGCCGAGGCGCTCGCCCGGACGGCGCGGCAGCTGCGGGAGGACTGCGACGCCCTCGACTCGATCGCGAAGGATGTGCACGATCGGGCGTACGAGGGGGAGACCCTCCGCGTCGACGTCCTGGAACGGGCGCCGTCGCCGGTGCGGAGAAGGGTGCTGAGGACGTGGCTGCTGCGGGGCGGTGCGCGGGAACTGACCGACGCGCACCTGCGGTCGGTGGACGACCTCGTGGGCCGCTGGCGTGGCCAAGGCGGCGTTTTCCTACCCGGCGGTGTCGAAGCGCGAAGGACACATGAAAAGCTCGTTTTGAATCGTTGCCAACCCACCACCCGAGGGAGCTGACCGTGTACGAAGGCGACATCGCCTCCGTGCTCATCACCGAGGAGCAGATCAAGGACAAGGTCGCCGAGCTGGCCGAGAAGGTCGCGGCGGACTATCCGACCGAGAAGATGACGTCCGACCTCCTCCTCGTCGGGGTGCTGAAGGGAGCGGTCATGTTCATGACCGACTTCGCCCGCGCCCTGCCGATTCCGGCGCAACTGGAGTTCATGGCGGTGTCGTCGTACGGGTCGTCCACGTCGTCTTCCGGCGTCGTGCGCATCCTGAAGGACCTGGACCGCGACATCGCGGGCCGTGACGTGCTCATCGTGGAGGACATCGTCGACTCGGGGTTGACGCTGTCGTGGTTGCTGAAGAACCTCGCCAGCCGTAACCCGGCCTCCTTGAACGTGTGCTCGCTGCTGCGCAAGCGCGAGGCCGTGAAGGTGGACGTGCCCGTGCGTTACGTCGGGTTCGACATTCCCAACGAGTTCGTCGTGGGATACGGGCTCGATTACGCGGAGCGTTACCGCGACCTCCCGTTTATCGGGACGCTCGACCCCCGCGTTTACTCATCGTAACGAGTCGGCGTCGGTCGCGGAGATTTTCCGCCGGCACGGAACCCGAACCGGCGAGAATGCGTCGTAGGGGTACCTCTGGTGCGTTAACCTTAGCGAAGATCGCAGGCGCTGAGCCGAGTCGGGCTGTGCTGGGGACAGGAGAGCGAATACATGCCGAACAGCAGCTATGCGGATGCCGCCGCGTTTCGCGCAGCCGCGGCCAAAGGTCAGGTCGGAGTCGACCCGGACGCCGCACAGGTTGTTCTGAACAAGATTCGTAGCGGTAAGGACGCCGTCGCGGCTCTGCTCGACAACACCGGTTTCCTCGCGGTTTCGCCGAAGCTGGGGGCCAACCCGGTCGGGGAGGCCATCGCCAACAAGTTCGCCGAACGGGCCGCCGGGATGAACGACTCCTACGCGCAGGCCCTGCGGAACCTGTACACGCAATACGACGAGGCCGAGCACGCGATTCTTGAGGCGATGAGTCGTTACGAGGACTTCGACACGTCCACCGCCCAGTCGTTGCGTGGCCAGCTTTGAATCTGTAGGGGGAAGCGGAAGTCATGTACTCGGAGAGAAATTCCTCCGGCGAACCCGTCATGGCGCCGGGTAGGGGATACGGCACGAGGCCGGGGCCCGCGAACGTCGACGCGGTCATGCGTGACGAGAGCGCCGAGATCGCGGAGCTGGTGAATCGGGCGCGCAGCCGTTCCGACGGTTTCCACTACGGCAACGACCGAGCCATCGGGACGCGGCCGAACTGGGCCTCGCGGGACAGCGAGCAGCTCTACGCGTACGCGACCGTCAACAACGAACCGGGTACGGCCGAGGAGCTGGGCCAGACCTGGGGCAACCACAGCAACGAGCTGGCGAGGATCGCCGACGACCTCTACAACGCCATCAAGGAACTCGGCGCGGCGTGGATCGGTGAGGGTGCCGGTGCCGCCCAGGGTGCCCTGGTGGGGATCGCCAACTCCAGCGCCCAGGCGTCCGAGGCCGCGAAGGCCATGAAGGACCGGCTCGCGCAGCAGGCCGCGGCGGCGGCCAAGCTGAAGACGATGCCGCAGCCCAAGGAGTTCGACCCCGGTGCCCAGACGGCCGCCATGCTCGCGGGTGGTCCGGCGGCGATGGTCAACGACCTCAAGGAGCAGTACGACGAGGCGCAGGCCGTCAAGGCCCAGCAGATCGCGTTCCTGGAGGCCTACACCGAGGAGCTGTCGCAGATCGACAGCACGACCCCGAGCTTCGGTCCGGAGTCGCTGGGGCTGAAGCCGCTGGCCAGTGGGGTCGCGGTGGAGGCCCAGAGGATGGGTGCGGTGGGCACCTTCTCGATCTCCGGTGCCGACGGTGGTCCGTCGTACGCGTTCGGCGGCCCGTCGGGCGTGGCTTCCGCCGGTGGTGGGATCGGCGGTGCCGAGGGCGTGCAGGACGGTCGTCCCCACCACGTGACGGGCCAGAGCGTCGGCACGGGCCAGATGCCGGCCGCCTCGGCGGGCGGTGGGCCGGGCCTCGGCACCTCGCTCGGCGCGGCGGCTGCCGGGGGTGCTCTCGGCTACGCGGGCCTCAAGACGGCCAAGACCCTGTCGACGGGCAAGCGCAGCGGGGCGAAGGCCACCGAGGCCACCGAGCCCGCCCAGACCTCCGACACGGTGGCTTCGTCCAACCAGAGTGGGAGCGCGGCGTCCAAGGCGGGTACTCCGATGCCCATGCAGAACCAGGGTCTCGCCGCTGCCCCGGCCGGTGGTGTGGTGGGTGCCAACCCGCCCGCGACCGCCACGCCGATGGGCATGGGTGGCATGGGCGCCGGTGCGGGTCGCCAGGAGGAGGACAAGGAGCACAAGCACGCCTCCTTCCTGATCGAACCCGATCCCGACGACACGTTCGGGGCCACGGAGGCGGCTGCGCCCCCGGTGCTCGGTGCGTGGGGCCCGGACGACGAAGGGCGATAGCACGTGCGTGAACAGCTCACCGAGGTCGAGCTCGACTTCCTGTGGGAGTCGAGCGGCCTCGGTGAACTGCCCTACCCGATCACGGTGCGTTCCCACGGCGACACGGTGGAGGAACGTGCCGCCCTACGCGCTCGGGTACTCACCGACCTCGCCCACCGCGGTCTGGTTGACGATGGCCGCCCCGCCCCGCCGCTCGAAGAGGCGTTCGAGGTGCTGGCCGGTGCCGAGCTGAGCCTCGACTCGGTGCTGATCAGCGCGCCGCACGCCGAGCCGCGGACGGCCGTGGCGGCGGCGTCGGGCCCGCACGCCGTGCTCCTGGTGCAGGAGGCGGGCACCGTGTGGCTCGAACGCATCCCCGCCGACGGACTCGCCAGCGCCATCGTCGGTCAGCTGCCCGCCGCGCCGCGGGGCAAGGAGAGGTCGATCAACGTGCCGTTGGAGCAGTTGGTGGCCGGGCCCGGCGCCGATTTCATGCAGCGTCGACCCACCACGTCCGACGGCAGCACGGCCCGCGCCGACGAGGACCGCAAGGCGCTCGCGCGGCTGCACGCGCAGGAGCGCCAGCGCGGAGGTCAGATCGGCGCGAACGCCAGGGGGCGCTCGGGCGGCCGGAGCCGTTCGCCCGTGTTGAGCTGGTTCGACACCGAGACCGGCCGATACCTGACACAGGCGAGTCGAGGGCCCGACGGCCGCGACTGGATCGTCATCGCGCCGGCGGACGCGCCGACGTTGCGGCACCGGCTTTCGGAAATGCTGGCGTCCGTGGCGCAGGACACCGCCGTGCGGCTGTAGACCGGCTATCCTGCCGATCACCCACACCACCACGAAGTCAGGTTTTCGTCGTCGCAGGAGTTCGGGGGGACACCGTGTCCGCGCAGGAGTTCTTCACACCCGTCGCCTTCGACTTCCTCTGGGAGGAGGTCGGAGCGGGCGAGTTGCCGTACCCGTTCACCGTGCCCTCGCACGGCAACGACGAGGCCGAGCGCGCGGCCCTGCGCAAGCGCGTCGAGACGGAGCTGGCGGCGAGGGACATCGCGAACTCGCCGGTGGAGGAGTGGCTGCGGCTGCTGGCGATGCCGTCGGTCAGCATCGACGCGCTGCACATCCCCGAGTTCCGGAAGCGGCCGATCGCCGCGCTGGCGGCCTCGGACGGGACGAAGGCCGTGCTCGCGGTGCAGGACGACGACGGGGTGTGGCTGCGTCCGATCTATCCCGATGGGCTCGCGTCCGCGATCGTGGACCTGCTCCCGCCCGGTTCGCGGGGCACGGAGGCGTCCATCACGCTGCCGCTCGAATCGGCGGTGCGAATCCAGCCATCCCGGACCGCCGCGACGAGCGGGGCCCCCGGACGGCGGGGAGGGCTCGCCGAACGGTCGTACGACCCCGTCGAGACGTATGCGCAGCTCATCGCCCAGCCACGACTGCGAGGTGGACAGCTCGCCGCCAACAGCCGCGACGAGCTGGGCAGCAAGCGGCGTTCGTCGGTGCTCGCGTGGTTCGACACCGCATCCGGTCGCTACCTCAGCCTGTCCCGTACCGGGCCCGACGGTCGGGAATGGGTCACGGTCGCTCCGGCGGACGCCAAGACCCTCCGTAGCCGTCTCGGTGAAATGGTCGCCGAGGTCACACGCTGAGCCGGGGTGGTGCGGGGGAACACGGGGGCTGTTCCGGACGTTGACAGTAACGGCATCAGGAGCGCTCGGCGCCTCGTGAAAGCCGGACTGTACGCTGGTGGGACGGTGAACTCCGTAGCGCCCACGCACTTGTCAACACCGCGACGGCGGACGTCACAACTTACCGCCTAGCCAGGGAGGGTCGAGGCCACCACGGCCGGATCGAATGGACCGCAAGCGCCTGCTCAGGAACCCACTGCTGTGGATACTCGTGTTTCTGCTGCTGTACTTCGGCTTCAGCACCCTCGTCGACGGCGATCGCGGCTATACCGAGGTGCCGACGTCGCAGGCCATCGAGCAGATCCGCTCGGGGAACGTCGAGGAAGCCACGCTGGAGGACCGCGAACAGCAGCTCAAGCTGACGCTGTCCGAGCCGATCACCGTTGACGGTCAGCAGGTCGAGCAGGTTCTCACGAAGTTCCCCGCCGGAGCGTCCGACCAGCTCTACAACACGCTGATCAACGCGGGCACCGAGGACCGCGACGTCAAGTTCAACACCACGGTCACGCAGGAAAGCTTCTTCACCCAGCTGCTGATCTACATGATCCCGCTGGGCATCCTCGTGCTGCTGCTCATGTGGATGATGAACAGCGCGCAGGGCGGCGGCAACCGTGTGCTCAACTTCGGCAAGTCCAAGGCCAAGCAGCTCAACAAGGACATGCCGACCACGACGTTCAAGGACGTCGCGGGCGCCGACGAGGCCGTGGAGGAACTGCACGAGATCAAGGACTTCCTCCAAAACCCCGCCCGTTACCAGGCGCTCGGCGCCAAGATTCCCAAGGGCGTCCTGCTGTACGGTCCGCCCGGTACCGGTAAGACGCTGCTGGCGCGAGCCGTGGCGGGCGAAGCGGGCGTGCCGTTCTACACGATCTCCGGGTCCGACTTCGTCGAGATGTTCGTCGGTGTCGGTGCCTCGCGAGTGCGCGACCTGTTCGAGCAGGCCAAGCAGAACGCGCCGTGCATCATCTTCGTCGACGAGATCGACGCCGTGGGTCGCCAGCGTGGCGCGGGCCTCGGCGGTGGCCACGACGAGCGTGAACAGACGCTGAACCAGCTGCTCGTCGAGATGGATGGGTTCGACTCGCGCGGCGGCATCATCCTCATCGCCGCCACCAACCGTCCGGACATCCTCGACCCGGCGCTGCTGCGTCCCGGCCGGTTCGACCGCCAGATCCCGGTGTCGGCTCCCGACCTCGCGGGCCGCAGGGCGATCCTGGAAGTCCACTCCAAGGGCAAGCCGTTGGCCGACAACGTCGACCTCGACGCCCTGGCGAAGCGCACCGTCGGTATGTCGGGCGCCGACCTGGCCAACGTCATCAACGAGGCGGCGCTGCTCACGGCGCGGCAGAACGGTTCCGTCATCACCGACGCCGCGTTGGAGGAGTCCGTCGACAGAGTGGTCGGTGGTCCGGCTCGCAAGAGCCGGATCATCTCCGAGCTCGAACGGAAGATCACTGCCTACCACGAGGGTGGACACGCGCTGGCCGCGTGGGCCATGCCCGACATCGAGCCCGTCTACAAGTTGACGATCCTGCCGCGTGGTCGCACCGGCGGGCACGCCTTGATCGTCCCCGAGGACGACAAGCAGCTCATGACCCGGTCGGAGATGATCGGTCGCCTCGTCTTCGCGATGGGCGGCCGGGCGGCCGAGGAGCTCGTGTTCCACGAGCCCACCACCGGCGCCTCCTCCGACATCGAGCAGGCCACCAAGATCGCGAAGGCGATGGTGACCGAGTACGGCATGTCGCCGCGGCTCGGTGCGGTGAAGTACGGCCAGGAGCACGGTGACCCGTTCCTCGGCCGCTCGGCGGGCCGCCAGCCGGACTACTCGCTGGAGGTCGCGCACGAGATCGACGAAGAGGTGCGCAAGCTCATCGAGACGGCGCACACCGAGGCGTGGGAGGTCCTCACGACCTACCGCGACGTGCTGGACGACCTCGTGATGGAGGTGTTGGAGAAGGAGACCCTCCAGCGCCGCGACCTGGAGCGCATCTTCGCCTCGGTGGAGAAGCGGCCTCGCATCACGACGTTCAACGAGTTCGGTGAGCGGTTGCCGTCCGACAAGCCGCCGATCAAGACTCCACGCGAGCTGGCGATGGAGCGCGGCGAGCCGTGGCCGCCCGAGAGCGACGGCGACAAGGAACGGAAGCCCGAGCCGGAGCCCACCCCGGTGGCCACCGCGTCCGGTGCGGGCGACCTGCCCGGTGGTCCGCCTCACGGACAGCCGGAGCCGCCGACGTCGTCGGCCACGTACAACCCGTACGCTCCGCCTTCGGGCGACGCCCAGCCCAACGGCAGTCCCAAGAACAACACCGGTTCGGCCCCGTGGTCGTCCAACGGCGGTCAACCCGGTGGCGGCGGCACCTTCGCGGGGCCCCCGCACTACGGGGCTCCTCCGGGCTGGACCCCGGCGACGCAGCCGAGTGGCAACACCGGCTACCCGTGGCGGAATCAGCCGCCCACGTCGCCGCAGCCCGCGTCTCCGCCCCCTTCGGAGACCAAGCCAGCGAGTGAACGCAACGAGGACAACGATCAGGACGGCGAAGCACCTTCATGATCGGGGAAGGCAGTGACGTGAGGGCCAACGGCCACTCGCCTCTCGAAGTGGACGCGGAACTACCCAGGTCAGGTCACGCCGTCTTCGACCAGGAAAGGGCGGAACGCGCCATCCGGGAACTGCTGCTGGCGTGCGGCGAGGACCCGGAACGTGAGGGCCTGAGGGAGACGCCGGCTCGGGTCGCGAGGGCCTACCGCGAGATGTTCGCCGGGCTGTACACCGACCCCGACCACGTGCTCGACCGCACGTTCGATGAGAGCCACGAGGAGATGGTCCTCGTCACGGACATCCCGATGTTCAGCCTCTGCGAGCACCACCTCACGCCGTTCCACGGGGTCGCGCACGTCGGCTACATCCCGAACGGGCAGGGCAAGGTCACGGGGTTGTCGAAGCTCGCGAGGTTGGTCGACCTGTACGCCAAGCGTCCGCAGGTGCAGGAGCGCCTGACGTCGCAGGTGGCCGACGCGTTGAACCGCAAGCTGCGGCCGCGCGGCGTGATCGTGGTCATCGAGGCCGAGCACCTGTGCATGTCCATGCGCGGAGTCCGGAAACCCGGCGCGCGCACGACCACGTCGGCGGTCCGCGGACTATTGCAGACGTCGGCGTCGTCGCGGGCCGAGGCGTTGCAGCTCATCAAGGGCCGCCGATGACTCGGGCCGCGCTGCCCCGGCCGGGACGCTGCGTGGTGATGGGCGTCCTCAACGTCACCCCCGATTCGTTCTCCGACGGGGGTCGCTACCTGAGCAGGGAGGACGCGCTCGCCCACGCCCACGCCATGTGGCGCAGGGGCGCGGACATCATCGACGTCGGCGGGGAGTCGACCCGACCGGGCTCGGAGCGCGTGGACGCCGAGACGGAGCTGGCACGGGTGCTGCCCGTGGTGAGGACACTGGCCTCCGAGGGAATCGTGCTGTCGGTGGACACGACCCGCGCGGCCGTGGCCGCCGCCGCGATCGAGGCGGGCGCGCACATCATCAACGATGTGTCGGGTGGACTCGCCGATCCCGACATGGCGAAGGTCGCCGCCGATACGGGAGCGCCCTGGGTGCTCATGCACTGGCGGGGACACAGCAAGAACATGAACGAACTCGCCACCTACGACGACGTCGTGGCCGATGTCCGCGACGAGTTGAGCGCGCGGGTCGACGAGGCCCTCGCCGCCGGAGTGCGGGAGGACGCCATCGTGCTCGATCCGGGGCTGGGGTTCGCCAAGCGCGCCGAACACGACTGGGCGTTGCTGCACGGCCTCGACGCCGTGCTGGACCTCGGGTTCCCGGTGTTGGTGGGAGCGTCGCGCAAGCGGTTCCTCGGGCGGCTGCTGGCCGATTCCGAGGGCGAACCGCGGCCGCCGGCGGGCCGGGAGGTGGCCACCGCGGCCGTGTCGGCGCTGGCCGCCAGGGCGGGTGCCTGGGGGGTTCGGGTGCACGACGTCGGCGCGTCGTTGGACGCGGTACTGGTGGCCGAGGCCTGGCGGAGCGGCCGTGCCTGACGGTGACCGCATCACGCTCACCGGTCTGCGGGTATTCGGTAGGCACGGTGTCTACGAGCACGAGAAGCGCGACGGACAGGAGTTCGTGGTCGACCTGACCGTGTGGCTGGACCTCTCGGCCGCGGCGCGTTCGGACGACCTGGCCGACACCGTCGACTACGGTGCCCTCGCGCAACGCGCCGCCGACGTGGTGGCGGGCCCGCCGCAGGACCTGATCGAGCGGGTCGCCGGGCGTATCGCCGACGAGGTGTTGCGGGACGAGCGGATCTCCGCGGTGGAGGTCACCGTGCACAAGCCGTCGGCACCGATTCCGTTGACGTTCGCCGACGTGGCCGTGACGGTGCACCGGGAGCGGTGATGAGCAGGGCGGTGTTGTCCCTGGGGTCCAACCTGGGGGATCGGATGGGCTACCTGCGTCTCGCCGTGGACGCGCTGCGGGACGTGCTCGTGGCCGTGTCCTCGGTGTACGAGACCGAGCCGTGGGGAGTCACGGACCAGCCCGACTTCCTCAACGCCGTGTGCGTCGTGGACGACCCGGAGCGGGATCACTGGGCCTGGCTGCGTACGGCTCGGGAACTCGAACGCCGCGCGGAGCGGGTGCGGGAACGCCGGTGGGGGCCGCGCACGCTCGACGTGGACGTGGTGACGGTGGACGGCGTCCGTTCCGATCACCCGGACCTGCTGCTGCCGCATCCCGGTACCCACGAGCGGGCGACCGTGCTCGTCCCGTGGCTGGAGATCGACCCCGACGCCGAGGTGCCCGGCAAGGGCCGAGCCGACGAACTGCTCGCCGCGCTGCCCGAGGCCGATCGCGCCGGGGTGCGATTGCGTGCCGATCTGACGTTCTGACGCGGTGGTCGCCGTGTGGGTGGCCACGTCCGTGACCACCCACGACGATCACTTCGCCGAGGCGCGGAGCGCGGCGACGATCCACTCCGCCGCGGGGACCCTGGTGGGAACCGGGGGCCACCCGTTGATGACGGCCAGCAACTGCCAGTACCGCTCGGCTCGCCGGTCGGTACCGCTCGCAATCCGATCGGCTATCGCGCGCCGCAGTTCGGGAGTGTCGGCCCGTCCGGGCTCCGCGCCGAGCCTCGCGATCTCGGCGGCGAGTTCGGCGCCGACCGGGGAGTCGGGGGCCAGCCCCTCGTCCAGAGCCCGCTGCGCCCGCTCGCTCCAGTCATTCCAGTGCTCGGTCTGGGCCTTCGTCAGGGCGTCGACGGCGCCGTTGCGCTCGCGGATCACCTCGGACTGTTGTTCGCTCATGGCGCGGATCCGTTTCCGGAAGTCGGCGTCCTGGATCAACTCCGCGAACTCGATCCACGCTTCGAGCTGTTCGGGCGTCGGGTCGTCGGGCAGTTCGGGCTTGCACTGCCGCATCCTGCCGTAGAACTCCGAGTCCACCTCCAGGCCTTCGAAGATCTCGTCCCAGAACTCGTCGACCAGCCGCTTGCGTTCCTCGTCCGACATGGACGCGAGTTTGTTCATCAACTTCACCTCGTCCGGTGCTGAATGTCGTTTCGTCACCGCCCGCAGGACCGCCCGTCGCAGCCGCAACACGCGGATCTGCTCGTCGAGCACCTCCACGTGTTTCGCGGCGACCTCGGGCAGGGTGGTCGCCCGTGCGAGCACGGCCTCGACCTCGGTGAGCCCGATGCCGAGTTCGCGCAGGGTCCGGACCAGTTCGAGCCGGGCCATCGCGTGCTCGTCGTAGAGGCGGTATCCCGCGGGAGTGCGGTCGGTGGGCGGTAGCAGTCCCTCGTCGGAGTAGAACCGGATGGTCTTGACGGACAGCCCGGTACGCCGGGACAGTTCCCCGATCGTGAACAATGGTCGCCCCCTTCCGCGAACCAGGGTGAAGTCTCCAGTGGGTGGAGAGTCAACCACCAATTTCGATCCCGGGTACGGTGGTGACCATGCATTTCACGCGGGCACGGGATCTCCTCGTCGCCGTGGTGATCGGTTTCGGCCTCACGTTTCCCCTCTTCCGTCTCGCGTTCGGGTCGTTGCCCTCCTTGCCGACGCTCGCGGGGGTGACGTTGCTCGTGCTCGCGCTGGGGGAGACGGTTCTCGCGTTCGCGATCCGCTCGCGTATCAAGGAACGCCGGGTGGAATCGGGTATCGGTATCGCCAGAGCGGTGGTCCTGGCCAAGGCCTCGTCGTTGCTGGGGGCTTTGATGGTGGGCGCGTGGCTCGGCGCGCTGGCCTATCTCGCCCCTCGTTCGGGGGAAATCGTGGCGGCCGCGAACGACCTGCCCGCCACCGTCGTCGGCGCGTGCTGCGCGGCGGCGCTCATCGGCGCGGCCCTGTGGTTGGAGCACTGTTGTCGTGCGCCGAAGAACGGCGACGACACGGATTCCGATCGTTCATCGACCGGTTAGCGCACACAGGGAACCGCTCGAAGTACCGGAAAGGTCTCGGAAGGATCACCGGAAGGTACGGTGTGGGGCATGACTGGCGTGGGTGACGACTCGCGGGACCGTTCGACGACGAAACCGTGGTTGGCTGTTGGCTTCCTACTCGCTATCGGTGCCACCCTCGCCTTGGTGCTGACCGACGACTTGCGGTGGATCCGGCTCGCCGTCGTCGCCGCGCTGTGGGCGGCGCTGATCGGCGCCCTCCTGGCGGTGAAGTACCGCAAGCAGGCGGTGATCAACGAGAAGTCAGTCGTCAAGGCCCAGCAGATCTACGAGCTTGAGCTCCAGAAGGAGATCGCCGCTCGGCGGGAACACGAGCTGCAGGTCGAGTCGGAGACCCGGCAGCGGATCGAGGCGGAACGCCGCGACGAGCTCGAAGCCCTGCGGAAGGAGCTGCGCAGCCTGCGGGACAACCTGCAGAGCCTGTTCGGTGGCGAGGTGTTGTGGGAACGCGTGGCGTTGACGGCGCAGTCCACGCGGATGCGCAAGCTCGGTGACGACCGGCGGGTCGTGACGGCGAGCGACGCGGACGAGCGGCCCGCGATCACGGTGGGGGCGGACCCCGCCGACTCGCCCACCGAGCTGATCGGCCGTATCCGGGATCTCGACGAGGAACCGGCGAACGACCCGGTGGAGGAGGCGGTGGTGCCTCGCGCCGAACAGCCTCGGCGCCGGGAGCCCGGAAGGTCGCGTTCCCGGTTCGTGCCGCGTCCGGCGCGTCCCGCCGAGGACAGCCGTCCGGCCCAGAAGCCCGTCGACCCTCCCACCCGCCGGGTGAAGCCGAGGCCGGGGGCGGCGATGGCGCGGGCCAGCGAGGCCGCCAGCCGGGCACGGGCGGAGATGTCACGCCCGAGCCAGCGTCCCGTCGCGGGGCCCAACGGCAAGTCCGCCTACGTGCCTCACCGCGCTCCCGAACCCGAACCGTCCGCCGCCCCGGCGGAGGGCGTGGTCGCGCGGTCACTCGACCCGGAAGGTACCCCGCCCCCACGCCAGAGCCGACCGGCGATGGAGGAGGCCCCGACCCGCACCCAGCCTCCCGTGGACGCCAGGACCACCGTGACGCCGCCCGTCGGCGGCCGTCCGGGCAAGCCGCCGGTACGACCCCAGGCCCCCGACGCCGCCGCGGAGGCCCGCAAGCCCGCCGAGGCGCCCCGGCGTGCCCCGGCGGAGTCCGAGGCGGAGGCCGCGGTCGAGGCCACCGTCGCCGAGCGACTCCAGGTCCCCGCGACCGAGTCCGCCTCCGAGGGTGAGCAGGCGCGTCGCTCCGGAACTCACAAGCGGCGCGCCGAGCCGGACGCGGCGGCCCCGGCTTCCGGGGGCGGCAGGCGCTACCGTGCCGACGGCGAGGAACCGGCGTGGATGTCGGCCGTGCCCTCGAACCCCTCGCGGCACTCACGGGCCTCCGCCGACTCCGACGACACGGGAAGCTCGGCGAGCTCCGGCGGTCGTCGGCGCGCTCCCGAGCCCGCGGAGAACGACGCCGAGCCCGCGGGCTCCCACTCCGAGGGCCGTTCGGTGAGCGAATTGCTCGCGGCCTACGGGGCGAGCGGTTCCACGCCTCGCCGACGTCGCCGCGCCGCCGACTGACGAACTGGTCCGAGGGGGCTCGAGCGCTGCCGCTAAGGTGCCCGCGTGAAGGGAGTCACCACCGACCGGACACCGTCGACGTCACCACTGCTGCGGAGACACCCGCCACGGCGCGTTACCGTGCTGCTACCCGTGACCGGGATCGTGGGCTTGGCACTGTCGGGTCTGCTCGTCCTGGGCCTGGCCACCGTGCGCGTCGGCGTGCTCGCGGTGCTCATCGGTGTGGTCGTCGCCGTGGTGCCCGTGTTGGCGGTGGTGGCGGCGTTTCTGTGGATCGACCGCTGGGAGCCGGAACCGGCGAAGCTCCTGCTGCTGACGTTCGCGTGGGGCGCGTGTGTCGCGACCCTGACAGCCCTGCTCGTCAACGACACCGCCGAGGCGGTGGGTGAGTTCCTGCTGGGGGAGGGCAACGGCGGCAAGGTGAGTGCCCTGGTGTCCGCCCCGCTCGTCGAGGAGGCCGTCAAGACCGTGCCGGTGCTCGCGCTCATGTGGCGCCGTTCGCACGAGTTCGACGGCGTGGTCGACGGCATCGTGTACGCCGGGTTCAGCGCGGCCGGCTTCGCGTTCACCGAGAACGTCTACTACTTCGGGCGGGCGTTCGTCGAGCACGGGTTCGGTGACGGCATCTCGGCGGGCGTGTTCGCGGCCTTCATCCTGCGCGGGCTGCTGTCGCCGTTCGCCCACCCGCTCTTTACGGTGCTGATCGGCATCGGGGTGGGGCTGGTGGTGCACTCCCGCAATCGCGGGGCGAAGATCATGCTCCCGCTCGCCGCGTACGTGGGGGCGGTGCTGTTGCACGCGCTGTGGAACGCCGCCGCCACGCTCGGCGGGGCCGACGTGTTCCTCAACGTCTACTTCCTCATCATGGTGCCGATCTTCGTCGCGGTAGTGATGATCATGGTGTGGCAGCGGAGACGGGAGCAGCGCGTCATCGCGGCCACCCTGCCGGGGATGGCCGAAGCGGGGTGGATCGCGCCCTCCGAGGTGCCGTTGCTGGCCAGCCTCAGCGATCGACGGAAGTGGCGCAAGCAGGCTCGTAAGGAGTCCGGAAGGGCGGCGGCCAAGGCGGTGGGCGCCTATCAGGCCGCGGTGACGGAGCTCGCCTTCGCGCGGCGGTGGGAGGGCTCGCCCACCTCGGAGCGGATGCGCACCGACTACCTGTCCAGGCGCCAGGCCGAGCTGCTGGCGGTGTTGAAGCAGACGAGGGCCGAGGCGGTGCGCCTCGCCCGGTCCGGCACCGACGGGTGAAGCTGGTCACCTCGCGGGCCTGCGCAGGTACCGGTGGAGCTAGCCTCGCCTCGTCGTCTGGTACCCGTGGAGCGGGACTGGAACGAGCTTGGGAGTTTGTGAGATGAGCCTCCAGTGGGGCACTCGGTGACCCGCCCCGCGCGGCTCACGGTCGGTGTCGTGTCGGCGGGCAGGGTCGGCAGCGTGCTGGGCGCTGCGCTCGCCCGCGCCGGTCACTCCGTGGTCGCGGCGTCCGGGGTGTCCGATGCGTCCGTGCGGCGGGCGGAGCGGTTGCTGCCCGGAGTTCCTCTGTTGCCACCCGACGAGGTGGTCGGCCGCGCCGACCTCGTGTTGCTGGCCTTGCCCGACGACGTCCTCGGCCCCATGGTGGCGGGACTGGCGAATGCGGGAGCGTTCCGAGCGGGACAGATCGTCGTGCACACCTGTGGTGCTCACGGCATCGACGTACTGCGTCCCGCCGTGGAGAAAGGAGCGCTGCCCCTGGCGTTGCACCCGGTGATGACCTTCACCGGAGCGCTTGAGGACCTCCAGCGTCTCGACTCGTGCAGCATGGGGGTCACAGCCCCGGACGGCGACGAAGCGGCCTGGAACGTCGGCGAGGCCCTGACCATGGAGATGGGCGCGGAGCCGGTCCGCATCCCGGAGGCCGCGCGGCCCCTTTACCACGCCTCCCTGGCGCACGGAGCCAACCACCTCGCGACGTTGGTCGCGGACTGTGTGGAATTGTTACGGCACAACGGTGTTCGCGATCCCGAACGCCTTCTCGCCCCGCTGCTGTCCGCCGCGCTCGACAACGCGTTGAGGCACGGTGACCGCGCGCTCACCGGACCGGTCGCGCGAGGAGACGTGGGAACCGTGCGGACACACCTGCGGGTGCTCGGCGAGCGGGCTCCCGAGCTGCGTCCCGCCTACAGCGCGCTGGCTCGACGAACGGCCGAGAGAGCGAGCCGGGTCGGACTGCTCGGACCCGACGCCGCCCGTGAGATCGCCGATCTGCTCGACAACGGACGTGAGGGCACGTGACGAGACCGAAGACGACACCCCAGTTCACCCGTGGCCGGGTGAACGTCTACCGCAAGCCGGACGACGTGCGCCAGGTCACCGCGGCGCTGCGTTCCGTGGGCCGCAACGTGGCGCTCGTGCCGACGATGGGCGCTCTGCACGAAGGCCACAAGGAGCTGATGCGCAGGGCCAAGCGCCTGCCCAACACGGTCGTGGCCGCGTCGATCTTCGTCAACCCGCTTCAGTTCGGGGAGGGCGAGGACTTCGACGCCTACCCGCGCACGTTGGACGCCGACCTCGAAGTGCTGGCCGACGTCGGCGTGGAGATCGCGTTCACGCCCAGCGCCGAGGACCTGTACGCGCCCGACGCGGCGATCACGGTGCATCCGGGGCCGCTCGGCGACGAACTCGAAGGCGCGTTCCGCCCCGGACACTTCTCGGGCGTGCTCACCGTGGTGGCGAAGCTGTTCAACATTGTCCGCCCGCACTACGCGTTCTTCGGGGAGAAGGACTACCAGCAACTCGTTCTCGTCAAGCGCATGGTGCGGGACCTCGACCTCGACGTGCGGGTGTTGGGGGTCCCCACCGTTCGCGAGCCGGACGGCTTGGCGCTGTCGTCACGCAATACCTACTTGTCCCCGGAACAGCGGGAGTTGGCGGTGGTGCTGTCGCAGGCACTCGTCGCGGGCGCCAGGGCGGGTGCGGAAGGCCCCGAAGCCGTTCTCGACGCGGCGAGGAGCACTCTCGCCGCGCGTCCCGAGGTGGCCGTCGACTACTTGGAACTGCGGAGTACGGAGCTGGGGCCGCCGCCCGCCGACGGCGAAGCACGGCTGCTGGTGGCCGCCAGGGTCGGCAGCACCCGACTCATCGACAACGTCGGACTCCTGCTCGGCGCGGCGGCCGAGTACGGCATCGAGCGGTGAGGACGCACGGTAGAAAAGGGAGTGCCGCCATGTATCGAACCATGCTCAAGTCCAAGATCCACCGGGCGACGGTGACGCAGGCGGACCTGCACTACGTCGGCTCGGTCACCGTCGACCGCACCTTGATGGACGCGGCCGACCTGTTGCCCGGAGAGCAGGTCACTATCGTCGACGTCACCAACGGCGCACGGTTGGAGACCTACGTCATCGAGGGCGAGCGCGACAGCGGGGTGCTGGGCATCAACGGTGCCGCCGCCCACCTCATCCATCCCGGCGACATCGTCATCCTTATCGCCTACGGGCAGATGGATTCGGCCGAGGCCGCGTCCTTCGTCCCGAGGATCGTATTCGTCGACGAGAAGAATCGGATCGTCGAGAAGGGCGGCGACCCCGCCTCGGTTCCCGAGGGCTACGGGCTCGTCAGCGGTGCCGAGACGGCCGCCGGCGATAACGGAGGCCCGGTGGCCGAAACGGCCGACGCGGCCCGATTGGACGCGTTACTGCACGCGGAGAATTGATTGCTGCTCACCATCGACGTCGGTAACTCGAACATCGCCCTCGGCCTGTACCGGGGCAGGGGCGAGAACGCGCGGCTGATACGCGATTGGCGTATGCGGACCGATCCGCGGCTGACCGCCGACGAGATGGCGCTTACCATGCGCGGCTTGCTCGGTCCGTACGCCGACGACGTCACGGGAATCAGCGCCCTGTCGACGGTGCCCGCGGTGTTACGGGAACTGCGGGTGATGCTCGACCGCTACTATCCCGCGATTCCGAAGATCATTGTGCAGCCGGGCGTACGCACCGGCGTTCCGCTGCTCGTGGACAACCCGAAGGAGGTGGGCGGCGACCGGCTCGTTAACACGCTCGCCGCCCATCATCTTCACAACACGGCCTGCGTCGTGGTCGATTTCGGCACGTCGACCAACGTGGACGCGATTTCGGCCAAGGGGGAGTTCCTCGGCGGAGCCTTCGCGCCGGGAATCGACATTTCCGTCGACGCCCTGGCGTCCCGCGCGGCCGCGTTGCGCAAGGTGGAGCTGGTTCGGCCCCGATCGGTGATCGGCAAGAACACGGTCGAGTGCCTTCAGTCCGGCATTCTGTACGGTTTCGCGGGACAGGTGGACGGCCTCGTCAGAAGGATCACTCGCGAGTTGGCCGGTACTTCGGGGGAGCCGGTGACGGTGATCGCCACCGGTGGCTTGGCCCCACTCGTGGTCGGGGAGTCGGAAACCATCACCGAACACGTGCCACACCTCACCCTGCTGGGGCTTCGTCTCGTTTTCGAGAGGAACACCGTCGAGAGGAACACCTCTGCGGGGCGGCGGCCACGTCCGTGAGACGACGCCCGTTTCCTGCCACTTCGGCGGTCACGGTGATTGTGTCGCCCTCTTAAGGGCGCGGTCAACGGCCTAGACAATCGCTGAAGTTGATTTGCGTTATTCTATGCGAGCGGGTAACAATATGCTCGGTCAAGGCTTTTGACTCGGGCGTGGGCACCACGTGATCTCAGCATGTCCCAAGCAGGAGGAATAAGATGGCGCAGAAGGTCCTTGTGTCCCTCGTGGACGACCTGGACGGGTCGGAGGCCGATGAGACGGTCGAGTTCGGTCTTGACGGTATAAACTACGAGATCGATCTCTCGGCCGAAAATGCCGAAGAATTGCGTGACGCCCTTGCCCAGTACGTCGAACACGCTCGCCGGGCCGGTGGGCGGAAGAGGTCGTCGAGCAGGAGCTCCGTGAAAGCGCCCGCCCGTTCGGCCGCCGTGGACCGCGAGCAGAACCAGGCAATTCGTGCGTGGGCGCGGAAGAACGGTTTCGAGGTCTCGGATCGTGGACGTATCCCGTCCGAGGTCGTGGAAGCCTACCACCGCAGGAACTGAAAGCCGTCACGAAGCATGGCCTCCCGAGCTCTCGGTTCGGGAGGCCATATTCAGTTTTGCGCCCGTTCGGTTACTTTCTGTTGTCGCCGGTACGACCCCGGTGGGACGCCGACGAGTGACGCGAAATCGCGGGCGAAATGTGCTTGGTCGCTGTAGCCGAGTTCGGCCGCCAGTTCTGCCTGGCCCGGTGGGGAATCGGAGGACAGGCGAGCCTCGGCGTCGCACAGGCGGTAGACCCGGATTGCCCACTTGGGTCCCGTTCCGACGTGTGTGGTGAACAGCCGTTGCGTCTCACGCACCGTCATTCCGGTACGTGAGGCGAGTTCGTCCACCCGTGTCAATGTCGGGTCGCCGGCGATCAGGGCGACGGTGTCGCGGACGCGACGTTCCGAATCCGTAAGCGGTCGGACTCGTCCGGTGAACAGCGCGTCGATCAGCGAGGTGAGTTCCGAGTCGGGGCCTCCCCGGCACACGGCTTCCTCGGTCGCGCGCACCGTGTTCCCGAGGACGTCCGGCAACGACTTCGGTCCGTCGCGGAGGTCGCCGGCGGGCAGGCCCAGCACCGCACCGCAGCAGCCGGGCACCACGCGTACGCCGAGTGCCAGCCCCCGGTCGCGCAGGACCTGGGTGAACACCGACCGGGACGGTCCCCACACCCCCGCGGAGGCGGTTCCGAACACCACGTGTGTCGACAGGTTGGGCAGTACCCGTTGTTCATACGGTGGTCCACCGCGAAGGTCCCAGCGCACGATCCAGTAGTACTGGACGTACTCGCGAAGCGAGGGAGCCGGAGGGAGCCTGTTCAGCGTGAACCGCGTCCTCGCGGCATGCCGGTGCAGGATTCCCCTGGGGGTCCGTTCCACGAGCTCGACGATACGGCCGGGACCTGTCGCTTTTGTTCAAGACTTCCGTGCCGGCGCCTTTCGACCATGAGGTCGTGTCGAATCGATCGGAACTTCGAAACGTCGTCGGCTCCGCGAGGGAAGCGTTTCTCGGCGTACTGGCCACCGTCCCCGCCGGCGCCCTGGACGAGCCCACGCCGTGCGAGCACTACACCGTCCGGGGTCTGCTGAACCACTTGCTGTACTGGACACCGAGGTTGGCCACGGCCGTGCGCGGAGAGTCACCACCTGCCCCGACCGGAGGTGAGAACGAGACGGATCTGGTGACCGACGACTGGCGGGCGGTACTCGCCGCCGACGTCGGACGACTCGTGAAGGCGCTGCGCGATCCGTCGGCGTGGGACGGTGTCGTCCCGTTCGGTGCCGCGGAGCTGCCCGCTCACCGGGTTGGTGCGATGGCGCTGATCGAGTTCGTCGTCCACGGCTGGGACCTCGCCGTGGCCACGGGCGTGGAGTTTCGCTGCGAGCCCGAGGTCGCGCTCGCCGTTTTCCGGGCTCTTGAGGAATTCGCGTCCGCGGGAAGGCAGCACGGCGTGTTCGGTGCCGAGGTGCCCGTGGCCGAAAACGCCGTTCCAATAGCGAGATTGCTCGGGTTGTCGGGACGTGACCCTGAGTGGAGTAAATGATTCACCCGCTTGTACTCACTTCTGGGAAAACACGTGAAACTTCGGTCAATGTGTGATTTTCGCGCTACTCTCCCGATTCGTGCGGGACGCTGACGGGAGGTAGGCATGAGCGAGGCCGAGGGTTGGCTGTCCGACGTCACGTTCTGGGTCGACGGCGTGCCGTCCGGAGGGGCCATGCCCGCCGCCGGAGGTGCCATGCCCACCCCTCCTCCCGAAGGGGCCATGCCCGCTGCCGCGCCGGCGGCGGGGGGAGGCTCGGGCAGTGTTCCCACGGGTGGCCAGGGATTCAGCCTCAGTCGGGAAGAGGCCGAGGAGATGCTCGCCATATTCCGGGACATCCGTGACGACCTCCAGGAGATGGAGTTAAAAGCCGGGAATCTTCTCGGGCTCCGAGCTGCCGCCGAGGACCCGGCCAGCCTCAACTTCCACGAGAACGCCGTCGACGGCCCTCAACTGGGTGCGCTCGGCTACGGGTACGAGCATGTCCTGAACGAGATCACGTTCTTCGACGAGCTCGTCGCTCGCCTCGAAAAGGCCCTCGGCCTCATCACCGAATCCGATGAGGACGCCACGCGGCAGATCGGCGCGGTGGGCGGCGCCCTGGTTTCCGACGACAGAGGTTTCGTCGAATGAGACGGTGTCTCTGCGCGGTGGTGGGGCTGTGCCTTGCCACCGTGACGGCGGGGTGTTCGGCGGAGCCGACGGAAGGGGTCGCCTCGGAGACACCCACGTCGAGCGGCACGGCCGCCGTCCGGGCGAACGGATTGCCGCACAGCGGGGCTCCCGCGGTGTCCACTCCACTGCCGGAATCGGTGCTTCCGCAGGACCCGTGCCGGGCCTTCACCCGGCAGCAGATCGTCGAGGCCCTGGGCGCGGACGCGCCGGAAGGAGAGCGCGACGACATCGCCACCGGCCCTTGGTGTTCCTGGCAGGACAGCACCACGGGCGCGGGAATCTTCGTCAACTTCCTCACCGAGACGCGCGAGGGCTTGAGCACCCTGTACCGGAACATGAGACCGGTCGTGAAGGTGTGGCGGGAGATTCCGTCGATCGGTGGGTTCCCGGCAGTCGCCTTCCAAAGCACCGAGAACCAAAGGGCGTGCTCGGTCAACGTCGGGCTGTCCGACGTCTACGCGGTGAGTGTCTCGGTGGTGCCCGGCCGGGCGAAGAAGGACCGGGTCGATCTCTGCGAGCTCTCGGGGAAATTGGCCCAGACCTTAGTGGACAACTTGAAAGAGAGGGCGGGACGGTGACGGAGGGTGGAGTATCCGTACGACAGCTCGGTGGTGCGCTGTCCATACCCGAACTCGTGCGGCTGATACTGGCGGGCAGTTCCGCCGACTGGCGGTCGGGGGCGACCCAGGCGAACGAACTGGCACAGGACCACGCGGCCATCAGTGATCGTGCTCGGCAGGCGCTCACCCGCCTCGAAAGCTCGTGGACCGGCGGGGGTGCCGACGCGGCGCGCGCTCGTATCTCCCCCGCCGTCGAGACGACCTACCAGGCCTCCTCCGCCTACGAGAACAACGCGCGGACGTTGAACGACGCGTCGTACGCGTTCGACCGGCTCAAGTCCGAAGTCGAACCGATGCCCGATCAACCGCCGACCCGCGGCATCTGGGACGCCATCACCCCGTGGGACACGGACACCGAGGTCGAGATCAACCGGTACCGGGAACTTGAAGAACGCAATCGCCGAGCTTACGAGGCCTACGAGCAGCACACCCTGACGACGTTGCAGCAGGTGACGTACGACTACGGGAAACTCCACGAGTTCGGCACCGGCGAGGTCACGCTGAACAAGAACGAGGAGGAGACGGGCCGGGCGCGATCGTCGGATCAGGAGGTCCGCACCTCCGAGGAGAAGGGTGACAAGGGCGGGACTCGCCGGGACGACGGTGGCTCCGACGATTCCCGCGGCCAGAAGAAGGACGAGAAGAGCGACCAGAAGAACGACCAGAAGAACGACGACGATCGCGGTCAGAAGAAGGACGAGAAGAAGGACCAGAAGAACGAAGAGAAGAATCGGATCGAGGGCAGTGGTCCCGATCCCGACAACCTGCGTCCCGCCGTCCACTATTTGGGGCCGGAGGACTCGTCGATCGTGCGCACCCATTCCGGCGGCGACGGGTTCACCGGAGGAAACAGGACAGGTCTCGACTCCGAGTTCACCGGAGGAAACAGGACAGGTCTCGACTCCGAGTTCACCGGAGGCAGAGGAACCGACTCGACGTCGGTGTCGGGCTACCGACCTCCGTCCGAGACGTCGTCGACGTACCGGCCCGCGGCATACCAGCCGTCGACCTTCCCGCCTTTGAGCCAGTCCACGAGCAGCGGTTCCGGTTCGCCGGGGTCCTGGGCGGTCACGGGAGGCTCACCGATAACGGGCGGCTACAGCGGATCGTCGGTGGGTGGAGGCAGTAGTTCCGGAGTCAGCGGTGGCAGGCCGGGAGCGGGTGTCGGCGGTGCGGTGGGCAGCCCACCCGGTCCGGGGCGGGGGAGCGGGGCGGCTCCCTTCGGAACCTCGGCGACGCCGGGGCAGGGCGCGGTCAGGCCCGGCGCGGCCGGAGCGGTGGGCCGGGGCGGGGTGGCGCCGATGGGGGCCATGGGTGCCCCTGGAGGCCGGGGCCAGGGCGCCGAGGACTCCGAACACCAGCGCAACTACATCGAGGACACCGACGAGGCGTTCTCCTTCGGCGAGGACGACGAGGAGTGGCGCGACCCGGAGACCGGCCACATCGTCACGCCTCCCACCATCGGTGAATAGGGGTGAGGCCGATGCTCGCACAACCTGTGTCCGTACCCAAGGTGGCGCTGCTGCACTCGTGGGGCCTCGAAGGGCTCGGAGAGCCGCACCCGGTGCTGGGATCGCACGGCCTCCACGTGCCCAGCGGCAGGACAGCCGAGTTCACCCGGCAATGCCTGGAACTACTGGCACGGGTGGGCTTGTCGACGGAACAGGCGCTCACCTCGGGGTTCCGCGACACGCTGCGCACACTGGCCCGCCCGTCGCGTGAGCTGTACTGCTGGAGCGCCTACGCCGACCCGCACCGGGACGGTGCTCTTCTGGTGGCCGAACGTGACGGCGAAGCGGTGGCGGCCTTCGTCCACGGCGACACCGTGAGTCTTCGGTCCGTCGACCCGCGCCGGCTCGTGGAGGAGTTCGTGGCGTTGCTCCCGCCCGCGCCGGCCGCCTCCGTTCGATCGCTCAGCGTCCCCCGGTCCGAGTTCGAGAGCACCGAGGCGGTGGACGAGGACGACGGTTTCCGGATAACCGGTCGGCGTGACGTCAAGGAGCTCCGTGACCACCTGAAGGCTCCACGAGAGGGAGTTCACCAGCTGTACGGCGCCGTCACCGTCAACGGTGCCCGGCGGCGGAGCGATCCGTTGTCGTTGATCGACGTGGCCGGGCTCGGGCGGATGCTGGTGTTCCGGGACGCGGAAGACTTCATCCAGCGCCGGCCCGGTTCCGTGGAAGCGCTGACGGAGGCCCTGGCCGTCGCCCTGCGTGGCCGGAGGAGTGCCTGACGTTCTCGATCGGCGGCCTCGGTACCGAGGTGCCCCTTCCGGTACCGGGCCGCTTCTTGCCGACCGGAGGTCGGGAGCGGCGACACGTTGCTCGATTGTGTCGATTATCACGTTCCGGATCGTTCCTGGCGATGGGTGAGTCTCCGCCGCTCCGGCCGGGTGGTCCGCGGCCCCTCACGTGGGTCGGTCGTTCCCACCCCGTTGAGGGGTTCCGGGCGGGGATCGACGTGGCCGAGCGCCCGAAAACGGCGTGTTCGCGCTGAGCGGACAACAAGGGTCGCCGGAATTCGAGTGCCGGCGTGTTCGTTGTTCCCTACGTCAGCAGCCAGCAACTAGTCGACTGTGGGCGTGTCCTCCGCGAGTGCTCGCGGCGCATCGGGCCCTGCTCCATGAGGTTTGAATCCGTACCAGTGGTAGCCACGAGACGTGTGGTCGGCTACTACAGTGGTCGTACGGTGCCGAGCTCACCGGTGGAGCAAGCCGGGAAGAGTGTCGGGCCGCCGGCGCAGCAGTCGAGGGAGTGGGAATGTTCGAAAGGTTCACCGACCGCGCGAGGCGGGTGGTTGTCCTGGCCCAGGAAGAGGCCCGGATGCTCAACCACAACTACATCGGCACCGAACACATCCTCCTGGGTTTGATCCACGAGGGTGAGGGTGTCGCCGCCAAGGCGCTTGAGTCGTTGGGTATCGCGCTGGAGGGTGTCCGTCAGCAGGTCGAGGAGATCATCGGCCAGGGCCAGCAGGCTCCCAGCGGGCACATTCCCTTCACCCCGCGAGCCAAGAAGGTGCTGGAGCTGTCGCTGCGTGAGGCACTGCAGCTCGGGCACAACTACATCGGTACCGAGCACATCCTGTTGGGCCTCATCCGCGAGGGCGAAGGTGTCGCGGCGCAGGTTCTCGTGAAGCTGGGCGCCGACCTCAACCGGGTCCGGCAGCAGGTGCTCCAGCTACTGTCCGGTTACCAGGGCAAGGAGCCTGCCGAGGCCGGTGCGGGTCGTGGCGAGGGCACCCCGTCGTCGTCGCTGGTGCTCGACCAGTTCGGGCGTAACCTCACCGCTTCCGCGCGGGAGGGCAAGCTCGACCCGGTCATCGGGCGCAGCAAGGAGATCGAGCGGGTCATGCAGGTGCTGTCCCGCCGTACCAAGAACAACCCGGTTCTCATCGGTGAGCCCGGCGTCGGCAAGACCGCCGTCGTCGAGGGCCTCGCCCAGAACATCGTCAAGGGCGAGGTGCCCGAGACGCTGAAGGACAAGCAGCTCTACACGCTCGACCTCGGGTCGCTGGTGGCCGGTTCGCGCTACCGCGGTGACTTCGAGGAGCGGTTGAAGAAGGTCCTCAAGGAGATCAAGACCCGCGGCGACATCATTCTGTTCATCGACGAGCTGCACACGCTCGTCGGCGCGGGTGCCGCCGAGGGCGCGATCGACGCGGCGAGCATCCTCAAGCCGATGCTGGCCCGTGGTGAGCTGCAGACCATCGGCGCGACCACGCTTGAGGAGTACCGCAAGTACATCGAGAAGGACGCCGCGCTGGAGCGTCGGTTCCAGCCGATCCAGGTCGGCGAGCCGTCGCTGGAGCACACCATCGAGATCCTCAAGGGCCTGCGCGACCGCTACGAGGCACACCACCGGGTGTCGATCACCGACTCGGCGTTGGTGGCCGCGGCGACTCTCGCCGACCGCTACATCAACGACCGGTACCTGCCGGACAAGGCGATCGACCTCATCGACGAGGCCGGTGCGCGGATGCGCATCCGCCGGATGACCGCGCCGCCGGACCTGCGCGAGTTCGACGAGAAGATCGCCGAGGTGCGTCGGGAGAAGGAGTCGGCCATCGACGCTCAGGACTTCGAGCGGGCCGCTCGGCTGCGCGACGAGGAGAAGACGCTCCTCGGCCAGAAGTCCGAACGCGAAAAGCAGTGGAAGGACGGTGACCTGGACGTCGTCGCGGAGGTCGACGACGAGCAGATCGCCGAGGTGCTGGCCAACTGGACCGGAATCCCGGTGTTCAAGCTCACCGAGGAGGAGACCACGCGTCTGCTCCGCATGGAGGAGGAGCTGCACAAGCGGATCATCGGCCAGGAGGACGCGGTTAAGGCCGTGTCGCAGGCCATCCGCCGTACGCGGGCCGGCCTGAAGGACCCGAAGCGCCCGTCCGGCTCGTTCATCTTCGCCGGTCCCTCCGGTGTCGGTAAGACTGAGCTGTCCAAGGCGCTGGCCAACTTCCTGTTCGGTGAGGACGACGCACTCATCCAGATCGACATGGGTGAGTTCCACGACCGCTACACCGCCTCGCGGCTGTTCGGTGCCCCTCCGGGCTACGTCGGCTACGAGGAGGGCGGCCAGCTCACCGAGAAGGTGCGCCGCAAGCCGTTCTCCGTGGTCCTCTTCGACGAGATCGAGAAGGCCCACCAGGAGATCTACAACACGCTGCTGCAGGTGCTGGAGGACGGCCGCCTGACCGACGGTCAGGGTCGCACGGTCGACTTCAAGAACACGGTGCTGATCTTCACCTCGAACCTGGGCACGCAGGACATCTCCAAGTCCGTGAGCCTGGGCTTCTCTTCCGGTTCCGACGAGACCGGTCGGTACGAGAAGATGAAGCAAAAGGTCAACGAGGAGATGAAGAAGCACTTCCGGCCCGAGTTCCTCAACCGGATCGACGACATCATCGTCTTCCACCAGCTCACCCAGGAGCAGATCATCCAGATGGTGGACCTGATGGTGTCCCGCGTCGAGGAGCAGCTCAAGGCCAAGGACATGGCTCTGGAGCTGACCGACAAGGCGAAGGCTCTGCTGGCCAAGCGGGGCTTCGACCCGGTGCTCGGTGCGCGGCCGCTGCGCAGGACCATCCAGCGGGAGATCGAGGACCAGCTGTCCGAGAAGATCCTGTTCGGCGAGGTCCAGCCCGGTCAGATCATCATCGTGGACGTCGAAGGTTGGGAGATCGGCGACGAGCACGACGACCAGGCGAAGTTCACCTTCCGCGGCGAGCCGAAGCCGCTGGATGTGCCCGACGCTCCGCCGGTGAGCATCGCCGCCGCGGGCGGCGAGGAGTCCGGCGAGTCGGAGCAGGAGTGACCGACAACTGAATCACCGCCTTCGAAGGGGCTCTCGCGCCGAGTGCGCGGGGGCCCCTTCGGCGTTGTCGGGAGGAACTCACGCGAACTCGTGTGCGTGTGCCCGTGCCCAGTCGGCGAACCGGGTCGCGGGACGGCCGGTGATCTCCTCGACGAGGTGGTTGGGCTCCGCCGTTCCGGCTTCGAACGTCGTGAGCACGTTGTCCACGTACCACTGGGCGTTGTCCCGCATGGCCGGCGTGAGTGCCCGTACCGTCTCCTCGGGGGTGGACTTGACGAATCGGATCTCCCTGCCCAGAGCCGTACCGATGTGTGCCACGAGCTCGGTGCGGGTCAGCGCCTCGGGGCCGGTGAGCGGATACGCCTTGCCACGGTGGCTGTCGTCGAGCAGAGCGGTGGCGGCCACGGCGGCGATGTCATCCATGGCGATCGGCGTGCTCGCCGACTCGGGGTACGGCTCACGCACCGCGCCGGTGCGGCGGATCTGTTCCGCCCACATCAGTGAGTTCTCCATGAAGTCACCCGGCCACAGGTGCGTCCAGTCCATTCCGGACCGCTCCACGGCCGTGGTGACCGTGCCCCACCAGCTTTCGGGCTCGCCGGAGAGGTCCACGACGTGTTCCACCCCAGCTTCGCGCGCGAGGCGGACGACGTCCTCGACCGTGTCCGGGGTCGGCGCGAGGTACATGCCGGACACGCCCTCGAACGCCGCGGGCAGCGTCTCCACCTTGCGAAGATAGCCCCTCACAACTTCCACATCGGACGGAAGTGCGGCTTTGCCGGGATCGACGGTGAGCGCACGGACGTCCCGAGCTCCACGCGCGAGCAGGTGGTCGACGACTTTGCGTCCGATGTTCCCCGTCGCTCCGGTGACCAGGATGGTCATCAGCGTCCTCCTCCCAGTGGTTGGGAGGAAGAAGCTACTACCGGCAACGTCTTCGCCTCGACAGCCGACGGCGACACCGTGTGGCGGTCACGTCGCGGTCCACGCGGGGCAGGGCCCGGTCAGTTCACCAGCTCGTCGAGCGTGGTGAGGGCCTCCAACGCGCCGACGGGCAGTGACACACCGCGCCCGTGCCGTACCTGCGGTTCCCTGGGATTGATGCGCACGAGAGCTCCGGTGGCCGCGCTCGCGAGTTCGGCCTGTCTGCGCACCGTGGGCACGGCCAGCCCCGCTCCGAGCTCCACGACCACGAGCGAACGATTGCGCCTGCGCCACTCCGTGAAGGCGTCGAGCTGCCGCCGGGAACGGTGTTCCAGCCAGTCGTAGTCGCCGAACATGAGGATGTTCGGGCGCGCGAGGGAACCACACCGAGGACAGGACGGCAGCGGAGGGCGAGCCCGCATGGTGTCGGGATCGACGTCCACCACGACGTCGTCGGCGGGCCAGATCCCGACGCCGCAGTGAGCGAGGCACTGGAGGTGGTGGATCGAGCCGTGTACCTCGGCCACGTCGGTGAACCCGGCGCGTTGGAACTGGCCGTCGACGTTCGAGGTGAACACGCAAACCCCGCCGGGTTTGTTCTCCCCCCACTTCCGCAGGACAGTGAAACCCGCGTGCGGCTCGGTCTCGCGGTAGAGGTTCAGGCGGTGCCCGTAGAAGCCCCATGCCAGTTCGGGGTCGGCGGCGAAGTGTTCGGGGTCGGCGAGCTCCACGAACCGCAGTCCCAGCCGGGCGTACGGCGGATAGGCACGCCAGAAGCCTTCGTCACCCCGGAAGTCCGGGAGCCCGGAGTCCACGCCCATGCCCGCGCCCGCACACACGAGCAGCGCGTCGGCCGAGGAGATCAACTCGGCCGCACGCCGGTACTCCTCCTGCATCTACGACGCGGGGCCGGAGCTCTGCACGACCTCGAACTCGAGCAGGCTCGCGCCGCTGGCCACGGGCTTGCCCCGGTTCCCGGCGTGGGCCTCCTTCGCGGGGCCGTTGGCCCACGCCTGGTAGTGCTCCTCGGACTCCCACTTCGTGTAGACGAAGTAGCGGTCGTCCCCGGCCACCGGGCGCAGCAACTCGAACCCCAGGAAACCGGGCTGCTTGTCGACCGCGTGCAACCTGGCCGCGAACCGCTTCTCCAGCTCCGGACCCGCACCCTCGGGAACGGAGATCGCGTTGATCTTTACGACTGCCATATCGAATACGGTAGTCGGAGTGACTTCGCGGGGCCGCTCAGCGGCGGAGTGGCTCCGGATACAGGTACTCCTCGGCGGGACGCTTGGTGCCACGGAACCAGGCGCGGAAGAAGTCGTCCAACCGCTGGCCCGAGATCCGCTCGGCGAATTCCTCGAAATCCTCCCAGCTCGCGTTGCCGTTCGCGTGTTCGGCCGGCCACTCGCGCAGGAGCCGATCGAACGCCTCGTCGCCGATGCGCAGCCGCAGTGCGTGCACGGCGAGTGGCCCCTTCGTGTACACCACCCCGAACTCGTTGCCCGCTCCCATGTCGTAGAGCGGCTGGGCCCAGAAGGCCCGGTTGCCCTCCAGCGACCGGATTTGCTGCCGGTAGAGCGCGTCGAGGTCGGCGCCTTCCTTGTCCTCGGCCCACAGCCAGGTGGCGTAGCTGGCGAAACACTCGTTGAGGCAGATGTCGGCCCACGAGTCCACCGACACCGAGTTGCCGTACCACTGGTGTGCGAGCTCGTGGACGAGCAGGTCGACGTCCGGGTCGCTCGGATACGTCGGCGTTCCCTGAGTCTCCAGGGCGAACCCGGTGGCGATGTCGAGGTAGATGCCACCGACTGTGCTCGCGGGGTAGTCGCCGAACCGGCTTGCCAGGTACTCGACGATCTCCTCGGTGCGGGCGGCCTCGTCGCGCGCGTCGTCGGCGCCGGGAGCGAACACGTTGCGCACCGGTGTGCCGTCCGCGAGCGTGCTCGTCTCCACGTCGAACTTGTCCACCGCGAACACGGTGAGGTAGCTGGCCACCGGATCGGATTCGGTCCAGGTCGTGGTGGTCCAGCCGTCCTCGGTGACGGGCTCGCCCGCTTCGCCGATGGACACGGCCGTCCACCCCTTCGGCACGGTGGCGGTGAGGGAGAAGGTCGCCTTGTCGCGGGGATGTTCGTTGACGGGGTACCAGTACGACGCCGACTGGGGCTCGCCGAACACGAACGCGCCGCCGGACGGAGTGCGGTACCAGCCGTTCCCGCCGAGCTGGCCCGCGTCGGCGGAGACGGGTTCGCCCTCGTAGCGCACGCGGGTGGTGAACGTGCTGCCCTCGGCCACCGGCTCGGAGGGAGTGATCACGAGTTCGGTGTCTCCCTCGCGGGAGAACTTCGCGGGTTGGCCGTCGACTTCCACGGAGGACACCGCGAAGCCGCGGAGGTCGAGGTTGAACCGGGACAGCGTCTGGGTGGCGTGGGCGGTGACGGTCGTGTCGCCCGTGAGGTGTCCGTGTTCCGGGTCGTACCGGATCTCGACGTCGTAGCCGTCGACGTCGTAGCCGCCGTTACCCGCCTCCGGGTAGTACTCGTCGCCGATGCCGGCCGCTCCGTGTGTGGGCTCGGGGACGGGCTCGGAAGGAGCTTGGGCGGGGGTGCAGGCGGCTACGATGCAGACGATCCCGCACAGTGCCATCATCCGGGCGCGGCGGTCGAGCATGAAGGGAGCCTAATGCCCGTTCGAGCATCGCTGGCGTCGAGTGTTGTCGATTTCGGTGGGCACGGACGGCCCATCGTCCTGTTGCACGGGCTCATGGGGCGGGCGACGACGTGGTGGCCGGTGGCGCGGTGGCTCACCGCCCATGGTCACGTCGTGGGCCTCGACGCCAGGGGGCACGGCCGGGCGCGGCGCCGGGGTGCGTGGACCACCGAGGAGTTCGCCGAGGACGTCGTGAACCTGGTGGAGGACCTGGACGAAGGTCCCGCCGTGCTCATCGGGCACTCCATGGGCGCGTTGCACGCGTGGGTGGCGGCCGCGATGCGCCCGGAGTTGGCGGCCGGTGTCGTGGCCGAGGACATGGCCGTCGACCGCCGTGGCGACACCGTGGACGTCTGGCGCGCCTACTTCGAGTCGTGGCCGGTGCCGTTCCGTTCGCTGGCGCACGTGTCGGAGTTCTTCGGCAGCCTGGGCGAGTATTTCATCGAGTGCGTGGAGGAACGCGACGACGGCTACCACCTGATCGCGGACCTGGAGGACCTGTACGCCATTGCCACGGAATGGGGCCAGCGGGACTACTGGTCCTACCTGGAGGCGGTGCGCTGCCCGATGCTGGTGATCGAGGCCGAACACACGAGCATGCCGGCGGGGCAGCAGGCCGAGATGGCGAAACGCGCTCGGAACGGTCGGCACGTCGTGGTGGCCGGGGCGGGGCACGTCGTGCACCGCGATCAGCCGGAGGCCTACCGGGGCGCCGTCGAGGCGTTCCTGGCCGATCTCGCGCGTTCGTGACGCCGATTCGGCGTCCTCGGATGAAAGCGTCGAGTAGCCGGGCCACCTCCCCCTCAGCGTGGCCCGGCTACGCCGGCCGGGAAGCTGTGTTCCCGGCCGGACCCCCAGACATTTGACGTCGTAGGTGCCGTATCGCCGTGGTAGGTGGGTAATACACTTGGCGTACAAGGCGTTGTTAAGGGGGGTAACTTAATTCAATAGCTTAACAGACGATCGTGCTGATGTCACCGGTATTCACGTATGCTGCGGGTGGCGCTGGAGGTGTGGTGACGGCTTCGATGAACCGACGAGCCCGGTTGCGTGCGGCGCTCGATCGTGACCTGCGGCGTACTGCTCGGCGGCTCCTGGTGGCGGGCGGTCTCGACGCGGTCACGCTCGCGGCCATCGCTCGGGAGGTCGGGGTGACCCCACCCGCCATCTACCGGTACTACAGCGGCCGAGGCGATCTCCTGCTCGCGCTGGCCAAGGATCTGATCGCCGAACTCGTGGGCGAACTCGAAGCCGCTTCCGCCGCGTACCCCGACGACCGTCCCGACCGGCAGCTCACCGCGATGGTCAGGGCCTTCCCGGCCTGGGCCGCGAGGAACCGCGCCGAGTACGGCTTCGTCTTCGGTACTCCGTCGCCCGCGGCCGGGAACCTCCACGAGCAGATCACCAAGACCTGGAACATTGAGGTCGGCGGCGCGTTCGGCAAACGCTACCTTCGGTTGTGGCGGCAACGGCCGTTCGACGTCCCGGCTGACGACGAGCTGGAGCCGTCGCTGCGAAAGCAGTTGAGCGACTACCGCGCCATCGTCGGGCTGGACCCGATGCCGCTCGGCGCGATCCTGGTCTTCATCGAGTGTTGGTCGCGCATCTACGCTTCCATCTCCTTCGACGTCTTCGGTTTCATGAGCGCGACATTCACCGACATGGCCCCCATGCACGAGCGCATGTGCCGAGGGATCTGCGAGCTGCTCGACGTCGAGTACGAACCGCCGGAGACGTGAGTCGGCGACCGTTCCGGCTCACGGGAAACCGAAGGACATCGCGTCCGGCGGGGCGTCCACGCGCCAACGGTTGAAGTCCCGGCGAAGCCGCAACTCGGCCGATTTTCCTTCTGTGTCGTCGATGCCCACGACCACGACGGCTCGATTCTGGGATTCCATCGTCACCGACAACACTTGTGTGTGCGCAGCCTCTTCTTTCATCTCCGGCGTTATCCGGTCCAGGATGACGGGAACGGTCTGTGGGCATGGACGTCCGGAGTTGACTTCGAGGTTTCTCACTAGTTCGGAGTGCAGAAGATCGCAGAACAGCTCCGCGTCGGAGGATTTTATGGATTCGACGAACGCCATGGCGGTCTCTTTGGCGCCTTCTTCGTCAGGTGCGTCGCCGATCGAGCTGGCGTCGCGCCCTCCGCCGGTACTGATGGCGATGACCGAGCCCGTTCCGCCGAGCAGGAGGATGGCGGCGACGACGACCCAACCGCCGAAGGAGATCTTCGTCTGCCGTCGTGACTGGTCGACATTGCTGCCGACGAAGGCGTTCTTCAAAGTCGAGCCCGACACGGTGATGTTGCCCTGTTGGGCCGTTGTCTGGGAGACATCACCCTGGGCGAGCCAGATGTTTTGCACTGCTCGGCTCAACTCGGCGGCGAAGTTCGGGTCCGCCTGCGCTTCCTGAGCGAGTACCTGTTGGGTTTCCCGTGCGGCTCGTTCGTCCTCGGGGGTGACTTTGAGTTGTCGCAGAGCTCGCTCGCCGAAAGCTGTTCGGATTAGTCGGTTCGTGATTATTTGATACAGTGCTTCGGCGGCAGAGTCCTGCGTCCGTTGTAGCGTCCCGTACGCCACCTGGCTCAGATATCCGCACAGGAAAGAAACTGCCTGGCCGGCGAGTGCCAGCGGGTCCATCCTGGCCTCCCCCAGATGGCGGATCTACTTGCACAGCGGCACGCGAAAATGAAAAATATTTAGTTAATCCCATTAACTTAATGGGTGACAATAGCATATTTAGGTCGTTGCCGGGTAGCGTTTCGGGTCCGAGAACGCCGGGGGAGGTCTTCGGGGCGGTGAGTGGCCGAGCCGCCGGACGACGGCCCGGCCACGCGGGGATGTCACCGGGGCGCCAGGCGCTCCCACACGTCGATGCCGAGATAGCCGCGCTCGTCGGAACGGGCGCATGCCTGGCAGGTCGGTTCGCCGAGGCCGTTGCTCGCGGCGAACGCCGCCACCGCGTCGCGGGTCTTGTCGCCGAACACACCGTCGACGGTCACGTCGTACCCGCGGGCGCGCAGTCGCCGCTGCGCGAGGCGCACGTCGTCGCCCGTGTCGCCGGGGCGCAGCAACGGTGTCGGTTCGGGTTCGCGGAACGTCACGCCGAGGCGGTCGGCCACGGCCTGTCGCAGCTCCGGCAGCCGCGCGTACAGCACGTCGCCGGGGCAGGCGGTGGAGTTGAAGTCGCGGTGTCCTCGGATGAGGTCCGGGCTTATGTCGTACTGCGAGGCCATGTACGCCACCAGTGCGACGAGTGAGTCCCACAGTGTTTGAGGAACGTCGACCTCCATGTAGAGGCCCTCGTTCTCGATGCCGATGATCTCGCTGTTGTGGTCGGCGACGTTGGCGCCCAGCACGTGCTGTGTTCCCCCACGCAGGGCTTCGAGACTGCGGTGTCTGCCTTCGGTGATGTAGCCGCCACGGCTGATCGTGAACTGCTGGCCGGTGTCGATCCAGCCGTTGGAGTCCATGTGGAAGTCCTGGATGCTCCGCGAGATCGCGAACGCGTGCTCCAGCGAGTAGTCCTCGCTGTTGCCCGGCTCCACGGTGTGGTGGACGACGATGTAGGTCGGTTTGTGGTTCAGCAGGGTGATGGGTTCCCGAGGCGGCCGGGCGCCCCAGGCGGTGGTGTCGTAGATGTTCGGGGCCTCCACCGGCCGTGGGTGAGCGGCGGCGGTTCCGGCGGGAACGGTCAGAGCGGTTCCCAGGGCGGTGACGGCGAGACCACCACCCACCAACAACGTGCGGCGGTCGATGACGGGCTTGTCGGCCATGTGCTCTCTCCCTCGCAGTGAGGTGAAGAGATTGCCAACAACCCTGGTTGGTTTGTCAATGCTCCCCAGGTAGGGCGAAGCGCCCGTCGGAGGTCTGCTCCACCAGTCCGTCGTCCAGCAACGAGGCCAGGCACGCGTCCCGCTGGCCGGCTTTCGGCCACACCAGATCGAGCTTCGCCTTCTCCACCGGCTCGGTGGTCCCGCGAAGCACGTCGAGCAACAGGCCACGGACGTGACGGTCGGTGCCGCCGTAACGCTGAGCCGGCCGGGTCGGGCCCGTATACGCAGGTCGGCCCGCCTTCTGCCAGGCGCAGGTGTCGAACAATGGGCAGTCGGCGCACCGGGGTCTGCGGGCCGTGCAGACCAACGCGCCGAGCTCCATCAGGGCCGCCGAGAACCGCGCGGCACGGGCCTCGTCGGGGCCGTCGGGAAGCAACGCCTCGACGTCGCGGAGGTCCCGGTTCGTCGACGGGGGGCCGGCTTCGCCCGCGCCGTGAACGGCGCGCGCAACCACCCTACGAACGTTGGTGTCCACCACCGGTGTGCGCCTGCCGTAGGCGAAGGCGGCCACCGCCCTCGCCGTGTACGCCCCGATGCCGGGAAGTGCCAGCAACGTGTCGACGTCGGAGGGCACCTCGTCGCCGTGGTCGGCGGCGATCGCGGTGGCCGCGGCATGCAGCCGCAGGGCCCGCCGGGGATAGCCGAGTTTGCCCCAGGCGCGCACCACCTCGCCCTGGGTGGCGGCGGCGAGGGCCGACGGCTTCGGCCAGCGTTCCAGCCACTCTCGCCACACCGGCAGCACCCTGTTCACCGGGGTCTGTTGCAGCATCACCTCGCTGACCAGCACTCCCCACGGGGTGCAGTCGGCGTGCCGCCACGGCAGGTCACGCGCGCTCGTGTCGAACCAGTCGATGAGCGTCTCGGCGTCGATGGACATCGTCGGACAAGGCTAGTCGCCGGGCGGAGCGACCTCGCGAAGCTCCCCGGTCTTCACGTCGTAGACGAATCCGCGCACCAGGTCGGTGTGCAACAGATAGGGGTTGCGCCTGACCCGTTGTATGGACTGCCGCACGTTGGCGTCGACGTCGCGGAACGCCTCCACCGCCCACGGTGGCCGCATGCCGCTGGCGGCCTCCAGCTCGTCCTTGAAGCCGTCCTCGGTCACCGTGTTCAGGCCGCAGTCGGTGTGCTGCACGATCAACACCTCGCGGGTGCCCAGCTTGCGCTGGCTGAGTGCGAGTGAACGGATCATGTCGTCGGTGACGACCCCACCGGCGTTTCGCAGCACGTGTGCCTCGCCCTGCAACAAGCCGAAGATCTCGAAGACGCGGATTCGCGCGTCCATGCAGGTCAGGATCGCCACGTGGCGGGAAGGCCGGGGTGACGACCGGTCGCCGGGGACGACGTTGCCGAGCGCGCGGTTGCGTCGTATGAGTTCCTCGATCGCCGTCATGGTCCCTCGTTTCCGTGTCGCTCGGCTCTCGGGCGTGGGGCGGAGGCGCTCACGGTCCGAACCATTGCTCTTCGGCCGTGCGCGGAGGCGCCGACGTGGTGCCCACTCGTAGTTCGGTGGGCAGGGTGATCAATTTGGATTCGACGCGTTCGTTCGCCTCCAGCAGGAGCTTCCCCGCCGCGCGTCCTTTTTCGAGCACGGGTTGGTGGACCGTGGTGAGTCCGGCTCGCGACGCCTCGGCGATGCCGTCGAAGCCGGTGATCGTGAGATCGGCCGGAACCCGGAGCCCCCGCCTGCCCGCCTCGGCGAGCGCGCCCAGCGCGAGGATGTCGGACGTGCAGATGATCGCGGTGACGCGCGGGTGGGCGTCGAGCAGTTGCCTGGCGGCGGTGGCTCCGTCGTCGACGGTGTGGTCGAACCGCTCGACGACCGGCACGGTGTTCCAGTCGACCCCGGCGGCCTCGAACGTCTTGGCCAACGCGGCCAGGCGAGCGCGTTGAACGTGGTAGTGGGCCCGTTCCTGACGCTCGCGGGAAGCGAACCCGTCGTTGCGATCGCGTCCGAGGCGCATGCACAGCACGCCGATCTGCCGATGCCCGAGGCCGACGACGTGTTCGGCCACCTGCACGATGGCGGTCTCGTCGTCGGGGGACACGCGGTCGATCCCGTCGAGCTGGGGTTGGTCGACGATGACGGTGGGCACCGGACGTGACAGTACGGCGGCGAGGTGGGGGTCGTCGTCGGGCACGGAGTACACGACGAACCCGTCGACGCCCGCGCGGTGCACCGCTGCGACCTCTTCCTTGCCGGGGCTGGCCGGCACGAGGTGCAGGCCGACGCCCGCGTCCTCGCAGGCGAGCGCGAGTCCTTCGAGCACGCCCACGGCCGCCGGGTCGCGGAACGCGTAGGAGAGGTTCTCGGTGAGCAGCAGGCCCACAGCGCCCGCCTTGCGCGTACGCAGGGACCGAGCCACCGGGTCGGGGCCGGGGTAACCGAGTCGGCGGGCCGTCTCCAGTACCCGTCGGCGTAACTCCGGGGACAGTTGGTCCGGCCGGTTGTACGCATTGGACACCGTGGTCCTGGACACGCCCAGTTCAGCGGCGAGCGACGCGAGCGTCGCACCTCGCCTGGTTCGCATCGGCCGGTTCATGAACAAACCGTAACGGTTCAGAAGCCGCAGCAGAAGGAGCGCACAACGTGCGTCACATGGTTGCTCTCCGTGCACGGATAAATCACCCGACCGGTGGGTAGATCATCACCCCTTCCGGTAAGATGATATCGACAATCATTTCCAATTAGCCTTGGATGGAGAGAGGTCCCCGATGCACGCCTCGTGTCGTCGGCGCTCGATCGCCGGTGTGTCACTGTCCGCTGTCCTCGCCGTACTGGTGGCCGCCTGTGGCGGGCAGGGCGAAGCCGATCGGGGCTCCGACGATCGCGTGCGCGTGGTCGCCTCCACGAACGTGTGGGCGAGCGTCGTCGCCGCGGTCGGTGGCGAGCACGTGGAAGTGACGTCGATCATCGACGACCCCGCCGCCGATCCCCACTCGTATCAGGCCGGGGCCGCCGACGCGGCCGAGGTCGCCTCCGCCGAGTTGCTCGTCTGGAACGGCGGCGGCTACGACGACTTCTTCCCGCAGCTCGCCGAGAACGCCGACGCGCCGACGGTCGTGGCCGTCGAGGTGGCGGGGGAGACCGGGAAGGACGTCGCGGCCCACGAGCACGCCGAGTCCGTGGAACACGGCCGGGACCACGAACATTCCCACGAGCACGGCAACGAGCACGTCTGGTACGACCTCCCGGTCGTGTCCGCCGTCGCCGAGCGGGTGGCCGGCGAGCTGAGCGACCTCAGGCCACAGCAGGCGGGGGACTTCGAGAAAGGCGCCGCCGACTTCACCGAACGCGTCGACGAACTGGTGAACGAGATCGACGAGGTCGCCGAGCGCCACGCCGGCGCGAAGGTGGCGGCCACCGAACCGCTCGCGCAGTACCTGTTGAGCGCCGTCGAGGTCACGGACCTCACCCCGCACGAGTTCTCCGCGGCCGTGGAAAACGAGACCGACGTGCCCGTCGCTGCGCAGCAGCGCATGCTGGAGTTGGTCTCCGGGGAGGTCGACGCGGTGGTGCGCAACACCCAGACGACCACGCCCGCGACCGAGAAGGTCGTCGAGGCCGCGCGGGAGGCCGGGACCCCGGTCGTCGACGTCACCGAGACGCTTCCCGAAGGGCGGACCGACTACATTTCCTGGATGGGCGCGCAGGTCGACGCGCTGGCCAAGGCACTGGACGAGTGAGCGAGACAACCGAGTGGACGTGACGACGACGCGGGCCGCCGTCGAGGTCAGGGGTGCGGCACTGCGGTTCGGCGAACGGACGCTGTGGTCGGGCCTCGACCTCGATGTCGCGCCGGGCGAGTTCCTGGCGGTGCTCGGCCCCAACGGATCGGGGAAGACGAGCCTGCTGCGCGTGCTGCTGGGGCTCCAGGAGCTCAGCGCGGGCACGGTGACGGTGGCGGGCCGGAGTCCCGGCCGGGGCAACGAGCGCGTCGGCTACGTGCCGCAGCAACGCGCCATGGACGACGGACTGACGTTGCGGGGTCGCGACCTCGTCGGGCTCGGCCTCGACGGTCACCGCTGGGGGCTCGGCCTGCGAGGACTGCGGCGGCGCCGGGAACGCATCGAGCGGGCGATCGAGGCCGTGGGCGCCCAACGCTACGCCGACTCGCCGGTGGGCAAGCTCTCCGGCGGGGAACAGCAGCGGCTGCGCGTGGCGCAGGCCCTCGTCGGTGAGCCCGACGTGCTGCTGTGCGACGAACCGCTGGCGTCACTGGATCTCGCCCACCAGCGGATCGTGGCGCGGCTGATCGACGAACGCAGGCGGGAGGCCGACACGGCCGTGCTGTTCGTCACCCACGAGATCAATCCGATCCTGCCGTACGTCGACCGAGTGCTCTACCTCGTGGACGGCCAGTTCCGCGTCGGTGAGCCCGACGAGGTGATGACGTCCCGGACGCTCTCCGAGCTCTACCGCTCGCACGTCGAGGTCGTCAGGGTCGGCGGCCAGATCCATGTCGCGGGTGCCCAGAGCGCGCTCTGCGAGGACGAAGTCCACCACCCCTGACCCGAAGGCTTTCGCATGGACCAGTTGTTCGACATCGACCTCACGCTGGAGCTGCTCGGCTTCGACTTCGTGCGGACGGCGCTGCTCGCGGCGGCCGTGCTCGGGCTCGTGGCGGGCACGTTGGGGCCGCTCATCGTCATGCGTCGCATGTCGTTCGCCGTGCACGGCACGGCCGAGCTGGCCTTCACCGGGGCCGCGGCGGCGTTGTTGCTCGGTATCGGAGTCGGGTACGGGGCGCTCATCGGGGCGGTGGTGGCCGCGCTCCTGCTGGGCCTGCTGGGTGGCCGGGACTCGGACCGCGACTCGGTGATCGGGGTCATCCTGGCGTTCGGGCTCGGGCTCGGCGTGCTGTTGCTCTGGTACTACCCCGGACGTGCCTCGAACAAGTTCGGCATCCTCGTCGGGCAGATCGTGGCCATCGAGCCGACCGACCTGACGGCGTTGCTGATCGCGGCCGTCGTCGTGCTCGTGGTGCTCGCCCTGGTGTATCGACCGCTGTTGTTCTTCAGCGTCGATCCCGCGGTCGCGACCGCGCGCGGTGTGCCCGGAGGGTTGCTCTCCCCGTTGTTCGCGGTGCTCGTTGGTGTCGCCACCGCGCTGGGCGTGCAGATCGTCGGCGCGTTGCTGGTGGTGGCGTTGATGGTCACCCCCGCCGCCGCGGCCGCGAGGGTCACGGCCAGCCCACTGCGAGCCACCGTCCTCGCCGTGGTGTTCGCCGAACTGGCCGCGCTGGGCGGGATCGTGCTCTCACTGGCTCCCGGCGCGCCGGTCAGCTTTTTCGTCACCGCCATCTCGTTCACGATCTACCTGGTGTGTCGGGTCGTGGAGTACCTGCGCGGCAGGGCGGGTGGTGTCGACGACCGGGCGCGTGCCGAGGAAGTCAGTGCAGCATCACCAGAACCTGTAGCTCCCCGACCAGGAAACCGATGACCCCACCCACCGCGACGAGCTTCCACTCGTCCTGACGGAACGCGGGGCGCAACAGGCCCTCGTACTCGGTCGAGGTCATGCGCAGCATGCGCTGCTCCACGGTGTTGGCCACGTCCATCGCCCTGGAGAGGTAGCCCTTCGCGGGACGTAGCGTCGCGGGCAGCCGTTCGATCGACTTCGCCGCGGCCGCTTGCTTCATCGCCTCAAGTCGTTGCGCTCCGATGGTCGCGTCGACCAGGGGGCGAGCGGCCTCGGCTTGCTCGTCCACCGCCTCGGCGACGAGTCGGCGGACCAGGGCCCGCAGCCGATCCGACTTCGGGCCGTGCAGGAGCGCGTCGAGCACGTTGTCCACGGTGAACAACTCTTTCGCGATCATCTCGCCGTACTGGCGGGCGACCTCGGCGCGTCTGCGTTGGAACATCCCGTGCAGCAGGAGTCCGCCCGGCAACCGTATGGGATCGCGGGGAACGAAGATCAATTTGATTGCCAGCCAATCGGTGAAGAACCCGATGGACGCTCCGAAGATCGGCATCACGAGTGGGTTCTTCGTCAGCGCCCACACGATCGACTGAACGACCCCCAGAAAAAACCCGAAATAAATACCCGAACGAGCGATGAAAGCCATTTCGGGTCGGGAGGTGTCCCTGATCAATTTGACGAGCAGGGCCTTGTCCTGGGTCAGCCGCTGCACGCTCATCCGCTTGATGTCGAGGATGTCGCCGACGTTGTCGCGGAGTTCGTCCAGCATCTGGTGCACGAGTCGGGGAGCACCCGCCTGGACGTGCTTGACCACGAGGTCCCGCGCCATCGGTGGCAGGCGCTCCCACAGCCGAGGGTGGTGTTCGGCGAGCACCTCACGGGTGATGTCGTCGACGGCCTTCAGCAGGGGTTGTTCGATCTCCGTGAGGAGTCGGTCGGCCTTGACCCTGGCGAAGACCTCGGCGACATCGAGGACGTTCTTGGTGAGCAGATCGGTGGCCGTCGCCGCCATCCTGCCGCCGTGCCGAGGCACCACGCCCTGCCAACCGAGGAAGGTGCCCTTCAGTCCCACGAACTCCAGCGGGCGGAACATCATCTCGATGGCCACGCGTTTGGTGACGTACCCGATCAACGCGGCGACGACGGGGATGGCGGTGTAAAGGGGCCAGTTTCCGGCGAGATCGTCGAGAACAGCTTCCACCGAGACCTCCTCGCCGGCATCCACCGCCACATTTCCTGCCATTCGGCGCGCATCACGGGCGCTCTACCGGAAACCGCGCGCGAAAGGTTGGGTAAGGCAACCCGAACTCATTATGGTGTCCGGATGGTTGAAGCGCAGGCATCCCCCACACAGGCGACGAATGCGATGTTCGCGACCGCCTTCCGCGGTTATGACCAGGCCCAGGTGGACGAACACATCAGGAAACTGAACGCCGAACTCGCCAACATGGCACGTCACCGGGACGAGGCGACGGCATCGGTCGCGGAACTGACGAAGGCACTGAGCTACGCGCAGAAGGAACTCAGCGACACCAAGAACGCGCTCGCCCGCATGGTCGACGACCCGGCGGGGCCCGCCGCCATGACCGAACGGGTCAAGACCATGATGCGGTTGGCGGAGGAGGAGATCGCGGAGTTGAAGGCGAAGGCGAACGCCGACGCCGCCGATGTCCGGGACGCCGCCGACGCCTACGCCGAGAAGACGCGGAGCAAGGCGCAGGCCGAGGCCGAGAAGCTCGCCGCCGAAGCCGCGGCGGAGCGGGAACGCCTGGACGAGGAAGCCCGCCGGCAGCGGGAACAGCAACGGAAGAGCGTCGAGGCCGAACTCGCCGCGAAGCGGAAGAAGACCGAGAACGAGGTCGCCGAGATGCTGCGGAACGCGGAGCGGAAGTACGACGCGATGATCACCGAGGCGGAGACCAAGCTGGCCGAGGCGCGGTCGCTGCGCAAGGAGGCCTACGAACTGCGGGCCGCGGTGTTCGACCGGCTCAACGCGAGCCAGTCGGCGTTGCGCCAGGCCCTCGAACGGCTCGGTGCCGACCCGAGCCCGGCGGAGATCGCGGCGCAGGACAGCGACCACGTCGAAGAGGCCGAGGAGAAGGCGAAGCAGCCCGCGTGAGGCGTTCGGAATTCGGTTGCCATCGCGCGGGTCCCCGGCCAGAGTGACGGATCATGCGTACCGCGCTTGTCACGGGGGTCAGCAGGACCGCCGGTATCGGGTTCGCCATCGCGCGCAGACTGCTGCGCGACGGACACCGGGTGTTCGCGCACTCCTGGTCGCACTACGACGCGACGGAGCCGTGGGGCGCGGACCCTCGCGGGATCGACGGTGTCCTCGCCGAGCTCTCCGGCGGAGAGGCGCTGGGACACCTGGAGGCGGACTTCTCGGACCCTGCTGCCCCCGAACGGGTGGTCGAGGCGGCGGTGGACCGGTTCGGTTCTCTCGACACGCTGATCGCCAATCACGCGCGCAGCTCGGTGGCCACACTCGACGAGGTGACGGCCACCGAGCTCGACCTGACCTGGGCGGTCAACGTGCGGGCCACGCTGCTGCTGGTGCGCGCGTTCGCCCGGCAGTACCGCGAAACGAACCCGCGTCCGCTCCCCGGACGCGTGGTGCTCTTCACCTCGGGCCAGCATCTGAGCCCCATGGCGAGGGAAATCCCTTACGCCGCAACGAAAGGCGCGCTGCACCAGCTCACGTGGACCCTGTCGGACGCGCTCGCCGACGACGGGATCACCGTGAACACCGTGAACCCGGGGCCGACGGACACCGGGTGGGCGGACGAGGAGCTGACCGCCTCGGTCGCCGAACGACTGCCACGCGGGCGGTGGAACACACCCGAGGAAGCCGCCGCGGTCGTGTCGCTTCTGCTCAGCGAGGACGCCGCCACGATCACGGCCAATGTGGTCGACGCCGAGGGTGGGTTTCGGCGCTGACGAGGTTCCGGCAACGCGGAAGGTGACATCGCGCTGCCGAAACGGCTCGGAAGGTGCACTATCGTCGCGTGGACTCCAACGCCGCCCCACACACATCGTCGGTCGTCGACTTCCCGGTGTACGGCCTCGACGAGACGTTCCGCGGCATTCGCTGGGTGGACTTCTTCGAGGGACTGCCCGGCAGGCCGCCCTGGGCGCTGTGGCTGGGTCACCGTGAGTCCGACTCCGACAACGGAATCCGGGTGGGCACGCTGCCGAAGCAGAGGTACGAGGCCATCATGTGCCCGAACGGCAAGGACCCACTGGTGGAGGTCGCTTTCAGCGGGGCCTTCGGCGTCGTCAACGTGACCTTGCCCGACAGCACCGTGACCAGGCCCGAGGGACTGATCCCCGCGCTCGTCGAACACGCCGAACATCAGGCCCGTCGGTATCTCGAATGGCCCATCGTCTGGTGGCGCATCGAAGGTGCGCAGGTCAGGGCCCGCGTGTGGCACTTCGCGGGCGGGTGGGCCGCGTTCTCCACCGCGCTCGACGACGCCTACCTCGTGGCCGTCGGCGTGGGCGTGGAGCCCGCCGACCTGGCCTTCGAACCGGTCAAGGACGGCGCCGCCTACCACGCCGACCTTTCCGCGCCGCTGAACTTCACCGAACTCGGTAGGCAGAAGAGCGCCAGGCCGCAGGCGTGGCTGCCACCCCCGTGCCGCGACAGCTTCCATCCCGACCAACTGGCGTTCATCCCGGACGAGACGGAGGCGTGAGAGCGGCCTCGGGGCATGTTCAGCGACGTCTACCCAGCCCCGGCAGGCCACCACTGACGGTGTAGACCGAGGTCGACTGGTTTCTGCGCTCCCGTTCCTCCCGTTCCAGTTCCTCACGAACGCGGGCGCGACGGATGCTTTCGGGGTCCCGCGTCGAGGACGCCGTCCTTCGAGACGGGGTCTCTGCTTCGGGTTTGTTGTGCAGGCTTGCTCGGGCGCGTTGTATCCGTGTCAGGTGCGCGGCCTTGTGACCACGGTCGAGCCGGGACTCCCGGATCGCCTTCGCGGTGACACGCAGTCGCTCCGTCAGTTTCGCCTCCCGCTCCGCCAACTCCGGTGGCACTTCCTTGCCGTGACGCAGCATCGGGTTGCGTATCTTGACGAGTTCGCGGATCTCCCGTTCGAGGTCCCGGACGGAGACGCCGGATCCGCGCTGCCGATCACGCCCCCCGAGTTCGCGTTTCCGGTCCGGGGAGGTCGTGAGCGCCGCCAACTTCCCCAACAGGGTCCTCGCCCGCAGGGCCAGCCGGTCCCGGGACGGCGAGCGCGGAACGTGCTTCAGATCCAGGAGAACCGTGTGAATCTCCGTGCGAACGGCGTTGGCCTGCTGCCGCTGCTTCTCGGAAGCGGCAAGCCCGGCCACCCGATGTTCCAGCGACGCGATCCTGTCGCGGTGGCGGATGAGGGGATCCGAGCCGGCTCGGGATTGCCTGCGCTTGCGACGACCCATCCGTTCCTCCGTTTCCGAGCCGCGGGGCGACCGCCGAGGTGATGTCCGCCACTTTGTCGGAACGGAGGCGCACGGTGTTACGGGCGACGGCAGGCAGGCGAACCGCTCGGTCGGGCTCCCTTGTCAAGCACCCCGGCGTCACTACAGTGAGACGCGCTGGTGGTTCGCCTTCCGCCGAGGCGGTGGGCGAGGCAAGAGGGAACCCGGTGGGAATCCGGGACTGCCCCGCAGCGGTGAGTGGGAACGAACGCCGTGGCCGGTCGCTCGACCGGTTCCAACGCACTGGGCCACACGGTCTGGGAAGCGACGGTCAGTAGGAGCCCCGGTGGGAGCCGGGCCGTGCCCGCGAGTCCGAAGACCTGCCACCGGTGCGCACACCGCCGGTGTGCGTGACCTCCGGGCGTTCGAGGGTGACCCTGGCGGACGAGTGGTTCGGCGACGTCGCGTCGCCACCCGCTCGCCCGCGAGGCCGCCGTCGCGCGTCCGGTGCCGCCGTCGAGCTCGCGAGGAGAGAGCCTTGACCAGCACAATCGGATCGACCGTACTCGGTTATCCCAGGATCGGACCGAACCGGGAACTCAAACGAGCGCTGGAGAACTACTGGGCGTCGCGCATCAGCGAGGCCGAGTTGCGGAACATCGCTCGCGACCTGCGTATCGACACCTGGCGTTCGTTGCGTCAGGCCGGACTCGACTCGGTACCCGGCAACACGTTCTCCTTCTACGACCACGTACTCGACACGGCGGTGACCTTCGGAGCCGTGCCCCGCCGGTACGCGGACCTGGGACTGAGCCCACTCGACACCTACTTCGCCATGGCGAGGGGCGTGGAGTCGACGCCGCCGTTGGAACTGACGAAGTGGTTCGACACCAACTACCACTACCTCGTGCCTGAGATCGGGCCGGACACTCGGTTTTTCCTCGCCGACCACGGTGTGCTGGAGCAGGTTCGGGAGGCCGACGAGCTCGGCATTCCCGTCCGGCCCGTGTTGGTGGGGCCGGTGACGTTCCTCCTTCTGTCCAAACCGGATTCCGAAGCGGCTCCGGGGTTCCGTCCGCTGGACACAGTGGACGAACTGGTCGACGCGTACGCCGAACTGTTGCGCGAACTCGCGCGTGCCGGCGTGGAATGGGTGCAGCTCGACGAGCCCGCGTTCGCGGCCGACCGCACCGAAGCCGAACTCGCGGCCCTCCGCGAGGCGTACCGCTCGCTCGGCTCGCTGGCCGAGCGTCCGAAGCTCTTCGTCGCCGGCTACTTCGGTGACCTCGGGGAGGCACTGGAGATCCTGTCGGCCGCCCCCGTCGAGGCCGTGGGAGTCGACTTCGTGGCCGGTGACCCGGGTCTGGACTCGCTGGCAGCGTTACCGGGCCTGCGGGACAAGACGCTGGTGGCCGGACTGGTCGACGGCCGTAACGTCTGGCGCACCGACCTCGACCGCGCCCTCACCACGGCGGCCACACTGCTCGGTCTGGCGGGCGAGGTCGCCGTCAGCTCGTCGTGTTCGCTGCTGCACGTGCCCTACGACGTCGAAGCGGAGTCGAGCCTCGACCCGCAGGTGGCCTCGTGGCTGGCGTTCGCGCGGCAGAAGGTGCACGAGGTTGTCGTCCTCGGCAGGGCACTGCGCGAGGGGCGCGACGCGGTGGCCGAGGAGCTCGCCGCGGCTCGGAGAGTGGTCACCGACCGGGTGAACGCCGAGCGGGTGCGAGACGAGCAGGTCAGGCGTCGCCTGGCGGGGCTGCGGCCTCGGGACACCCGCCGGGCCGACTACGACGTCCGCCGGGAGGCTCAGCAGGAGGCGCTGCGGCTGCCACCGTTGCCGACGACCACCATCGGGTCGTTCCCGCAGACCGCCGACGTGCGCAGGACCAGGGCCGCCCTGCGTCGCGGCGGTATCGACCACGACACCTACATCAGCCGGATGCGCGCGGAGATCGAGCGGGTGGTGCGACTGCAGGAGGAGCTGGGGCTCGACGTCCTCGTGCACGGCGAGCCCGAACGCAACGACATGGTGCAGTACTTCGCCGAGCACCTCGCCGGTTTCGCGGACACCGAGCACGGCTGGGTCCAGTCGTACGGGTCACGCTGCGTGCGCCCGCCGATCCTGTTCGGCGACGTGTCCCGGCCCGAACCCATCACCGTCGAGTGGGCCGCGTACGCGGCGAGCCTCACGGACCGGCCGGTGAAGGGCATGCTGACCGGACCGGTGACGATCCTGGCGTGGTCGTTCGTGCGTGACGACCAGCCGCTCGCGGACACGGCGAAGCAGGTGGCCCTGGCCATCCGTGACGAGATCGCCGACCTGGAGGCCGCGGGACTCGGCGTGATCCAGGTGGACGAACCGGCGCTGCGGGAGCTGTTGCCGCTGCGCGCCCACCGGCACAAGGAGTACCTGGACTGGGCCGTGGAGGCGTTCCGGCTGGCCACGTCGGGTGCACGGGCGAGCACCCAGGTGCACACGCACCTGTGCTACTCGGAGTTCGGCGACGTCATCGACGCCATCGCCGCACTCGACGCCGACGTCACCAGCATCGAGGCCGCGCGGTCGAGGATGGAGGTGTTGGGCGACCTGGAGGCCGCCGGATTCGCGCGCGGGGTCGGGCCCGGCGTGTACGACATCCACTCCCCGCGGGTGCCGGAGGTGGCCGAGATCGTCGAACTCCTGCGGGCCGCACTGGCGTCGGTGCCGCCCTCACGGCTGTGGGTGAACCCGGACTGTGGGCTGAAGACCCGAGGCTACGCCGAGGTGGAGCCCGCGTTGCGCAACCTGGTCGCCGCAGCCACCGAGGTGCGGCGCACGCTGGGATAGCAGACGGCTCCCGCGCCGCCACCGGATCGGGCGGTGGCGGCGCGGGGACCGGTCAGGCGCTGCGGCGGCGGACGACGACCACGACGGCCGTGGCCGCCGTTCCGAGTCCCGCCAGCCCGAACAGGATCGGCGCGGCAGCCGGGCCGGAGTCGGCGAGCGAACCGTCACCGGTGGCGACACCTCCGGCGGGTGTCTCGGCCACCTGCCCACCGGGCGCCGTCTCGGTGGAGGGTGCGGGCTCGGTGGGGGTCGTCGTGCCGTTCGTGGTGCCGTTCAGGGCTTCGCAGGCGATGCCGTCATCGTCGGCATCGAGCCGATGGGGGTCATTGGTGTCCCGGTCGAACTCGGCCTGCGCCTCCGCCTGGCTGGAGAAGTTCGCACAGTCGAGGTCCGGTTGGGCGTTCGCGACTCCGGTGGCGGGCAGCGCGGTCCCGGCAGCGAAGACGAACGCCAGAGCGGCGTTGCGAATCAGCATGAGCTCTCAGCCTTCCGGTTGGGGTCGCGGACACGGGAAACGCCCGCGACCTGGGCGGTAACACCTGTGGGGGCGCCCAACCGGGGTGGCGTCCAAACCACACCGAGGGGTGAACGAGGTGGCCTTCACAGGCCGCCGAGGGCCGCACATCCGGGTTCCCGCCACCGCGGTCGACACTGCGGGCGGATCCCGCGCGTGTGAGGCTTGAGAAGGCAACGGCCCCTCCGACGAGCGCGAGGTGCCTCATGAGTGACCCGGTGGCACAGGTGCGGCAACACAGCGAACAGCGGCGCGCGGAGATCGTCGACGTGCTGGTGAACGCCTTCGACGAGCTGATGCGAGCCGACCCGGCGGCGTTCCGCAAGAAGTTCCGCAAGATGGCGGCCGACCCTTACAGCTTCTACCGGGGCGCGGCCTGCGTCTTCTACCACGACATGGTCGCCGTCGACGACCCGTGGGCGGACGAGCGCACCGGCCGGGTGTGGATCCAGGGTGACCTGCACGCCGAGAACTTCGGCACGTACATGGACTCCTCGGGCGTGCTCGTGTTCGACGTCAACGACTTCGACGAGGCGTACCTCGGCAGTTTCACCTGGGACCTGCGCAGGCTCGTGGCGAGCGTGGCACTGCTGGCGTGGAACAAGGCCGTCTCCGACGACGGTATCCGGCGGCTCGCCGAGACGTACCTGCGTGCCTATCTCTCCCAGGTGCGGCACTTCGCCGAGCACCCGGGTGACCAGAAGTACCGGCTGCAGCTCGACACCACCGACGGAATCGTGCACGAGGTACTCCTGGACGCCCGCATGAAGACGCGCGTGGAGCTGCTGGAGCACCTCACGGTGGTGGACGGTCACGACCGGCGCTTTCGGCGCGGAGCCGGGGTGCGAGAGCTGGGCGAGGCCGAACACGCCGCCGCCACACACGCCTTCGGCCAGTACCTGCGCACGATCCCCGAGAACAAGCGCTTCGGAAGCCTGACGTACGAGGTGAAGGACATCGTCGGACGACAGGGTTTCGGCATCGGCTCGGCCGGGCTGCCCGCGTACAACGTTCTGGTGGAGGGCCGTACCCAGGCGTTGGAGAACGACGTCGTGCTGTCGATGAAACAGGGCAACGTGGCCGCGCCCAGCCGCATCGTGCCCGACGAGCGTATCCACCGGTACTTCCGGCACCACGGGCACCGCACCGCCGTGTCACAACGCGCGTTGCAGGCGCACGCCGATCCGTGGCTCGGCCACACGGAGATCGGCGGTACCGGATTCGTGGTGTCGGAGCTGTCGCCCTATGTCCAGGACCTCGACTGGTCGGACCTCACCGAGCCCTCCGACATGGCTTCCGTGCTCGACTACCTCGGCCGCGCGACAGCGAAGATGCACTGCGTGGCCGACGCCGACTCGGAGCAGACGCTCGTGACGCTCCAGGTGGAGCAGGCCATCGCCGAGGCGGTGGGACGAGACGACACCGAGTTCGTGCGGTCGCTGACCGATTTCGGCATGCGCTACGCCGTGCAGACCCGGGAGGACCACCGGCTGTTCGTCAACGCCTTCCGTGGCGGCGAGATCCCAGGAGTGCAGTCGTCGGAGTCGTCGGTGACCTGGTGAGGGTGTCCAGACGTCCCCCAGGCCACCCGGGGAAGGCGTTCGAAGCGTGGCGCCCAATCGCCACAGTCGGGTGCGGGCGATCGTCTGTGCTCCCGGCGCGGTCACCGTCAGTCGATTCACCTCACTGCGGAGGCGAGGCGATGGTCGTAGGTGACGAAGTGGGTCAGTTCGTCGCCGAGCAGTACAGCGGACGCGAGATGCAGCGCATCGAGGCTACGCGGTTTCTGTTCGGTTTCGGCGGCCAGGTTCACCACGGCGCCGGAGAGCGGAACCAGGTCGATACCGGTGATCGCGGCACGGGCTGCCGGTAGGGCAGCAGGCTCGATACGGCGTGCCGCGACGGTGACCTCCACCTTGGCCAGTTCGCTGCTCACGACGTGCTCCGCATTGGCGTCGAGCCAACCACGTGGAGGCACTGTCTCGGCTTCCTGGAACACGAGCTTGAGGATCGCCGAGGAATCCAGGTAGATCACAGCCGGTCCTCACGCAACTCGTCGAGGACGGACATTGTCGACGGGGCATCCCGGGGCAAGGCGACCGGTTCGGGAAGGTGGTGCAGGCCCCCGGGGGTTCGGGGCGGGAATGAGCCGGCCTGTGGCGAACAAGCGTTCCCGTACCGCGGATGACCGCTGTGGCGGCACGATGAGAGCGGCCAGTTCGCCGCGATCGGTGACTTCGACCGTTTCGCCGCTCCTGACCTTGGCAAGGTAACGAGAGACGTGCTGTCGCAGCTCGCGGATGCCGATGCGTTCCACGAACGCCATGGTGGCACCCAATGTGCTACATCGATTCTCGCGCTGTACGCCGCACCTCGGTGGCGCGGGTCTGCCGCCCGCCCACGGGCGCACGGACGTGCGTCGGCGCCGGATGAACGTCAGGAACAGGCGCTAGTGTTCGGCGTCCCCACCCGACACGGACGAAAGGGAGACGCGTGAACGTCAAGCGGATCGGAACTGCCCTCGCCGCGGCGACCGCCGTGGTGTGCCTGGCCGCACCGGCGGCCTCGGCCGTCGAAGGACCGCAGTTGGGCCCCGGCGAGTGGGACTACCTCGGTTCCAGCGCGCTCCAGGTGACCGGCACTTACAACTACTTCACCACCAACCACGTCAAGTCCGGAGGCGGTGACTTCGCCATCTGCCTTGAGGACGCCACCTCGGCGGGCATCTTCACGGTCATGGAGTACGACCCCGACAACGCCGACGACAAGGTCCGCGAGGTCTACCTCTCCGAGGGCGCGTGCTCGATTCTGCGTGACATCGGAGGCTATGTCGACGGAGACAACAACCGGGCCGAGTTCTACGTCGCCACGGCCGGCATTCTCGGCACGATCGGCTTCTGGGACTAGCCGCTGCGGGCGCCGCCGAGTCGCCGCGGGGCGGCGCCCACGGCGTGAGCCCTACTCCCGCGCGGTCTTCGCCGTGCGCTGGGCGGCCTCCAGCAGCTCCTCGAACGCCTCGTGGCCGACCTTGTCGCCCAGCAGCATCGCCAACCGGGTCAGCATGCCTTCCCGGTCGGACTCCGCGGCGGAGTCCAGAGCGCGTGACAGGGCGAGCCACACGCGTTCCCGCCTCGACTCCGGTGACGGCAGCCCGCCCTCCACACGCGACGGTGCGATGCCGCCGGTGGGCGCGGTCCCGGACACGAGGTGGCGGGCCACGTCGGACAACGCGCTCAGGTCGGTGACGCGGCACAGGATCAGTCCGTCCGGACGCACCACGAACACCTCGCCGGCACGGGCGCCCAGGGCCTGGGCGAGTGCGGTGTCCGGGTCCTCGACGACGGCGAGGTCGTCACCCGGCTCGACGGCCGAACCGGGTGCGGCCGTCACGACGGCGCGGACCTGCTCGGCGGGTAGCGACTCGGCGAGCTGCTCGGCACTCGCCGCGACGACGTCGGCGTCGGAGGGCGCGAGCTCGAACCCGAGGAACGCGAACCCGGTTCCCCGGACCGCGTTCAACGACGACTCCTCGACCCCGCCGACGGCCCTCACCAGTACCTTGCGGTCCTCCAGCGGGTCGCCCGGCAGAGCACCCGTGACGTCCGGCTCCACCGGCCATGTCAGCGGTGACGCGTGTGCGTGCGTGGCGCTCGACTGGCGCGGGTTCACCAGGTGTGAGAACTCGGAACGTTCGGTGGCCAACGCGAGCACCGCGTCGCGCGTGGTGCGGAAGCCGTGCCCACCGGGCGACATGACCAAAGTGGACTTACTCGCGTTGTCCACGTTCTGCCGCCACGCCGCGTGCCGCTCGGCGGAGTAGGCGCGCAGCAGCGACTCGTCACCGTGGCCGCCCACGACCGCCGCGAGCTGCCAGGCGAGCGTCTCGGCGTCCTCCATGCCGGAGTTGAGGCCCCGCACGCCGAAGATCGGCACCAGGTGCGCGGCGTCGCCCGCGAAGAGGACCCGGCCGTGCCGGAAGTCCCGCAACGCCAGCGCGCGGGCCCGGTAGTAGCCGTGCCACTCCAACGTCCAGGGAACGTCGTTGCGCAACCACGTCAGGTGTCTGCTGATGCGGTCGCGGATGCGTTCCTCGCTGGTCTCCAGTTCGGGGTCGTCGGAGGCGTCGAGTTGGTAGTCGATGCGCCAGATGTCGTTCGGCTGCTGGTGCATGATGATGGTCGAGCCGGGGTTGCTCGGCGCGTCGAACCACACCAGCCGCTCCGCCGGCAGGCCGGACCGCCAGTGGATGTCGGCGATGACGTACTGTCCCTCGTACGTGTCGCCCTCCATGCGCAACCCGCTCAGCTTGCGCAGCCTGCTGCGCGCGCCGTCGGCCGCCACGACCCACCGTGCCCGCAGTCGCCGGGAGCCGAACGCGGTGTCGACGGTCAACCGCACCTGCTCGGCGTCCTGTTCGACGCCGGACACCTCGGCCGCCCAGTGCAACGTGACCAGTGGGTTGGAGGTCAGCGCGTCGACCATGACCTGTTCGAGTTCCGACTGCGAGACGTTGACCATCGGCCCACGCACGTCCGAGGTGCTGTGTGGCATCTCGAACCGCAGCACCTCACGGTCGCGGTAGAAGCTGCGCCCGCCGAGCCACGGCAGCGCGATTCTCTCCACCTCCGCGCCGAACCCGAGTCGCTCGGCCACTTCGAGGCTGTGCCGGGAGACGCAGATGGCCCTGCTGCCGAAGGAGACCCGGTCGGCGGCTTCGAGGATCGTCACCGGCACCCCGCGGTTCGCCAGCCCGAGGGCCACGGCCATGCCCACCGGGCCCGCGCCCACGACGACGACCGGCAGCGCCGTGTCGTCGTCCGGCGTGGAGGGGAAGTCCGAAGCCGGATACCTCCGAGGTTGGTAGTAGGCGGACATCGTCAGTGCTCCCCCTCCGTGGACACGCGGCGGGTCTCGGGCAGAGCCAGGACCGAGCCGAGGCTGATTGCGGCGATGACGACGAAGTAGCCGGTGATCGCCCACGACGTACCGAACGCCGCGAACAGTGACGTGGAGATGAAGGGCGCGAGCCCGCCGCCGAGAATGGCCCCGATCTGGTAGCCCAGCGAGGCGCCGCTGTAGCGGATGTGGGCGGGGAACAGCTCCGCGAACAGCGCCGACTGCGGACCGGCGGTGGTGCCGAGCACGGCCGCCATCACCGCCATCGCGACGAGCATGACGGGCAGCGACGCCGTGTCGATCAGCGGGAAGAACAGCGCGGCGACGACGAGGAGCGCCAGCGAACTCCAGGTGTAGACCCGGCGGCGACCGAGCACGTCGGACTTCGCGGCGGCCAACGCCATGCCCGCCATCCACACCGGACACGACACGATCAGCAACCACAGCATCGTGGACCGTTCGAAGCCGAGTTCCTCGGTGCCGTAGGTCAGCACGTAGACCATGAACGCGTAGGCGATGCCGTTGGTGGCGATGAACGTGCCGGCGGCCAGCAGCACGTACCGCAGGTTCTTGGTGAGCACCTCGACGATCGGGAGCTTCGCGACGCGCTCCTCCTGCTTGACCTGCCTGAACTCGGGGCTTTCCAGCACGCCGAGGCGAATCCACATGGCGATGCCCACGAGAACGGCGCTGAGCAGGAACGGGACACGCCAGCCCCACGACTGGAACGACTCGTCGTCCAGGACCTGGGTGATGAGGAGGAACACCAGGTTCGCGGCGAGCACGCCCGCGGGCACCCCGATCTGCGGCGCGGCACCGTAGAGGCCGCGCTTGCCAGGGGGAGCGTTCTCCGTCGCCATCAGCACCGCGCCACCCCACTCGCCGCCGACGCCGATGCCCTGCGCGAACCGGAACACGACCAGCAGGATCGGCGCGAGCACACCGATCGCGTCGTAGTTCGGCAGCAGACCGATGCCCACGGTGGCGAGGCCCATCATCGTCAGCGACAGCACCAGCATCGACTTGCGGCCGATGCGGTCGCCGAAGTGCCCCATCACCACGCCACCGATCGGTCGTGCGACGAAGCCGACCGCGAACGTGGCGAAAGCCGCGAGCGTGGAGGCCAGCGAGGAGGAGGCGGGGAAGAACTGCGGTCCGATCACCAGCGCCGCGGCGGTCCCGTAGATGAAGAAGTCGTACCACTCGATGGCGGTCCCGACGAAACTCGACGTGACAGCGCGGCGAGCCTGTCGTGCCGACATCGTGGGTGTCTTCGCGGCGAGGTCGGTTGTCGTCATGGCGACGTTGCCTTTCCGATCCGTGACACGGGTGCAGCTCGGTGTTGAGGAGCATCACCGCAGGCAGGGGCACGGGAAAAGCGGGATATTCCGGCCAGTCTGGTCGGAATTTCCGTGGAAGTGCGGGAAAGCGCAGGTAGCCGCTGGGAAGCCGCTGCTACTCCGCCCGGCTCGCGGAGCTGAAGGCGAACTCGACGAAGGTGCGCGACGCCTTGCTGAGCATGGCCCCCCGTTGCCACGCCAGAACGACGTCGACGGGGCCGGGCCGGGGTGTGAGGTCGGTGCGCACCACCACACCGAGTCCCTCGTAGGTGACGTCGTGCTCGGGACGCTGTACCGGCAGGGTCCAGCCGAGTCCCCGACCGACGAACGACCTGGCCGTCTCGAAGTTCTGTGTCCGGTACGCCACCCTCGGCGCGAACCCGGCGAGCCTGCACACCTCCGTCGCGTGGTGGGAACTCGGAGGCGCGTCGAGCAACACCATGGGTTCGTCGGCGAGGTCGGCGAGCCGCAGTGGCCCGTCGAGTGAGGCGAGTGGGTGATCGGTCGGCAGCAACACCGCCGGTGAGCGGGTGGCCAGGCGTGCTGTCTGCCATTCCGGCGGCAGGTCGAGGTCGTAGACGATGGCGAGGTCGAGTTCGCCTTCTTCGAGGCGGGTCCCGAGGCGGTTCTGGGTGTCTTCGTGAAGCTCCACCGTCACCTTCGGGTACCGCTGGGTGAAGGCGTGCAGCAGCGACGGCAGGACCGTCGGGCTGAGCGACGGGTAGCAGCCCAGCGCGATCGGCCCGGTGACCACGCCACCCACGCCCGCGGCGTCGGTCTGGAGTCCGGACGCCTGCTCCAGCAACAGCTTGGCGCGAGCGAGCACGGCTTCGCCCGTCGGCGTGAGTTGCACGCCGCGAGCCCGGCGGCGCACCGTGAGTTGCACCTTCAGTGCCTTCTCCAGATCGGTCACCGCCCCGGCGAGCGCCGACGGCGAGAGGTGAGCGCGCTCCGCCGCGGCGCTGATCGTGCCGGTCTCCGCCACCGCGACGAACGCCGCGAGCTGCCGGAGGGTGTAGGCCGGCACAGGGTCGATGCGCGACATACCCAGACGGTAATCCAGCCTCGCGGGCCGGTGCCGAAAGCGGGCACGAGCGAGAGCACGACGCCGGCGAGGGAGGGACTGCCCGCTCGTGATCGCAGTTGCCGTGGTGTCCTCGTCGCCAGCCCCGGCACCGTGTGGTGTCCGGGGCCGCTTGCTGTGCTGTCAGGCTGTCTTCAACAAGCCCATGCGGGATGCCAAGCCCCGAGCCTCACGTGCGACGGCCTGCCGCCGTGCCCGTTCCACCATCGTGGACACGATCTCTCGAACGAAGGCGTTGCTCCTGGTCCTCACCGGGCCGATCTTCTCGGCCTGGGCCAGCAGCGCAATGACCTCTTCGTCGGGTCGCCGCAGCCCCCATAGTGCGCGGGCGTAATCGATGAAGTACGTGGTGCGGCGCGAGTTGATTTCGAGGTCGGTCGGGTGGACCGACTTCGCGAGCGTGGCAGCCGCCGCGTAGTCGCCCTGCTCAAGCGCCGACGCCATGCGCCACAGAACGACGTTGGCCGGGGTGAAAAGCAGGTGATGGCGGTTGCCGTCCTGGACATGGCGGGCGAGCCCCTCGGCCTCGTCGAGAGCGGCGGACGGGTCGTCACCCACCACGGAGTCGATGAAACCGGTGGTCAAGGTGAGTGCGCCACGGACGTCGATCGCGTCGCCGGGCACGATCTCCAGCGCGTCACGGGCGAGGGTGCCCGCTCGGCGGTGCGCGCCGAGGCCGGAATGAGCCTGGGTGCGCGCGAACGCCGCGAGTGCGATCCAGTGCGGGTCACCGAGCCGCTCGGCGGCCTCGTGTCCGCGGTCGGCCGCGATCCACGCCAGATCAGGCGCTCCGAGCCCCTTCAGCAGCAGTGAGGTGGTGTGGGCCACGCTGACGAGCGCGCGGAGCCCCTCGGGTTGCCGGGCATGCGTGTGCAGAGCGGTGATCAGTGGTGGGAGGCGGCGGCCCACCTCGGCCATCTGGTTGGCCTGGCGCATCGCGGCGACCAACTGTGTCTCAGCGAGCAGTGCCGACAGCTCACCCTGCGGCGGGCTGTCGTCGAGGTCGCTGTCGAGCAGGGCGGTACGGATCGCGGGCACCGTACTGTCGGCGTCCGGGTCGCGAATCTCCAGTCCGTCGCCGGTGATGTCGGCCAGGCTGACCCGCAACGCGTCCGCGATCGCGACGAGTGTGCTGCGCCGGTCGACGGCCACCCGGCTGTTCTCGATCTTCGACAGGTAGCCCTTGCTGATCCCGGCGAGCCCGGCCGCCTGTTCCAGTGTCAGGCCGCGCCAACGTCGCAGGCGGCGGATCGTTGCCCCGATCGTGTCCATGTCGACGACGGTACCTGCTGGGTTTCCTGTTTGGAAACCTCTGCTGTGATGAAGTGAATACGGTCCGCACATGAGCTGGAACAGCGGATCGTGCCGTGGCGGGGGCCGTGCGATGTGGACGGGGCAGGAACCGGCCAAGACCACGGCTGAGGACGATCAGGAAAGCACGGCCGCGAAGCCGCCGAGCGCCGGGGGTGGTGAACGGTGATCGCCCGTGACCGGGAACTGCTGGTGCGGCTCGGGCAGGTGAACGCGCGTCTTGGTGAGGTCGTGCTCGCGCTCATGGCCGCGCAGGACGGTGGTGAACTCCCGGCCGACGGGTTGCGTGAGGTCGGGGCGGCGTTGCGCGTGCTCGCCGACGACATGCTCGCCCGCGCCGCCGAGCTGGGCGGCCACATCCTCGTCACTCCGGCGGCGCAGGAAACCGTGTTGTGCGCCCTGTGCGCGAATGAGCCGGTCGCGCGACCCGACCAGCCGCACACCAGCGTCGACGGACGCTTCTGCGGCGGCTGCATCGCCCGGTGCCTCGACGACACCGACCACCGGCACTGGTGCGCGGTCGACACCGTCGGCAACGCCGAGCAATCCACCTCGCTCGTCACGGAGGTGTCGCGTGCATGACCTCGCCACGCCCGTGTTCGACTCCGTGGTGGATGACCGCCCGACCATGCGGCTCTGGCGCCTCGACCCCCTCCCACCGGCCTGGCGACCGCCGACGACCTCCGTGCCGCCGAGGCACGCGCCGCGCTGCGCGAGACGACCCCGCCGGCGCTGAGCGTGCTCCACGCCGTACTCGACGGGCTCCGACGTCTGCTGTAGACCTCCGGTCGGCGCCGATCGAGCACCCCGAGGCCCCTGCTCCCCGCGCCGACCGCGGTAACTCAGAACTGGTAGTACAGGAACGGGCTGAACGTGCCCGTGGCGACGAGGACCGCGGCGTAGAACACGCCCACCGTCATCACCGCCACCCGGAGTGCCGCGGCGGGCTTGGTGCGCGCCGACTCCAGAAGTGGGCCCGTCACCGGGTAGGCGGGCAGGAAGAACACCGCCAGCGCCGCGAGCAGCAACACGAGCCGCTGGTTGGTGAGTGCGCCTTCCACCACGTCGTTCAGACCCGTGAAGTCGGGGATCAGCATGTCGCCGAGCATCGTGAAGGCGTAGCCGAGGTCGGGCGCGCGGAAGAACACCCAACCGAAGATCACCAGGAAGAGCGTGAGCACGCGCCGACCCACCCGGCCGGCGGTGGTGCGTGGCGAGGCGTCCCGGCCCGTGGCGCGTTCCACCACCAGCAGGACACCGTGATAGACGCCCCACACCACGTACGTCCACGCCGCGCCGTGCCAGAAACCCGTCAGCAGGAAGACGATCCACAGGTTGCGGTACGTCTTCGCCGCGCCGTCCCGGTTGCCGCCGAGGGGGATGTAGACGTAGTCACGGAACCAGCGGGACAGTGACATGTGCCAGCGCCGCCAGAACTCCGTCACGGTCACCGACGAGTACGGCCGAGCGAAGTTCTCCGGCAGCCGGAAGCCCAGCATCCGGCCGAGCCCGATGGCCATGTCCGAGTAGCCCGAGAAGTCGAAGTAGAGCTGCAACGTGTAGCCGATCGCGCCGAGCCACGCGATCGCGAATGTCATGTCCTCCGCGGGCGTGGAGAAGCACGCGTCGACCATCGGCGCGAGCGAGTCGGCGATCACGGCCTTCTTGCACAGGCCGAGCGCGAAGCGGGGGAAACCCGCCGCGATGTCGTCCAGCCGGTGTGAGCGGTGTTGCGGGAGCTGGTCGGCGATCTCGTGGTATCGCACGATGGGGCCCGCCGCGAGCTGCGGGAACATCGAGATGTAGGTGCCGAACGACACCGGGTTGCGCAGCGCCGGGCGTTCACCCCGGTAGATGTCCACCACGTAGGAGATGTGGTGGAAGGTGAAGAACGAGATGCCGATGGGCAGGGCGAGTTCGGCGATGGGGAAGTCGCCGCCGAAGAGCCGCGCGAACCAGGCGATCTGCTCGGTGGCGAAGCCCGCGTACTTCCAGATGAGCAGGATCGACAGGTCGAACGTGACGACGGCGATGAGTAGCCAGCGTCGTCGCCTCTGCAGGTGTGGGTGCCACGGGTCCGGTTCCAGCGCGGGGCCCGCGGCGTAGTTGACCACCATGCAGGTCAGCAGCAGGAGCGTGAAGGCGCCCGCTCCCGTGGCGTAGAAGACGAGGCTGCCGACGGCGACGATGCCGTTGCGCCAGCTTCTGGGCAGCACGAGCACCGCGATGAGGATCGCGGGCATGAAGTACCACAGAAACAGTGGCGAGACGAACGACATCAATCCCCCCGGTCACGAGTGCGCATCGTGACCTTAACGGAGGCCATCCCCCGATGGAGCGACATGGCAAGTAAGCACTCAGGGGGCCGGGCACGCCAACTGCGAACACGCGTACGACAGATGCGAACACGCGTACGACAGATGCGAACACGCGTACGAGAACTGCGGACACGCCGGTGGTTGGGCACCACGTCGGCGTGTCCGCAGGTTAGGCACGCGTGTCCGCAGATTGTGCACGCGTGTTTGCACTTGGTGTACGGTGGCGGGCGCTCGCACCGGCGGTTCCGGGGCGTACTGGATGTGCTCCCGCACCTCGCGCGCCCGCTCCGGGCTTACCAGCCGCGCGAGCAGGTGCAGCGCCATGTCGATGCCCGCCGAGACACCCGCCGACGTGACGATGTCGCCGTCGTCGACGAACCTCTCGTCCCGCCGCACGTCGATAGTGGGATCGAGTTCGGCGAGCAGGTCCGGGGAGAGCCAGTGGGTCGTCGCGGGCCGGCCACGCAGCAGCCCCGCCGCGGCGTAGACCAAGGACCCCGTGCACACGCTCGTCAGTAGCGGCACGGTCTCGCGCTGCTTGCGCACCCGGGCCAGCTGGTCCGCGTCGTGCAACTGCGGCCTGGTGCCCGCCCTCCCGGATACAGCAGCACGTCGAGCGGGGGAACGTCGTCGTACGAATGGTCGGCCACGACACGCAGGCCCTTCGCGCAGCGCACCACACCACCGTCTCGGGAGAGCGTCACGACCCGGTAGCCGTCGTCCGGTAGGTCTTCGCCCAGTGCGACAGCACCTCCCACGGACCCACCGCGTCGAGTTCCTCGACGTCGTGGAACAGCAGGACCCCGATCGTCCGCATCACACGCGGCCCGCTGCTCGGCGACGGCGGGCGACCTCCGCCAGAAGCACCGCTCCGGCGACGGAGGCGTTGAGCGACTCGACCCCGGCGGCCATGGGGATGGACACGGTGTAGTCGCACGTCTCCTTCACGAGCCGTGACAGGCCGCGGCCCTCCGAGCCGATCACGATGACCAGCGGGTCGACGTCGATGTTCATCGAGTCGATGTCCACCGAGCCGTCCGCGTCCAGGCCCACGATCATCAGCCCCTCGGACGCCCACTCGCGGAGCTGCCGCGTCAGGTTCGTGGCCATGCCCACCGGCAGTCGGGCGGCCGCGCCCGCGCTCGTCCGCCAGGCCACGGCGGTCATCCCGGCACTGCGCCTGCTCGGCAGCAACACACCGTGCGCGCCGAACGCGGCGGCCGAGCGGACGATGGCCCCGAGGTTGCGCGGGTCGGTGACGCCGTCGAGCGCCACGAGCAGCGGCGGCTCACCGGATTCGCGCGCCGCCTTCAGCAGCTCGTCGGGGGTCGCGTAGGAGAACGGCGGCACCTGGAGCCCGAGCCCCTGGTGCACGGCGTTGTTGGTCTTGCGGTCGAGCTCGTCGCGGGGCACTTCGAGGATCGAGATGCCCTTGTCGGCGGCCACGCGTACGGCCTCGGTGACGCGGTCGTCGGCGTCGATGTTCAACGCCACGTACAACGCCGTCGCGGGAACGCCGGCCCGCAGCGCCTCCACCACCGGATTGCGGCCCGCGATGATCTCCGGAGCCTCCGCCGCCTTCTTGGCCGCGTTGCGCTTCTGCTCCGCGCGGGCGGCGGCGGCCGCGGCCCGGCGCTGGGCCGGGTGTCCCGGACGCAGCTCCGCCTTCGGAGTCGGGCCCTTGCCCTTGAGGCTCCTACGACGGACTCCACCGGAGCCGACGACGGCGCCCTTCTTCGTGCCTTGCTTGCGCACCGCTCCGCGGCGACGCGAATTGCCAGCCATACGTCAGTCTCTCACTGTCCACTGGGGACCATTGGGGGTATCTTCCACCGCGATGCCGGCGTTTGCGAGCTGGTCGCGGATGGCGTCGGCCGTGGCGAAGTCGCGTTCGGCTCGGGCCTGCTGTCGCTGGGCGAGCATGGCCTCGACCAATTTCGCAAGTGCCTCGGCCTCGGTTCCGGTGTGCTCGGCCCACTGCTCGGAGAGCGGGTCGATGCCGAGGACAGCCACCATCGCGCGCACGGACTCGGCCACTTCCAGCGCCTTGGTGCTGTCGGAGGAGTCGAGCGCGGCGTTGCCGTCGCGCACCGTGTTGTGCAGTACGGCGAACGCCTGCGGGGTGCCGAGGTCGTCGTCGAGGGCGGCGGCGAACTCGGCGGGCACCTGGCCCACCCGGATCTCGCCGGCCGTCGTCCGCACCCGCCGGAGGAACTGCTCGATACGCCGGTAACCCTGCGCCGACTCCTTCAGCGCCGCGTCGGAGTACTCGATGGTGGAGCGATAGTGCGGCTGGATCAAGTACGCCCGCAGCTCCACGGCCCGGTAGCGGCGCAGCATCTCCGGGATCGCCACCACGTTGCCGAGCGACTTCGACATCTTCTCGCCCGACATGGTCACCCAGGCGTTGTGCAGCCAGTACCGCGCGAAGCCATCGCCCGCCGCACGCGACTGCGCACGCTCGTTCTCGTGGTGAGGGAAGACCAGATCCACACCACCGCCGTGGATGTCGAACTCCGAGCCGAGATAGGTCGTGGCCATGGCCGAGCACTCCAGGTGCCAGCCGGGCCTGCCGGGGCCCCAGGGGGTCGGCCAGGACGGCTCACCGGGCTTGCTGCCCTTCCACAAGGTGAAGTCGCGGTGGTCGCGTTTGCCCGCACCCTGGGTCTCGCCCTGCTGCACGTCCTCCGGTCGCTGCCCGGACAGGGCCCCGTAGTCGTCGAACGACGCCACGGAGAAGTACACGTCGCCGGCCGCGGCGTAGGCGTGCCCGGCGTCGATGAGCCGCTGGATCAGCTCGATCATCTGCGTGACGTGTCCGGTGGCGCGGGGCGTCGCCGACGGCGGGAGGCAGCCGAGCGCGGCGTAGGCTTCCTCGAACGCGCGTTCGTGCGTCGCCGCCCACTCCCACCAGGGACGACCGGCTTCAGCCGCCTTGGCGAGGATCTTGTCGTCGATGTCGGTGACGTTGCGCACCATGAGCACGTCGAGTCCGGAGTGGACGAGCCACCGCCGCAACACGTCGTAGTTCAACGCGCCCCGCACGTGTCCGATGTGCGGCACGCCCTGCACGGTGGCCCCACAGACGTACATGGACGCCGTTCCTTCACGCGCGGGTCGGAACTCGCGCACCTGTCTGGTCGCGGTGTCGAACAGTCGAAGGGCCACGTCGCAAATGGTACTTCTCAGAGCACCGAATGCTCGCGCAGGGCGGTGAGCAACCCGTCCGTGCGCGTCGCCGTCGGTAACGGGTCCACCAGCGCGAACGCGCAGCCGAGTTGGGTGGCGCCGCCGTCGGCCTCCGCGCTGTCGCCGACCATGAGGGTGCGCTCGGGAGCCACGCCGAGTCGGTCGAGCGCGGTACGGAACGCCTCGGGCCGGGGTTTGATGGCCCCGATCTCGTAGGAGAGCACGAACTCGTCGACGTAGGTGTCGAGGCCGCGGGCGGAGAACGCGGGTCGGATGTCGAAGGCGATGTTGCTGAGCACACCCACCCGGATGCCAGAAGCGGACAGCTTGCGCAGGACCTCACCCGTGTCCGGGTACGGCGTCCACTCCGCCGGGTCGACGAGCTTGTCGTAGAGCGCCTTGGCCTGTTCGACGCGGGAGATGCCGGACTGCCGCAGTACCTCCAGGTACACCTTGCGATGCAGGTCGGGATCGAGGTCCCGGTGATGCCAGGCGTGCAGGTGTTCGTCGTCGAGGTCGACCGTCAACGTCACGGGAGCGGTCATGCGTCGCATCAGCTCGGCTTGCGCCTCGATGTCCAGCGGGTCGCCACGATGGTCCGTGATGCCCGCCAACCAGCTCGGATCGTGCTCCAACCGAAACAGGGTGCCCGAGAAGTCGAACAGCACGGCTTCGATCGTCATGCCCCGTTCCCTCCCGTCGCCGGCAGCAGCAGCGCCGTGGCGATGGCCGCGATGCCTTCACCGCGTCCGGTGAGGCCGAGTCCGTCGGAGGTGGTGGCGGAGACGGAGACGGGGCCGCCGATCGCGTCCCCGAGCACCCGCTGGGCCTCCTCCCGGCGGCTTCCGATCCGGGGTTTGTTGCCGATGATCTGGACGACCGCGTTGCCGACTCGGTATCCGGCCTCGGTGATCCTGGCTCGAACCTCGGTGAGTAGTTCGACCCCGTGTGCTCCGGCCCATCGGGCGTCGCCGGTGCCGAAGACCGCCCCGAGGTCGCCGAGCCCGGCGGCGGAGAGCAGCGCGTCACACAACGCGTGCGAGCCCACGTCGCCGTCCGAATGCCCCGAACATCCGTCGGCGTCCGGCCAGCGCAGACCGACGAGCCAACATTCCCGACCGGCTTCGATGGGATGCACGTCGACGCCTTGGCCGACTCTCATTGCCGTTCCTCCAGCAGAGCTTCCGCGACGGCGCGCTCGAACGGGGTGTCCACTCGGGCCCCGCTCGGGTGTCCCGGTACGGCACGCACGGAGACTCCGACGAACTCCAACGCCTCGGCCAGGTCGACGCTCCGCAGGAACTCGGCCGTGAACCCTCGCGGCGACTGCGCGCGGCGCAACGTCTCACGGTCGGTGGTACGGCGAACGTCGCCGTAGGAGTCCACGACCTTCACGGTGTCGGTCACCGGCTCCACGGGCACGGCGGCGGGCGCTCCGGAGCGGAGAGCCGCCACGACGGCGCGAATGCTTTCCGCGGGCGTGAAGGGCCGGGTCGGTTCGTGCACGAGCACGATGTCCCGCGCTCGTGGCTCAACGGCCCGAAGAGCTCGTCGGGCCGACTCGGTACGGCCGGCACCGCCGGGAACGAAGACCACGCGGGAATCGCCGACCTCCGCGATCACTTTCGCACATTCGGTGTGGACCGACTGTGGACCGGTGATGACGACACGGTCGACACAACCCGAGTCGACGAGGCCGTGCACAGCGTGTGCCAGCAGCGAAGCGCCGCGTATTCGCGCGAGTGCACCCGATTCCCGGCTGTCCTCGGTTCCCAGGGGAACCAGCGCGATGACTTTGGGCAGCGACTAGACCACCGCGGTTTCCAGCACCTCGTCGAGCAGGACCTCGGCCTTGCTCTCGTCGGTGCCCTCGGCGAGCGCGAGCTCGCTGACCAGAATTTGCCGCGCCTTGGCCAGCATCCGCTTCTCGCCAGCGGAAAGGCCACGGTCCTTTTCGCGTCGCCACAGGTCGCGCACCACTTCGGCCACCTTGTTGACGTCGCCGGAGGCGAGCTTCTCAAGGTTGGCCTTGTACCGGCGAGACCAGTTGGTCGGCTCGTCGGTGTGCGGCGCCCGCAGCACGTCGAAGACTCGGTTCAGGCCGTCCTGGCCGACGACGTCACGCACACCGACGATCTCGGCGTTGTCGGCGGGAACGCGAACCGTGAGATCACCCTGCGCGACCTTGAGGACGAGGTACTGCTTCTCCTCGCCCTTGATCACGCGAGTTTCGATCGCTTCGATGAGTGCGGCACCGTGGTGCGGGTAGACGACGGTCTCTCCGACCTTAAAAACCATGTGTCCTCTGCCCCTTTCGCTGTGTTCATCTTAGCACGCGGTTTCGACCGCTAACCAGACACCCGAACTCGTTGTCGCAGGTCAGTGGCCTGATTTCGGGTGGCGAGGGGGTTGACAAATGCGTAATTCGCATACTCATGCAGGTGACGGCGGGGGCATTCGTGCGCATTCCGGTAATCCATTGTGGACCGCTTTAGCGCAGTTGATCTAGCCGCGTGGGTGAAGCCGGGGTGAAGTCTGCGCCACACCCGTGGGGCACCGGGTGACGTGCTCGACGCCCGGCCGGGATAGTCTCACCGGCAGGTAGCCCTGAGTAGGAGGGACTCCAAGAGTGAAACGTCGCACGGTGGGTTCGAGGATCCGCTCTCTCGGTCCGGTCGTGGCCGCTGTCGGTGCCGCACTGCTCGTCACGGGCTGCGGGGCCGGTCAGATCACTCAGACGGACACCCAGGTGGCGGCGATCAACGGCACCTCGGCGGGGGTCGGCACGATCGCGATCCGCAATGCCGAGGTCTCCTATCCCGAGACCGACGGGGACGGTCCCGCCGTGTACCCGCCGAACAGCGACGCGCAGACCACGATGTGGCTCGTGAACCAGGGCTACGAGGCCGACGAGCTGGTGTCGGCCCGCACCGACGCCGCGTCCCAGGTCGTCATCGAGGGTTCCAGGGTCGTGCCCGCGCAGCGCACCCTCGTGATCGGCACCGACGCGCCCGCCACGAGCGAGCCCGCCGGTGACCCCACCAGGGGGACGCTCACCCTCCAGGGGCTGACCAGGGAGCTGCGTCCCGGCCAGATGGTCGAGATCACCCTCACCTTCCGCGACGCCGGGCCGGTGACCTTCGAGATGCCCGTCACGGTCCCCGACGAGCCGCGGACCAACCCGGCGGAGCCGGGGGAGCCCCACGGCAGCGGCGGTCACTGATTCTTCGGCCCCGCCTCGAACGCCCGCTTCGCCGACTGTCGGGGGTGCGAGTTAGCGTCTCCGCGTGGTGAGGAAGGGTTCGAGCTTTCGCTGCGCCGAGTGCGGCTTCGAGGTCGCGAAGTGGGTCGGACGCTGCCCGGAGTGCCGGGCGTGGGGCACCATCGAGGAGCGAGCCGAGTCGCGGTCCCCGATCGCCAAGGTCGCGGCGGGCGCGCCCAGTTCACCCGCCAGGCCCATCGCCGAGGTCGACGTCGAGACGTCCCGCGCCAGACCCACGGGGGTCTCCGAGCTCGACCGGGTTCTCGGGGGCGGGCTGGTGCCGGGCGTGGTGGTCCTGCTCGCCGGTGAGCCCGGAGTCGGCAAGTCCACGTTGTTGCTGGAGGTCGCCCACCAGTGGGCGACACACAGTGGTTCCGCCGCGCTGTACGTGACGGGGGAGGAGTCGGCGGGACAGGTGCGGCTTCGCGCCGAGCGCACCGGGAACGTGCACGATCGCATGTTCCTCGCCGCGGAGAGCGACCTGGCCGCCGTGCTGGGGCACGTCGACGACGTCAAACCCGGTCTGTTGATCGTGGACTCGGTCCAGACCATGTCGTCCCCCCAGGCCGACGGAGCGCCGGGCGGCGTGACCCAGGTCCGCGCCGTGACGGCCGCTCTCGTGGCGCTGGCGAAGGAACGCGGGCTTCCGGTGGTGCTCGTCGGCCACGTCACCAAGGAGGGCTCCGTCGCGGGCCCTCGGGTACTGGAGCACCTCGTCGACGTCGTCCTGCACTTCGAGGGCGACAAGCACTCCACGCTGCGGATGGTCCGTGGGGTGAAGAACCGGTTCGGCGCCGCCGACGAGATCGGTTGCTTCGAACTTCACGACGACGGCATCGAGGGTGTGCCCGATCCGTCGGGCCTGTTCCTCAACCGACACGCCGAGGCCGTGCCCGGAACCGCCGTGGCGGTGACGGTGGAGGGCAAACGACCTCTGCTGTGCGAGGTGCAGGCCCTGGTCGCGGAGTCGGCGTTGCCGCAGCCACGCCGCGCGGTGAGCGGCCTGGACTCCGCGCGAGTCAGCATGGTGCTGGCGGTGTTGGAGAAACGCTCCGGCAACCCGATCGGCGGGAAGGACGTCTACACGGCCACCGTGGGCGGCATGAAGGTCACCGAACCCGCCGTGGACCTCGCCGTGGCGCTCGCCGTGTGGTCGGGGATGCGCGATCTGGCGTTGTCCCCGCGACTCGTCGCCATCGGCGAGGTGGGGCTGGCCGGTGAGGTCCGTCGGGTCACCGGGGTGGGCAGGCGGCTGGCGGAAGCGGCGCGACTCGGTTTCACGCACGCGTTGGTGCCACCCGATCCGGGGCCGCTGCCGGAGGGCATCAGGACGTTGGAGGTCGGTGACCTCGCCAGCGCGCTGCACGCCGTGGAGTACGTCCCCGGAACGAGATCGGTGGGCTGACCTCTCTCGCTCCGGGGAGGACTCCGTCGTGGTTCGGCCTCAGCTCTCCGACAGCAGACGAGCGCAGCGGATCAGGCCGAGGTGGGAGTACGCCTGCGGGTGGTTGCCGAGCGAGCGCTCGGCGATGGGGTCGTACTGCTCGGGAAGCAGGCCTGTCGGACCCGCGGCGTCGACGAGCTGCTCGAACAGCTCCTCCGCCTCGGTGCGCCGACCCGTGAGCAGGTACGCCTCGATCATCCACGCCGCGCACAGGTGGAAGCCGCCCTCACTGCCCGGCAGCCCGTCGTCCCGTCGGTACCGGTAGACGGTGGAGCCGCTGCGCAGTTCGGACTCGATGGCCGTGACCGTCGACTGGAACCGCTCGTCCTGTGGGTCGATCAGGCCGGAAAGTCCCACGAACAGCGACGCGGCGTCGAGGTCGGTGCCGTCGTAGGCGGTGGTGAACGCCTGCACCTCCGGGTTCCAGCCGTTCTCCAGGACGTCCGCGCTGATCCGGTCGCGCAGTTCGGGCCACTCCTCGGGCACGGGGCGGCCGTAGATCTCCGCGAGCTTGATGGCCCGGTCGATGGTCACCCAGCACATGACGCGCGAGTACACGCGGTGCCGGGGGACGTGTCGTTCCTCCCAGATGCCGTGGTCGGGCTCCGACCAGCGGCGGGTGACGGCCTCGGCCATGGCCTGCACCATCTGCCAGTCCTCGTCGCGCAGTTCGCCTCGCGCCTCGGCGAGCGCCATGACGAGCTCGACGACGGGACCGAACACGTCGAGCTGCACCTGGTGGTTGGCGAGGTTGCCCACGCGCACCGGCCGCGAGCCCTTGTAGCCGGGCAGCGAGTCGATGACGGCCTCCGCGCCGATTTGCGTACCCGCGAGCGTGTACAGCGGGTGCAGGCGCTCGGGACCCGCGAGCGTGGACAGCACGCCGTGCAGCCAGCGCAGGAAACCCTCGGCCTCCTCCAGCGAGCCGAGACTCACCAACTCGCGCACCGTCATGGCGCCGTCGCGGATCCAGCAGTAGCGGTAGTCCCAGTTGCGGACCCCGCCGATCTCCTCGGGAAGCGACGTGGTGGCGGCGGCCAGCACCCCGCCGGTGTCGGCGTCGGTGAGGCCCCGCAGGGTCAGGGCCGACCTCGCCACGAGTTCCGGCTCCACCTGGGGCAGCTTGAGGGCGGTGGCCCAGTCGCTCCAGTACCGGCCGGCCCGCTCCCTGCGCTCGCTCTCGGGCAGCTCGTGCGGGCTGAGGTCGGTGGTGCCGCAGCGCAGCTCCAACACCACGGGCTTGCCGCGTTCGAGTGACACGAGGGCGCTGGCCGTGTCGTGCAGGCCGTCGCTGGTGATCTCCCACTGCACTCCGGGCGACCGCAGCACGAACGGCTCCGACGTGCCGATCACCCGCAGGCCGTCCTCCTCGGGCAGGAGCCGCACCGGCACGCCACCGAACTCCGGTCGCGGGGCGAACACGATCGACGCCGTGGTCTCCCCGCTGATGACGCGGACGAGGTCGGTGCGGTGGGGCGCGCTCCCCGGCTCCAGGTAGTCGGTGACGAGCAGCCGCGACCAGCGCGTCTCCACCGTCATCGTGTTGGGCAGGTAGCGCTGGCCGAGCGGGAGGCCGTTGCGGTGCGGCTTGATGGAGAAGTGTCCCGCGCTCTCACCACCGAGCAGGTCGGCGAACACGGCGGGCGCGTCGGGGCCGGGGTGGCACAGCCACGTGAGTTTGGCGTCCGGGGTGAGCAGGGCCACCGATCGTTCGTTGGCGAGCATCGAGATGCGCTCGATGGGCGGAGCCTGCTCGCCGTACAGCCAGTTGCGGCGTTCCTCCAGCAGGAACGCGAGCACGGTGGCGACGTCCTCGGTGTCGTCGATCCGGTACTGGGCCAGCGTTTCTCCCTCGCCGACCTTCACGCCGAGGTCGGGGCCCTGCAGCCGGGCGAACGCCTTCTCGTCGGTCACGTCGTCGCCGATGAACACGGCGGCGGTCGCGCCCGCCTGGTGGCGCAGCGTGTCGAGCGCGCTGCCCTTGTCGGTCTTCACCACGGAGAGTTCGACGACCTCCTTGCCGTCCGTCGTGGTGACGCCCTCCCACGTGGAGGGACCCTCGTGGACCGCGGCCAGGACCCGCCGAGCGTCGTCGCGTTCGGCTCGCCGCACGTGCACGGCGACGCTGGCGGGCTTCACTTCCAGCGAGGCCCCCGCGACTCCGGCGATGAGGCGCGACAGCTCGGCCTCCAGCCTGCGATGGAGCTCTCGGGCCTCGGGTTCGAGGGCGTGCACGAACCCGATGTCGAACTCCGACCCGTGGCTGCCCACGAGATGGATCTCGCCGGGTAGCCGCGAGAGGATGGCGAGGTCGCGGAGAGCGCGGCCGGAGATCACCGCACAGGTGGTCTCGTGCAGCGAGGCGAGAGAACGCAGCGCCCCCACCGACTCGGGACGTGGTCGGGCCTCGTCCGGGTTGGTGGTGATGGGGGACAGGGTCCCGTCGTAGTCGCAGGCGACCAGCAGGCGCGGCGTCCTGGCGATCTGCACGATCGCACGCCGCAGCTCAGCAGGCAGGGCCTCGGCGGTCAACACTCCTCCTTGGGGAGTTGAGCAGCGGTCTGGAAGGAAGGTCAGGCGGCTGCTTCGGTCCCGAGGGCTTCAAGGAACGAGCGCGCCCACCTGTCGACGTCATGCGTCAGAACCTGACGACGCAAGGCGCGCATCCTACGCCGACCTTCCGCGGGGTCGAGCGTAATAGCCTGTTCGAGTGCGTTCTTCACCCCGTCCAGGTCATGGGGGTTGACCAGAAAAGCGCTGCTCAGCTCGGCCGCGGCGCCCGCGAATTCGGACAGCACGAGCGCTCCGCCGAGGTCGTGTCGGCAGGCGACGTATTCCTTGCACACCAGGTTCATGCCGTCGCGCAGCGGGGTCACCACCATGACGTCAGCGGCGGAGAAGAACGCGGCGAGTTCCGAGCGGTTCACCGACTGGTGCAGGTAGTGCACGGCCGGATGACCGACCCGGCCGAACTCGCCGTTGATGCGGCCCACGATCTGTTCGATCTCGGTGCGCATCTGCTGGTAGTGCTCGACGCGCTCCCGGCTGGGCGTGGCGAGCTGGACGAAGGCGACGTCCTCCGGCTTGACCCTGCCCTCCTGAAGCAGCTCGTGGAACGCCTGCAGGCGCAGGTCGATGCCTTTGGTGTAGTCGAGGCGGTCGACACCGAGCAGGACCGTCTTCGGGTCGCCGAGTTCGTGGCGGATCTGCGCGGCACGCTCCTGCACGGGCTTGCTGCGGGCGAGGGAGTCGAGGCCCGCTGCGTCGATCGAGATCGGGAACGCGCCCACGCGCACGGTTCGGTCGCCGACCTGCACCATGCCCGGCCTGGACCGCACGCCCACCGAGCCTCGGCTCGGTTCCAGGCCGATGAGTTGGCGAGCCAGCCACAGGAAGTTCTGCGCGCCGCCGGGGCGGTGGAAGCCCACCAGGTCGGCGCCGATGAGTCCCCGCACGATCTCCGCCCGCCACGGAAGCTGCATGAACAGCTCCACCGGGGGGAACGGGATGTGCAGGAAGAAGCCGATACGCAGGTCGGGGCGCAGTTCCCGCAACATGGTCGGCACCAGTTGAAGCTGGTAGTCCTGGACCCACACGGTGGCACCCTTGCCCGCGACGGCGGCGCTCGCCTCGGCGAACCGCCGGTTGACGCGCACGTAGCTCTCCCACCAGCCGCGGTCGAACACCGGCCTGGCCACCACGTCGTGGTACAGCGGCCACAGCGTGGCGTTCGAGAACCCCTCGTAGTAGTCACGCACCTCGTCCGAGGTCAGCGTCACCGGGTGCAGGACGAGTCCGTCGTCGCTGAACTCGTCGACCTCCACGTCGGGCACACCCGGCCAGCCCACCCACGCGCCCTTGCGGGAGCGCAGGAACGGCTCCAGCGCGGAGACGAGCCCACCGGGGCTCTGCGTCCAGCGCTGGGTGCCGTCCGCGGTGCGTTCGAGGTCGACCGGCAGACGATTGGCGACGACCACGAATTCAGCGCTTGCGTTGGAACGCGGGGACGATGTCGATTCCGAGGACTGCTCCGAGAATGGCACGGAAGGCATGCTCAAACAGTAACCCGCTGAACTTATTCGAGGGGGCGGCCAGCGTTCAGGGGGCCCGCCATACGGGGACCCGCGAGCTTGCGTTCCAACCTGCCGAGCCCCGTTCTCACCGGCTGGGCGAGGAATTCACCGAGCACCACACCGGCGGCCAGGGCCAGGCCGATCGCCGCCGCCGACATCAGGATCTTGATGTCGCCGTTGTTGACCAACTGTGACATACCTCGGTAGGTGGAGAATCCCGGAAGTAGGGGAGTGATTCCGGACACCGCGACCACGAGCGGGGTGACCTTCAACCTCCGGGCGAGCACGCCACCACCGAACCCGACCAGTGTCGCCGCGATCGAGGCCGCGAGGATCTGGTTGTACCCGGCGAGGCTCAATGCCCCGTAGGCGCCCGCGCCGACGGCGCCCGCGACGGCGGCCACGGCCATCGGGCGGATCTTCGAGTACGACGCCAACGCGAAGCAGGCCGCGGCTCCCGTGCCGGCGATCATCATCACGGGCAGCGTGAGTGGCGTGGCCGTGGGCGCCGCCGGGACGGGCGTCCGAGTGGCACCCAGTTCGGCGGCGATGCTGATCGCGGCACCGACTCCGGTGATGAGACCCGCACTCATGATCGCCACTTCGAGGGTTCGGCCCGCCGCCGTGACGTAGTAGCCGGTGATGGCGTCCTGCACGGCGGACACGGTGGAAAGTCCCGACAGCAACACCGTCAGGGCCGCGGCGACGACGAGTGTCGGTCTTTCGAGGTTGAAGACGTCGAGGTTGACGATGGCGATGGCCGACAGCGTTGCGATGAAGCCACCCACCACCTGTTGGAAGAAGAACGGCAGTGCGCCCTTGTTGAGCAACCGGCCCACGCGGTCGACCACGGCGCTGATCGCGAAGGAGATCACCGGCAGCCATCCGGTACCGCCGAGCAGCAGGGTGATGAAGCCGGCCATGCCGCCCCACGCGAGCGTCGAGACCCACCGCGGGTAGGGGTGGTCGGCGTTTGCGATTCGGGACAGCTCCGTGTAGGCGTCCTCGGCGCTGATCCGGCCCCGGACCAGTCGCTGCACGAGGCGTTCCGTCTCCGACAACCGGGTGTAGTCGAGGCTGCGCGACCGCACGACTCGCAGCGCGGTGACGGGCGGAAGGTCGCTGCCTCGCAGACAACTCACGGTGATGGACGTGAAGATGACGTCCACCTCGCAGTGCGGGAGACCGAGTGCGCGAGTCAGGGCGAGAATGGTCGCCGTGACGTCGGAGGCGCCCGCGCCGCTGGCCATCTGGATCTCACCGATGCGTGTGACGAGGTCCAGAACCAGGTGGACGGTCGACTCGTCCGGCAGTTCGGGGCCGATCGCCGAGTCCTGGAGCGGCTCCACGGCGGGCAGTTCGCCCGTCGGTGGCTCCAGGATGTGCCAGGCGCGTTGCCGGATCCGACGCCCCGGCTGGCGTCCCGCGCGTTTCTCGGATTGTTCGTCAGCTGGTGCTTCCAGGATCTGCCACGCGTGACGGCGCTTGGGTGCGGCCGCACGAGCGCGCGGCTTCAGTTTCATCTCCACCTCCTTGGAAATCCCAGCTACCCCCGGGAGAGCATCGGCGGCGCGGCCTCGGCCGTTGCACCTCGCGACCCGTGGCGTATACCACATTGTTGTGTGACTGTGACCTTGCTCCACGGTAGTCGCCGACAAGTCCGTAAGCAGCGACGGAAGAGGCGGATGGGCGCTCGCTGTGGCGCACATCGCGATCGATATAGTTGGGATGGAGCCGCGCACCCTCGGTGGCGGCTTCAGGCCGGCATAGCTCAGTTGGTAGAGCATCTGTCTTGTAAACAGAGGGTCGCAGGTTCGAGTCCTGTTGCCGGCTCCGTATCCGGCTTCTCGGCCTTCGTGTCGCGCGTGAGTTCTCGCGAAATCGGTGGCATTGCGCGATCGGTCCCTCACGCAGCGAGAATGTTGTGACTCGGTCGGTCCACAGTGGGGTCGAAGGCGGGTTTTGTCCCGTACAGTCGAATCCTGATGTCCTCTTTGTCGAGGGGGCCGCAGTGAACGCGGCTTTCGATCGACCATCACGCAAGGCCGAAAGTCTCACCGGAGCACCCCGTCCCGGTGACTGGGATCACGTACGTTTCCTGGAAGAGCTGTCCCGCCAGCTCGTGGGTTCGCTGAACGTCAGACGCACCGCTTTCCGCGCGTTGGACTTCGCCGTGCCGCACTTCGGTGACTGGGCCATGCTCGCGTTCTTCGACTCCGACAGCGTCTCCGTCTACTCCCACGGCCGTAGCGGCGGGGTGTCCGGTCCCGTGCTGCTCGGTCGCCTCGATCCGTTGCAGGGGCTGGGCCGGTTCCGGCGCCGGGGGGTCGCGGAGCGATACGCCGCGCCCGACGACGACATCGCCGCCGTGCTCGCCGAGCTGATCCCCTCCACGCCGTTGCGGGAGGAGGCCACCGCCCACGATCCCACGACGGTCCTCGCCGTCGCGCTGAACATCGGCGGTACCACCAACGGTGTCTTCGTCATGGTTCGCGGTGGGGGCAGCCCCTACACCGCCGACGACACCGGGAACGCCGAGGAGTTCGCCCGCCGGGTCGCCGCCATCGTGGCGTCGGCCAAGCTCTACGAGGAACGCGCCCAGATGGCGAACGCGCTGGAACGGGTGCTGCGCCCGCCGGAGCTGCCCGAGTATCCGGGCGTCTACATGGCGGCGCGGTACCGGCCGGGGGAGCAGCGACTGCGGATCGGCGGCGACTTCTACGACGTGCACGGCGACGCGGACGACTTCACGGTGGTCATCGGTGACGTCTGCGGGAAGGGCATCGACGCGGCCGTGTTCACCAGCCTCGCCCGGCAGACGATCAGGACGGCGGCGTTCTTCGATCGTTCTCCCGGCAGGGTGCTCGGGGCGTTGAACGAGGTGCTGCGCAGCCAGCTTTCGCAGCGGTTCGTGACGGCGGTGTGCGTGAGGTTCCGGCGACGTCCCGAGGAGGGGACGATGGTCGCCACCGTGGCCGTGGCGGGTCACCCCCCGCCGCTGGTGCTGCGGTCGGACGGCACCGTCGACGAGCCCACCGTCACCGGAACGGTGGCGGGCGTCATCTCCGGCCTGTCCTTCACCGAGGCCGAAGTGCGGCTCGGGACCAAGGACACCCTCCTGCTCTACACCGACGGGGTCGACGAGGCACGGGGCCGCGAGGGATTCTTCGGTCAGGAGCGACTGCGCGCCCTGCTCCCCGAGTACGCGGGAGCCACCCCCGCCACGCTCTGCGAAGCGGTGGAGCAGCGCGTCCTCGATCATCTCGACGGTGCGGCGCACGACGACATCGCGCTGATAGCAGTGCAGAACGGAGCGTAAGAATTCATGGCCGCCGCCTCCGCCTTCTACGGGACCGACTCGGTCGAGCTGTTCACCCGGTTCGAACACGCGCTCGCGAAGGGCGACGCCTCGACGGCCGTGGCGTTGGTGGACGACGCGCTCGACGCCCGCGCGGAACCCGTGTCGTTGCTGTGCGACGTGATCACGCCCGCCCAGTGTCGTATCGGTGAGCGATGGCAGAGCGGCGAGTGGTCGGTGGCGCAGGAGCACATCGCCACCGGTATCTCCCTGGCCGCCACCGAGGCCGTGGCCCGGCGAGTGCGGTCATGGCCCATCACGAAGGGCCGCATCATCGTCGGCTGCGCCGAACGCGAGTGGCACGCGCTCGCCGCGATGGTGGTGGCCACCAGCTTCCGGGCGCGGGGATGGGAAGTGACGTTCCTCGGAGCGGCGACCCCCGCCGAGCGCCTCTACTCGTATCTGCACCAGGTGGAGCCCGACGCGGTGGCGATCAGTTGTTCCGTGAGCGGAGGGCTTCCCAGCACCCGACGGAGCATCGAGTCGGTGACCACGGCCGGTGTTCCCGTGTTGGCGGGTGGGGCCGCGTTCGGGACGGACGACAGGCGGGCACGGGCGCTCGGCGCGACGGCGTGGGCGCCGACGCTGCTCGACGGGCTCGAACTCGTCGACGACCTTCCCACGACGGTCGAACCGGTGCCGGCACTGCCGCAGGACGCCGTCGCCGAACAACGCACCCTCGACGCCGAACACCATTCCTTCGTCCGCCGGATCGCCGAGCGGTGGGAACCCGCGGGCGTCGTCGACCGGGGTGATCTCGTGGCCGACAACGACCTCACGCTGGTGACCCGTGACTGTGTGGAGCAGCCCCTGCGCGCGCTCGAAGGCGCCCTTCTCACCGACGACGGTCGCCTCGTGCGCGAGACGGCCGACTGGGTGCGCGAAGTGCTGGGGGCCCGTTCCGTTCCGCTCTCCGTCGTGGAGGCGCTGCGTGCCGAGGTCTTCGACGTCGTGGCCGAGCTGCCTCTGGCTCGCTCGCTGATCGAGCACTACTGGCCACACTCGTGAGGAAATCGTCCGATTCCCGCCCCGTTCCCCCGACGGAGTGAAAAGATCACGCCGTCGGCAATGACTGCGAATGGAGGGAACCCGTGACAGCCGCCCCGCGGGATGTGGAGAAGTTCTACTCGACCGCCGAAGTTGTGGCGAAACTGCGTCGTCTGGCGGACGCGTTGGAAACCGACAAGCCGTTCCGCATCCAAATCGCCGGAGAACGCATCCGGGTGCCCGCTCGTGCCCGGTTCTCGATCGAACACGAGCGCGGTGACGGCGAGGAGGAGATCGAGTTCCAGCTCAAGTGGACGCTACCGGAGGTCGACGGCGCCGAAGGCGACGACGAGGACGACGACAAGCCCGTCGTCTGACGCGGTCGCCCCTCCGTTTTCACCCCCGGTGTGAGGACGGAGGCGGCACCGATCACGACCAGGCCGTACGGATCTCGGCGAGTGTCAGCTCCTCCGAGTCCTCGGCGCGACGGTGGATCGTCCACACCCGCTGGGTCTCGTCGGGAGCGCCGTACAGGTACCCGCCGTCGTCGCAGCCGTAGCTCAGCTCCAACCCCGCCCGCGTCTCGGGCACGTCGCGTGTCCTCAGGCACCGTGTGCCGTCGGCGAGTTCGAGACTCCAGTACGCCTCGCCCAGCACGGTGTCCCAGGGCGCCGGGCCGCTGTCCTGCAACACGTACACCTTGGTGACGTCGGACTGCTCGGGGCTGGACACGCACAGTGCCACGTTCTGCGCGCCGAGCTCCCGCGCCATCTCGTTGTCGGGGTCGCGTTCCACGACGGGACGCTCCGGGAGGAAGCACGGGTCCATCGCCACGGACGTCTCGTTGGTGAAGCAACGGCGGGCGCGGTCGTTGCCCGGAGTGAGGGCGGAGGGGATGCACCTCGCGGACACCGACTGGATCACCCGTAGGCCCGCCGCGGGCTCGCCGTCGTCGGTGAAGGGCTGCAGGGTCGTCGTGTAGGTCTTCTCCACCGGGGCCGTCGCCGCGGGCTCGGAGCCGCCGCATCCGGCCGTCAGCGGCGAGGCCGCGAGGAGTCCCGTCGCGAGAGCTATCAGGTGCCTGGCTCTGTTTCGGCGCAAAGCGTGCTGCCCCTTCCTGCCGAGCCCGAGTACCGTCAAGCGTGTTCCGAGCGTAATCGGCCGACCTCGTACCCCGATCCTAGGGAGGAACCGCGGTGCTCGACCTGCTGTTGCGTGACGTGCGTGTGCTGACCATGTGCGACGAGCGCCCCAGAGCTCACAGCGTGGGAGTGCTGGGCGGTCGGATCGTCGGGGTGGACGACGAGGTGGACGCAGCGGCGGCGCGCACCGTCGTCGACGGCGGGGGAGCCGTGCTCACACCGGGGTTCGCCGACGCGCACAACCACATGGTCTGGTACGGGTTGTCGCTCGCCGAGATCGACCTCTCGGCGTGCCGGTCGCTCGACGAGCTGTACGACACGGTGGCGGCGCGGGCGGCGCAACTGCCGTCGGACGCCTGGGTGATCGGGTCGCAGTACGACGACTTCGTGCTCGGCGGTCACCCCGACCGCGCGGCGCTGGACCGAGCGGGTGGCGGCCGCCCCGTCTGGTTGAAGCACCGCTCGGCCCACATGTGTTCGGTCAGCAGCGCCGTCCTCGACAAGGCGGGCATCCTCGACGGTACGGCCACCGTGCCCGAGGGGGGCGTGGTGGAGCGTGACGCCTCGGGCGAGCCGACGGGCCTGCTCGCCGAGCAGGCGCAGCAGCTCGTGGACGCGCTGGTGAAGCCGTACCCCGTCGAGGAGCTGGTCCGGGCCGTCGCGCGGGCGTCGAAGGTGTACGCCGCCGAGGGGCTCACCCACGTGACGGAGGCGGGCGTCGCGGGCGGTTGGATCGGGCACAGCCCCGCCGAGGCGGCGGCCTACCAGCTCGCGCGGCAGCGCGGCGAGCTGACCGTGCGGGTGGAACTCATGCCCGCCGCCGAGACCCTGCACCCGCTCGTCGACGACCTCGTGGGGCTCGATCTCGGCGTGCGTACGGGGTTCGGGGACGACTTCCTGCGCATCGGACCGATGAAGATCTTCACCGACGGCGCGTTGAGCAGCCGGACCGCCGCCGTGACGGAGCCGTTCGAGGGTGACGGCGGGCTCGGGGTGCTGGGCGACGACCCGGAGGTGCTGCGCAAGCGCATCATCGACGCTCACCGAAGCGGCTGGCGGGTCGCGGCGCACGCGATCGGCGATCGCGCCATCGACCTGACCCTGGAGGCGTTCGAGCAGGCTCAGCGGGAGTTCCCCCGGCCGGGAGTACGGCACCGTATCGAGCACGCGGCGATGGTGCGGCCCGACCAGCTTCCGCGGCTGGTGGCACTCGACGTCGTTCCCGTGCCGCAGGCGCGGTTCCTGTACGAGATCGGCGACACCATGCGCAAGTCGTTGGGGGAGGCGCGGGTGCCGTGGCTGTACCGGCACCGCTCGTTCCTCGACGCGGGGCTGCGGGTGCCCGGCAGCTCCGACCGGCCGTGCGTGGGTACGGGGGCTCCGCTGGCCGGGATGCGCAACATGGTCGAGCGCACCACGAGCGCCGGCGTGGTCCTCGCCGAGGACGAGCGGGTGGACGCCCTGGAAGCACTGCGTGCCTACACCACGCACGCGGCCTACGCGTCGTGTCAGGAGGACCGGCGGGGGCGCATCGAGGCCGGGATGGATGCCGACCTGGTGCTCCTCGACGACGACCCCACCGCCGTGCCGACGTCGGCCATCGACGGCATCGGAGTGGTGGCGACGTTCGTGGCGGGCGAGGTCGTGCACGGCGAGGAGTCGCTGTCCTACGCCGTCCGGGCCGATTGAGAGCCCGCGCCGACGTACGGGAGAACCGCGGACATGCGTTCGTAAGCTGCGGACACGTGTGCACAGACTGCGGACACGTGTGCACAGACTGCGGACACGCCGTCAGGGGAGGGGTAGGCGCTTGAACGTGATCGTCTCGTACGGGCGGTCGGCGCCCGTCTCGTACAGCAGGCCGATTGTGTGTCGGTCGAGCTGTACGAGGTCCGAGTAGGCCGCCGGGTCGTCCGACACCGAGTACGCCACCCGCCAGGTCCGGCCCCCGTCCCGGCTCACCCGCACGGCCATCGCACGCCGTTCGGTGGGATGTGACGGTGCCGAGAACAACAGCACTTCTCGTTTCGTCGTCTGGAGCACGCTGCCCTGCACTTGAGGGTCTACAATGGACTTCTGAACGGTGTACGGCGCGACGAGCGACTCGCCGCCGTCGGCGCTGTAGGCGTCGACCCGGTTGCCTTCGGCGGTGCCGTGGTCCCTGCTGCTGAAGTACAGCGTGCCGTCGGGCAACTCCGCCACCGTGGTCTCGTTGGCGGCGACGACCCCGTCGGTGCGGTCGTCGGTGAACCCGATCCGCCAGGTTCGCCCGCCGTCGTCGCTGATCAGGCTGTGCCCGCCGTAGTACTTGTCTTCGGTCCCGGTGTCCCGCGACCCCTCGGGCGGCGCGCTGGAGTGATTCGCGGGAACGACGATCCGGCCCGCGTGCCGGGAGTGGTGCAGCACGATGGCGTGTCCGGGGCCGGTGGCGTACCACCGCCAGTCGGGTGCCTTGGCGACATCGGTGATCTCCGCAGCGGGGGAGAACGTCTCACCGCCGTCCGTGCTGCGTTGCACCCACACCCGGCGAGTGTCTTCTTCGGACACTTCTCCTGCCATGATCTCGTGTTCGGTGACGCGACCGTTGCGAGTGGTCAGCAGCACGATGTCGCCGTTCTCCAGGACCACGGGGCTGGGATTGCCCGCCGTGGCGTCGCCGTTGCTCGACACGACGGACAGCGGCCCCCACGTGCAGCCGCCGTCGGTGGAGCGACGCACGACAACCTCGATCGCGCCGGTGTCGCTGCCCGACTCGACGCGTCCTTCGGCGAAGGCGAGCAGGTCACCGGAATTGGTTCGGACCAAGGCGGGAATGCGGAAGGTGTGATAACCCTCCGTTCCCGACGTGTACGGCACCGAGCCGGTGCAGGGCTGTGGCGGGGCGGCCGTCGCGGGGACGGGCGTGGCCGGGGAGAGTCCCGTCGCCACCACGGCGGCGAACGAGAGGACGACACGGCGGGGCAGGGTGGGCATCGTCGCCTCCTTGAGTCGAACATCCAGACATAGGACGTCCAATGTCGGAAAGTAGGTGGTTCGCCACCCCGTGGTCAAGACCACCGAGACCGAACGGAGCAGCGCAGAGGCGGACACGAGGGATTCACCCGTCTCGGCGTACGGGCGACCGGTTGCGCGAGACGGCCGACGGAGATGAGATGGCCGTGACTACCGAGGTGAAGGGGATCGTGTCGGATGCGTGAGCTGATGAGGAAGCTGCTCGATGCCATCGACTCCCAGCGTGAGGAGTTGACCCGAGCGGCCGAGTTGGTGCTCGACGTGATTGACGGGGACGGCATCGTCCACGTGGCGGGGGCGGGGCACTCGCTGGCGATGGTGTGCGAGACGTTCTATCGGGCCGGTGGGCTCGCGGCGGTCCGGCCGCTGTGGGACCCCGAGGTGATTCCGTTGTCGGGGGCGTTGCGCAGTTCCGCCGCGGAGCGGGTGCCCGGCCGAGGTCGGGCGCTCGTCGAGAAAGCGGACATCCGCGATGGTGACGTGGTGGTGGTGTTCTCCACCAGCGGGCGCAACCCGTACCCGGTGGAGATCGCCCAGGCGTCGTTGGAGAAGGGGGTCCCGGTGGTGGCGATCACCTCCACGACGGCGTCGGCAGGGGCCACCGACCGCAGCGGTACCCGCCTGGCCGACCACGCCACCGTCGTCCTCGACACGCATGTGCCACCCGGTGACGTGGTGTACCCGGCCGCTTCGCCGAGGACCTGCGCCTCCTCCACCGTCGCCGCCGCGTACACGTGGGCGTCGCTGCTCGCCGAACTCGACGACCTCGCCTCTCGGCGCGGAGTCGAGCTGCCGTTGTGGACCAGCGCCAACGTGCCGGGTGGGGACGAACGCAACGTCGAACTCGTGGCGCGTTACGCCGATCGCGTCCCGGAGCTGTCGGCCTGAGCTGCCGGAGTCGCACCCGGCGGGCCCGGTCCTTCCCGGCGATGGTTTGCACCGGGACGGCCGGGCCCGTGGCACGTGAAGCGGGGAAGGCTTTCACCGCGCGGAAAGCCATGGACGTGGTGGGGCCGGGTCAGGGCTTCACCTGGGCCACGGCACTCATGCCCGACATCTCCAGCACCCGGCGCGTGGGAGTGCCCACGGGGGCGACCACGGTGTAGGCGGTCTGCAACAGTCGCAGCCGTTCGGCCAGGGCGAAGAGTACCCGAAGCCCCGCGCTGTCGATGTAGTCCAGGCCGCTGAGATCTATCTTCACGGCGATCAGGTAGTTGTTGATGGCGCCGAAGATCTTCTCCCTGACCGAGTCGCTGTTCGACAGGTCGATCTCTCCGGTGAGCCGGATCTCGACCGTGTTCTCCTCCGAGCGGACCTCGACGTTGGCCGTGGTCATGCGGACTCGCCTTCCGACAACCGCTTCCGAAGCACGACACACGTGCCGGTCGGGTCGTGCTCGATGGTGATCGCGTCGCAGAGCTGACGCATGAGCTGGGTCCCCCTCCCTCGGTGGGTGCCCCTCGGAGCGCGCCACGTTCCCTTGTCGCAGATACCGATCTCGACCTCTCCCTCGTGGGCTTCCAGTCGGATACCCACCGTGCCGCCCTGGGGGCCGTAGGCGTGCTCGATCGAGTTGGCCACGGCCTCCCCGACGGCGATGAGCAGGTCGGCGGTGTCGTCCTCGGAGGCGCCCACGCTGGGCAGCCAGCGCCGCAGCTCGGTACGGACTTCGGCCAGCGACTGGGGAACGGCCTCGATCTCCAGGTCGAGTTTCAGCGGCGTCGCGGGGGGCTGCTTTCGCACCGCGAGGAGGGCGATGTCGTCGGCGGGGGGAGCGGAGCCGACGAGCTTGCTCATCACCTCCGCGCACAGCAGGTCCGCCGGACCGCTGCGAACGGCCTCGCACAACAATCGGAGACCGTTGTCCAACGGTCGGTCCCGGCGCTCCACCAGCCCGTCGGTGTAGAAGAGCAGGGCCGCGCCGGCGGGCACGTCCACCGTGGTCGTACGCCTGTTCTGAGTGGAGGAGCTGACGCCGATGGGAGCGTCCACCTCCGCTTCCGTGACCAGGCGGCTCCGCTCTCCCGGCAACGCCAGGACGGGGGCCAGGTGACCGGCCAGTGACAGGTGCACCTTCTCCAGCGAGGTCTCCCAGATGGCGTACGCCACCGTGGCCATCAGCTCCTGCTCGAAGTGCCGTACGTGCCGGTCGAGCTTGGTCAGTACTTCGGCGGGGTCGTCGTTGTCCAGCGCGTACGAGCGGGCGGCCGTGCGAAGCCTTCCCATCGCCGTCGCTGCCGGCAGTCCCCGGCCCACCACGTCGCCGATGGCCATGCACACCCGGCCCGACGGGAGGGAGAAGACGTCGTACCAGTCGCCGCTGACGCCGAGGTTCTGGGCGGGCACGTACCGGGCCCCGAGGTCGAGGCCCGAGATCTGCGGCAGTTCGGTCGGAAGCAGGGAGTGCTGGAGGGCCGCGGCGGCGCTGCGTTCGAGGGCGGTCAGCTGGCTGGCCACGTGGACGGCGATACGGTCGGCCGCTACGCGTAGCCACTCGATCTCGTCCTCGTCGAACTCGCGGTCACGCAGCGTGCCGGCGTGGAGAATGCCGAGCAACTTCCCCTCGGACAACAGCGGCACCCCGACGAGCGTGCGGAGGCCCTTGCGCCACAGCAGCGGATTGACGACGGTGCTCGAATTGATCTCGTTGATGAGGTAGGGCTGGCGCTCGGCGGCGACCCGTCCCGCGAAGCCTTCACCCACGCGCACGCGGACGCCCTGACGTACTTCCTCCTCGATTCCCGAGGAGGCGGTGGCGACGAGATAGTGTCTGGAGTTGTCCAGGAGAAGGACCGTCGCTGTGTCGGCGTCGAGGACCTCACGCACCCGGTCCAGCAGCTTTTGAAGTGCTTCTTCCGAGCTGAGGTGAGCCAGTGCCGAGTCCGTGACCGCCTCGATCCGACGCAGGCGGTCCTCAGCTGTTCTCATGTCGACCGCCCGTGGCATAGAGGCGAGCATAGTCTTGGGATACGCCGCCGGCAGCCTCGGGAAACGTGATGCGCAGCGCTCGGGTGTTGGCACGGCCCTCGGCGCACGACGATGATCACTTCGTGGTCGCTACGCGTTACGAGAACATCACGGTCGAGGAGAAGGAGTCCGAGGAGCAGACCTTCCGGGCGTTCGTGGCCGTTCCCGACCCGACCCCCGCTCCCGCGGTGGTGCTGTTGCAGGAGGTCTTCGGCGTCAACGACAACATGCGCGAACTCGCGCGTCGCCTGGCCGAGAGCGGTTTCCTCACCGTCGTTCCGGACATGTTCTGGCGGCTGCGGCCGGGCTTCGAAAGCGGCGACGAATCCGGTCTTTCGGAAGGTATGGAACTCGCGGCCCGCCTCGACCTCGATCTGGCCGTGGTGGACATGACCGCGACCCTCGCGCACGTGTTGGCGAGACCCGAGTGCTCGGGTCGCGTGGGAGCGGTCGGTTTCTGCCTCGGAGGAACGCTTTCCTACCTGTTCGCCGCGTCCGCGCGAGTAGGGGGCCGGGGACTCGATTCCGCGGTGTCCTACTACGGCTCCGGGGTGCACGACCACCTCGACCTCGTGAGGTCCGTCGAATGCCCCATGTTGTTCCACTACGGCGACCACGACCCGTACATCTCGGGGGCCCAGATCGCCGCCGTCGAGGCGGCCGTGGCCAACCGGCCCGACATCGCCGTGCACCGCTACGACGCCGGGCACGCGTTCTCGAACTTCGACGCGCCGTCGTTCCACGACCCCGACGCCGCCGACCTCGCCTGGGGCCGCACGATGGCCTTCCTCGACGACATCTTGACCTGACACGGCGCTCCCCTCACAACGCCGGACGGTGCTCCGCCAGAAGCGGGGCGAGGAGGTCGCCGAGGTCGTCGACGCGTTCCAGGACGTCGTCCGCCACGAACACCAGGTCGGAAGGATGGGAGCACCGTTCGACCTCCTCCCACGTCACCGGGGTGGACACGGTCGGTGACGGCCTCGCGCGCAGGGAGTACGGGGCGATGGTGGTCTTCTTCGGGTTGTTCTGGCTCCAGTCGATGAGCACCTTGCCGTCGCGCAGGTTCCTCGTCATGCGGGAGATCACCAGGTCTCGATGCTTTCGCTCCAGCTCCTCGGCCAGTCGCTTGGCGTAGTCGCTCGTGCGTTCCGGGGAGCGCGTGCGGACGGGCGCGTAGAGCTGCAGCCCCTTCGAGCCGCTCGTCTTCGGATACGCGGTCAGCCCGTCGTCGGCGAGTTCGTCGCGGAGCCACAACGCCACCTCGCAGCACTCGACGATCGTGGCCGGCGCGCCGGGATCGAGGTCGAACACGAGCAGGTCCGGGTTACGGTGACCACCTCGTGGCCCAACAGTCCACTGTGGAACATGGAGTTCGATGCTCGCCAACTGCGCCACCCACATCAGGGTGGGGAGGTCTTGCACGAGAGCGAAGTCGGCGCTTTCCGCACCGCGAGTGCTGCCGGGGGTCTCGATGCGAACGGTGCGCACCCAGTCGGGCGCGTGCCCCGAGACGTTCTTCTCGAAGAACGACTTGCCCTCCACGCCGTTGGGGTAGCGCTTCAACGTCAATGGCCGGTCCCTCACATGCGGCAGCAACACGGGCGCCACGCGCGCGTAGTACTCGACGAGCCGGCCTTTGGTGAAGTCCGAGTCGGGGTAGAAGACCTTGTCCAGGTGGGACATTCGCAGTCGGCGGCCCTCGATGTCGACGAGCTGTCCGGTGTCGGTCATCGGGCCAACTCCTCGGGATCGCGGTCGGGCCGCAGTCCCCGCCAGGCGGGGAAGCGCAGTCTGCCGTCGTCCGTCCAGCCCTTGAACACCACCTCGCCCACGAGCTTCGGGCTCACCCAGTGGGCTCCCGCGGCCCGATCCCGAGGCAGCGGAGTGGCAAACGGCGAGGTGCGACGTTCCAGTCGCCGCAGCCGCGCCGCCAACACACGCAGGGCGTCCTCGTCGAAACCCGTGCCCACCTGTCCCACGTAGTCCAGGCCCTTGCCGCCGGGGAGGCCGAGCATGAGGGAGCCGAAGGTGTCGGAGCGTCGTCCCTCTCCGGGCCGCCATCCTCCGATGACGACCTCCGTCGTCAGTAGGTGACTGACCTTCACCCACGCGCTGCTGCGCTCACCGGGCCGGTACGGGGAATCGAGGCGCTTGGCGATCACGCCTTCCAGCCGCTGCTCGGCGGCCGCCTCCGCCACGGCGGTGCCGTCGCCGGAAAAGCTCGGCGGTACCTGCCAGTGCTCGCCCGCGAGCGCAAGCTTGTCCAGCAACTGGCGACGTTGGTGGTACGGCAGGTCGAGGCAGGAGTGACCTTCGAGGTGCAGCAGGTCGAACACCAGGTAGGTCACCGGGTGATGTCGTGACAGGGTGCGGGCGTGCTCCGGGCTCGCGTGCATCCGGCTCTGCAACGCGGCGAAGCTGGGTCTGCCGTTTCGTAGTGCCACGATCTCGCCGTCCAACCAGACCTGGATGCTGCCGAGCTGCTCACCGATCCCGTGCAGTTCGGGGTAGACGGCGCTGATGTCGTCGCCTCGCCGGGAGTGCAGCGTCGCCCTGCCGCCCTCCACCCTGGCCAGCGCCCGCACACCGTCCCACTTGAACTCGTAGCCGTACTCGGCGTCCCGTTCCGGGTCGGGCAGGGAGCCGGCGACGGCGAGCATGGGTTTCAGGAGCGGCGGCAGCGGAGTCCATTCCGGATCGTCCGGTGGATCGGAGCGGATGACGTTCCAGTTCTTGTCGTCGGCGTCGTGGGAGCGGAAGAACACGTACCGCCCGTGCACGTACTCACCGTGGAGCACCACCGACACCTCATGGTCGCTCCACTTGACGGTCTCGTACCGGCCGCGGTCCCAGATCGTCATGAGGCCCGCGCCGTACTCGCCCTTCGGAATCTCGCCGGAGAACGTGGCGTACTCGAGTGGATGGTCCTCGGTGTGGATGGCGAGGCGCACGAGTCCCGGCCTCTCGGGCAGCCCCTTGGGAACGGCGAAGGAGACGAGCACGCCGTCGTGCTCCAGACGCACGTCCCAGTGCAGCCTGCGGGCGTGGTGCTCGTGGACGACGAAACGGTCACCCTCGCCCCGAACCGGCGCTGCGTCGTCGGGCAGCGGCTCGGGGGTTCGCCCCTTGCTCCGCTTCGCCCGATACCGGTCGAGTCGAGAAGCCATGTACACGGAGTACCCAGTGAGGGCCGGGGAAATGCCGGTGCCGCGGGCTTCCGAAAAGAGCTCAGCCGGGTACGGCGGTGGCCGCACCCGGCTGAGCCAGCGTCGTACGAGACGTCAGCCGCCGATCGACTCGACGATCACCTCGGAGCTGCCGACGCGCAGGTCGTCGGTGGTGCGTACGGTCAGCACACCCCGCAGGACCCGGCCTTCGCCGGGGTCGCCCGCCACGGTCACCGTGGCCGGCACGGTCCACGTGCTGCCGGTGGCCCGCTCGGCGGGCTCGTCGGCGACCTCGATGCTCCCCAGCCCGTCGACCGAGTAGCTGTCGAGGTAGTCGTACTCGGTGGTACCGGCCGGGACGGCGTAGGCCTCGACCTCGACACGCCAGGTACCGGCGGCCGGCTTCGTCACCGTCACCGACTCCTCGGAGTCGCCGTCGGCGGTGTAGTCGGCCAGTTCGCAGGTGCCGGACGTACAGTCGTAGACGAACAGGTCGAGGTCCGCGCCGCCGTCGGACGCCGAGCCGATGGTGGCCGTCAGCGCCGTGGCCCCCTCGGGCACGGTGACGTCGTACGTCTGCGTCTCGCCCTCGCCGATGCTCGGCCGCTCCTTGCGGGCGCTGTCGAGAGGCGCGCTGGTCAGCGCTCCGGTGAAGCCACCGAGCGTGTTCGTCACCGTGTACTCGCGCTCCACCGACTCACCCGGCGTGGCTTCCGGGATCACGTCCGGGTTCGGTTCCACGCTGGCACCCTGCACCGCCATCGACAGCGACCACGGCGAGGTGTCCGCGTCGGACGTCCGGCGCGCCTCGATCACGACCTCCCACACACCCGGCATCGGGTCGGCCACGGTGCGGCTGGTGGCCGTACCGCCGGGACAGCCGCCACCGGCGTCGGGGTTGTAGCAGTCCGTGGACGAGGTGGAGTCGACGGGAATGCCGGTGGGGTCATAGCGGACGAACCGCACCTGTCCCTTGCCGTCCTCACCGCCGGCGGCCATGTCGATCTTCAGCGACGCCGTGCCCTCGGGCACGCGGACGAACACGTTCGACACCTGGTTGCGTCCGACGGTTCCGGAGGCCTCGGCCGTGAAGCCGTCTTGCTCGGTGAACTCCAGCGGAGCGAACACGACGTTCATGGTCTGCACGTCGTAGCCCACGGTCTTGCGGTCGTCCAGGCGGAGCAACGCCGAGTGCGCACCGGGCTTCGTCGGGTTGATCTTCACGTCGAAGGTCACCGGCTTGTTGAGCGGCAGGACCACGGTCTTCTTCGACGAGAACGTGCCGTCGTTGCCGACCCAGCTCACGTGGTAGGGCACCGGGTGCTTCACCCCGCTGGTCCTCGTGAGGGTGTAGGTGCGGGTGTAGCGCTCACCGACCCGCACGCCCTCGCGGTCGTGGATGCCCACACCGACACCCGGCGTGGCCAGCTGGTGGGACAGCACCGTGTTCACCTCGACCGACGTGCTCACGTCGGCGTGCTTCTCGCCGCGGAGGACGTCGAGGGCCTTGATCGTGTTGATCAGACCCGCGCCCTGGGCGTAGGCCGGGATGCCGTCCACGAACCGAGCGGTGGAGGTCATGGCCGAACGCAGCACTGCCGGGTCGGGACGCTTGCCGTACAGCGACTTGTACGCGCTCACCAGCAGCGCACCGGCACCGGTGGCCTGCGGAGCCGCCATCGAGGTGCCGTTGAGCATGCCATAACCCGCGGGCAGGTCGAAGGTGCCCGGCACCGGGCTACCCGGCTGCCACATCGGGGTGGACGCCACTGCGGCACCCGGCGCGATGAGGTTGGGCTTGAAGCCGCCGTCCTCACGCGGGCCGCGAGAGGAGAAGGGGTGGAGGCTCTCCTTGGCCGCCGAGACGGAGCCGTAGTTCGCGAGCCAGGTGTCGGCGGTGATGTAGGAGCCGATGCTCAACACGTCGGTAGCCACCGACGGGTCGCCGACGGAGTTGGCGCCCGCACCGCTGTTGCCCGCCGAGATGAACAGCTGGACCTGGTAGGTGTCGATGATCCGGTTGTACAGCTCGGCACGCGCGTTGTTGCCGTCGTTGAGGGCGGGCAGACCGCCGATGGAGATGTTGACGACGTCGGCGCCGTGGGTGGCGGCGTAGATGACACCGTCCACGAGGCCGCTCGACGTGCACGACGGGGTGGACAGGCATGCCTTGACCGACATCAGCTTCGCGCCGGGCGCCGCGCCGTCCATCTTGCCGCCGAACAGGTTGTTGCCCGCGGCGATACCCGCGACGTGCGATCCGTGCGCGCCGGAGGAAAGACCGATGTTGACGTAACCGGGCTGGTCGGTTTGCACGACGAACGGCATGCGCTCGACGACGTCGGTGTCGGGGTCGTCCTCGCCGAAGTAACCGACGTCGTAGTTGATCGCGTAGTCGCGCATCGGCTTCTCGTCGGTGAAGTCGCCGTCGCCGTCGAGGTCGACGCGGACCTCCTTCGTCTCGGTGTCGAACAGCACGCCCCAGCTGTCCTCGCGGTCGCCGTCCCGGTTGACGTCGCCCTCCAGCTCGCTGTTGCCGGCACCGAGGTCCTCCGCGGTCTCGGAGAACACGCCGAACGTGTACTTGCCTTCGGGGGCGGTCCACTCGCGGCCCTCCGCGGTGAACGTGCCGGAGTAGGTCTCCTCCGACAGCTTCACCCACGTGCCGTCACCGGACGTGGGGGAGTTCGCGGTGTACCAGTCGACGATCTTGCGCTTCCCCGTGCTGGTCTTTGCCAGCGCGGGGTGATCGAGGTCGATACCGGTGTCGATGATCGCGATCGTGGTGCCGCGCCCGTCCCACTGCGGGAACAGGTCCGTGAACTGCGCGGCCTTGGTGTCCTGCGTCGGCAGGTACGGGTTCCGCTTGGGAGTCTTGGCGTTCGGCGCGGGCTGCGGGATCGGGTCGGTCGCGCCGAACGGCTCGGGTTCGTCCCGCGCGATGAGGCCGTCGACGTCGACGGCCTTGACCGAGTGCAGTTTCTGGGCCTGCTCGGCTTGTTCGATGGGGACCGTGACCTTCAGGTAGTCGAGCTTGGCGTCCGTGTCCTGGACCTTGCCGCCCAACGAGGCCAGTTCGCCCTTGGCGGCGTCCGTTCGGCCACGTTCGGCCGCGACCAGCAGGGTCACCGTGGATTTGCCGGCCTGCTCGGCCTGTTCGAGGAGAATTTGGTCCTCCAGATCGAGTTCCTCACCGGGACCCGATCGAGGTGGCTCCTGTTCCTGCCCCGTGGCCGGGGGCGCCCCCAGCCCCAATACCGTGACGGCGCTCACCGCCGTAGCGACGCCCAGGCGTCGCATCCAGGGTTGTCTTGCCACTAGATGACCTCCACAGAAGTTTGGAACGATCATCCTCGGCGGACTTACGGACGTTTCACATCCGGACGGCTCGCGGCGAAATTCCCGACTTTCGTAGGGTGTGGCGAGTACGAAGCGCGTTCACGGCAGGGGTGTTGATCACTGCGTGTGGTCGGTCGGGGAGACTGTTCGCACCGACGTTCGACCGTGTCCCAACCGACGGCTGGAAGGTTTTCGACTCCCATGATGGGTCGCACCCATGCGTTGACCGGCTGGTGCGCCGGCCTGGCCGTGGCGCCCGCAGTGGGCATCACCACGCTCTCGCAGGCGGTCGTATTCGCCGCGACGACGGCGGGCTATGCGCTGTTGCCCGATCTGGACCACCCCGGTGCGCGGGCGTCGAAACTCCTGGGGCCGGTGACCAAGGGCCTGTCCTGGTTGCTGAGCAACGCCTCGGCGGCGCTCTACAAGGTGACGAAGGGCCCCAGGGACGAACGGAAGAAGGGCAGCCATCGGCATCTGTCGCACACGCTGCTGTTCGCGTTGCTGCTCGGCGCTCTCACGGCCTGGGGCACCGAAGTGGGCGGGCCCTGGGCCGTCGTCGGAGTCGTGGTGTTCGGCCTGTTGCTCGCCGAGGACGCACTCGGCGACTGGCTGCTGCCCGTGGCCTGCGGGGCCGTCGTGTGGTGGGTGGTCGAGAACAGTCCGGACGCGTTCGCGCAGCTCGACTCGGTGTCCGGGTTGTTGGGTATCGCGGTGGCACTCGGGTGCTTCACCCACTGTCTCGGGGACGCCCTCACCGAATCGGGATGTCCTTTCCTCTTCCCCATTCCGATCGCCGGTGAGACGTGGTACGAGCTGCGGCCGCCGAAACAGCTCCGCTTCCGTACCGGGGCCAAGGTCGAGACGGCGGTTCTGTTCCCGCTGTTCGCGGTGCTGGGAGTGTTGTTGATTCCGGGGATGTGGCCCGCGCTGCTCGGGTTCTTCGACGACGTCCTGAATCAGTCGCACTCATGACGATGCCCCGGAAGGGTCCTTCCGGGGCATCGTGGGGAGTGCGTGCGCGAGGCGGGGCCGGTCAGCCCTGCTCGCCGTGGAAGGCTTCGGCCTCGATCTCGCCGACGGCCGCACCGGTCGCGTCGGCCGCGGCGCCCTCGGCCTCGTAGGAGGCCCAGTCGACGCTGCCTTCGCCTTCCGAGGCTCCGGCCACGCCGGCGAAGCCGAACGCGAGCGGGAAGGCGAGGGTAGCGGCGATCACTCCGCGACGAACACTGCGCATGAGATGTCCTTTCTCTGTTACAGATCTGGAGCAGAGGCAGAAGCCTGGTCACTCTCTACCCGGAGCTGATCGGGCCTAACCTTTCCTCACTCGTCGGGGCACCCCACTTCGCCGATGTGGGTTATCCCGGAAAACCGTTGCGGTGGGGCGTCGGGAACGCGCTCGGCTTTCTGGAGGGAATTCGACGGGTGAATACGCGAAGATGCCTCGGGGCAGACCCCGAGGCATCTTCACCGGACGGGTGCGAGGTCAGTCCTGCGCACCGTGGAAGGCTTCGGCCTCGAGCTCGCCCGCGGCCGCACCGAGGAAGCTCGCGGCGGCACCTTCGGCCTCGAACGAGGCGTAGCTGACTTCCTTCTCGCCGTTTTCGTGCTTGCCGTTGTCGTGGTCACCCCGCTTGTCGCCGTGCTTGCCGTCCTTGTCCTTGTGGTCGCCGTTGTCGTCGCCGTTGCTCTCGAACACGGCGTGCAGCGCCTCGCTCTCGATCTCACCGGCGGCCGCACCCCAAGGAGTGGCGACGGCGCCTCCGGCCTCGAACGAGGCCCAGTCGACGCTGCCTTCGCCTTCCGAGGCTCCGGCCACGCCGGCGAAGCCGAACGCGAGCGGGAGAGCGAGGGCGGCGGCGATCATTCCGCGACGAACACTGCGCATGAGGTGTCCTTTCTTCGAGTTACCAGGTGTTGAGCGAGGCGGAACGCCTCGACGTTTCTGCTACCCGGTGCCGAGAGCGCTAAGCGATCAGGCTCTCCCGGAACACCTCATTCACTGAAGTGAGGTAGGCGAAGCCCCAGAGGACGCGGAGCGTCCGATTTCGACTCGGAGCGGACACGGCGATGCCCCGGAAGGTACGTCCGGGGCATCGCCGCAAGGAGGGTGAGGAGAGGAGATCAGTCCTGCTCGGCGTGGAAGGCCTCCGACTCGACGTCCCACGCGACGGCGCCCTTGTAGCTGGCGGCGGCACCGCTGTCCTCGTAGGAGGCGTAGCTGACCTCCTTCTCGCCGCCCTTGTCCTTGTCCTTGTCCTTGCTCTTGTCCTTGTCGTGGTCCTTGTTCTTGTCCTCGCCCTTGTCGTCGTGGCGGGAGTCGCCGCCTCGCTTGTCGTTGTCCTTGCCGTCCTTGTGGTCACCGTTCTTCTCGAACTCGCCGTAGAACGCCTCGGCCGAGACCTCACCGGCGAAAGCGCCCTCGGGGCCGGCGACAGCGATGCTCGCCTCGTACGCGGCGTAGTCGACGCTCCCCTCGGCCTCCGAGGCTCCGGCCACGCCGGCGAAGCCGAACGCGAGCGGGAAGGCGAGGGCGGCGGCAACCGTTCCGCGACGAACACTGCGCATGAGATGTCCTTTCTCCGAAATCATGGGGCATGTAGCCAAAGGCAGAAAGCCTCGCCACCCTCTACCCGGAAAAATCCCGCTCCAATCCAAAATTCCCGAGTGGTGCAGATCGCTTCACCTGTTCGAGTAGTGCGAGGAAGTGAAAATTGTCGCTCCACGAGGAAAGGAAAAAATGGAGTGACACTGTTTCGTGGTCGTTCACTTCGGTGAGGGATTGACACGGCGGGTGGAGGTCGCGGCCGGGTTAGTCCTCGCCGCCTGGGCGTCCCGGAGGGTGCGCATCGTCTCCGCGAGTGCCCGCGCAGCGTCGGGGCCCAGTGGAGTGAGCACGAGGCGGCGGAGCAGTTCGGCGCGAACCTGCCGTGCCCGATGGGCCACATCGGCGCCGTGCTCGGTCAGGCAGGCGTAGATGACCCTTCTGTCCTCGTCGCTGGGGGCGCGGCGGATCAGCCCCGCCGAGCACAGTCGGTCGGCGAGTTTGGTGAATCCGCCGCTGGAGAGTGCGGCCTCGCGGGCGAGCAGGGTCATCGGCAGGCGCCGATCGGGGGAGCGCGCCAGGCGTAGCAACACCTCGAAGGACGTCGGAGTCAGGTCGAACCGGGTGGTGAGCTCGTCCGCGATCCGTTCCCTCACGGCCGAGTAGCCCTCCGTCACGAGGTCCCACCAGGTCGACAACTCGTCGTCGCCGGGTGTCGTCACGGCAGTCGATGCCTTCCTGGGAGCCTTGCTCGGAAATATCTTTCTGGCAAGAGTTTATGCCGTCGACCGGGGAGGTACCCAGCTGGGCGAGGAGGAGCCATGCCGTTTCGGACCAGCGGGTTGCACCACGTCACCGCGATAGCGGGCGATCCCCGGCGCAATGCCGACTTCTACCTGCGCACGCTCGGGCTCCGGCTCGTGAAGACCACCGTGAACTTCGACGATCCGGGTACCTACCACCTCTACTACGGGGACGAGTCCGGTGCGCCCGGCACGTTGCTGACGTTCTTTCCCTGGCGGGACGCGCCTCGCGGTCGTGTCGGTACCGGCCAGGCGACCATGACGTCGTTCTCGGTGCCGGAGCACTCCCTCGGCTGGTGGAAGCGGCACCTGGAGGACATGGGCGTGTCGACGGGGCGGGTGGTCAACCGGGACGACGAGGACGTCCTGCTGTTTCGTGACCCGGACGGCCTTCAGCTCGCTCTCGTGGCTCATCCGCGGGGTGATCCCCGAAATCCGTGGGACACCCCCTCGGTCCCCGCCGAACATGCGATCCGGGGCCTGCACTCGGTCACACTCTCGGTGAACCGTGAGGACGCGACGGCGGGCATGCTCACCGAAGGGCTCGGGCTGGAATTCGCGCGGGAGGAGCACAACCGGTTCCGATTCATCGCCGGTGAGGGTGGCCCCGGAGCCACCGTGGACGTCCTCGTGACGCCGGACGCCCCGCGAGGACTGGTGGCCGCGGGAACGGTGCATCACGTGGCATGGCGGGCACCCGACGAGAAGACGCAGACCGCGTGGCGGGAAGAGCTGATGGAACGGGGTGTGGGGGTCACCTCGATCATGGACCGCCAGTACTTCCGATCGATCTACTTCCGCGAGCCCGGTGGCACCCTGTTGGAGATCGCCACCGACCGTCCCGGTTTCACCGTCGACGAGCCGTTGCTCGAACTGGGCAGGGCGTTGAAGCTGCCGCCGTGGCTGGAGCCCGACCGGCAGCGCATCGAGGCCATGTTGCCCGAACTAGACCTGCCCAGTGAGAACAACCCGGTGAGCGCATGAGCGAGTTGACGTTCGACCACGAGTTCGTCGAGGGCAGCCCGTCGGCTCCCGTGCTGTTGCTGCTGCACGGAACGGGAGGGAGCCCGACCGACATCCTGTCGCTCGGCAAGGAGCTGTGCCCGGCCTCGCCGATGCTCGCTCCCGCGGGCCCGGTGTCCGAGCACGGAGCAGCTCGCTGGTTCCGCCGGCACGCGGAGGGCGTCTTCGACAGCGAGGATGTCGTCTACCGAGCCGGCCAGTTGGCGGACTTCGTGGTCGAGGCGCGGGAGCGCTACGAACTCGACGGGCGGCGTCTGGTGGCCGCGGGTTTCTCCAACGGCGCGAACATCGCGGCGGCAGTGCTGCTGCTCCGGCCCGACGTGCTCTCCGAGGCGGTGTTGTTCGCGGCCATGTTGCCGGTGCCCGACCCGCCACGTCACGACCTGTCGGGCACGCGGGTGCTCATGGCGAACGGGCGGCGCGATCCGATGGCCCCCCTCGTGCCCGCGCAGGAACTCGTGGCTGCCCTGCGGGAACGCGGCTGCGACGTCACCGAGCACTGGCACAGCGGGGGACATCAGATCACCGTGGACGGGATCGCTGCTGCGAAGGAATGGCTGGCCGCGTGACGAACGGAGCAAACCGCCGAGGCAAACGGAGGATTGTGCGATCCTGACCGCACACGTGCTCCGATCACGCGAATATTGTCGTTGTTCGCTTCCGTGAACGTAAGGGACGATGCAGGATGAACTTCGACATGGTGACCTGCCCACGCTGTCTCGGATCCGGACTCGCCCCCAATCGGAAGGACCCTTGTGGGAACTGCGGAGGACTCGGCCAGGTTCCGAAGTGACGACTGCCCCCTGTGCGAGGGCGCAGGGGTGTTGTCGTGGAAACAACCGCAGGACGGTGTGCTCCGCACGATCGAACTACCGTGCCCGGCGGGCTGCGGAGGGCATTGGAAGTACCCTTCGGCCGAGCAGGACCGCGTGATAGAGCAGCTCGGCGAGGTTCCTGAGCGGCCGAAGGGCAACACCGCGGCGGCGAACCGCATCGGCGCGGAGTTCATTCGGGAAGCACTCGAACGCTGGGGATTCAACTCGGGCGTTCAAGACCACTCGAAAGAGTGAGGTTCCGCAGTAGCATCGGACCGTGGCGACGCGGAACCTGGTACGCGGTGTGGGAAGAATGGCTACTCTCGCCGCTCGCACGAGCTACGAGCTGGCGAAACTGCTTCCCGGAGGCGAGGAACCGCGGAGCCGACGTTCCCGCCCGGAGCTGCCCGCAGTTCCCGGTCCGGACCGACTGCGCAAGCGGATGGCCGAATTGCTCGCCGAGTCGGCCGAACTCAGCCGCGAGGACGCCACCCTGCGGCTCTATGAGACCGTCCTGGCCTCCCTCGTTCCCGACGAGGCCCGGCTTCTTTCCACCCTCTCCGATCGCACTCCCCATCCCGTGCTCGACGTCGTCGAGCGCACCTTCTTCGGTGGCAGGGGACGAGTCGTGTTGCGCAACGCCTCCACCGTGGGAAAGGCGGCGGGTGTCACCCTGGCCGACCACGTTCCCGTCTACGTCACCAGGCTCGTCGAACTCGGCCTCGCCGAACTCGGGCCCGAGAACGCCGGGTTCGGTACGCAGTACGAGGTGCTCGCGGCTGACGAGGTCGTCGCCGAGGCGGTGCGGGCGGCGAGAAGGCCGACGTTCGTGCGACGCACGGTGCGTATCTCCGACTTCGGTACGCGGTTGTGGCGTGCCTGCGACCCGGCGGGCGGGTGAGCCGACCGCGTCACCAACCACAGAGCCAGTCCAATGTCACGGCGGCCGTCCACGACTGTTGCGTGCTGCCCAACGGTTCCCCGGTGAAGGGCTCGTAGTACTCCCCGAAGGACCCGTCCGACACCAGCCGCAGCCCTTCCTCCCGCCAGCGCCGCGCGAGCTCGGTGTGGCCGTTGCGCAGGAAGGCGAAACTGAACAACCAGACCACGACCGGCCATTGTGGACCACGCCAGTAACGGCGGGAGTCGAACCCGGCTTCGCGCGGCGACACCGACGGAGGCACGGCGGCGACGAGGTCGGGATGGCCCGCCCAGCCCGGACCGGTGAGGTTCGCGAGCAGTCGTGCTTCCGACGATTTCGGCAACGCCGAGCACAGCAGCGGCGCGAAGGAGGCCACCGTGGTGGCGCGAAGCGTCTCCCCGGAACGCAGATCGCGGTCGAAGGCCAGTCCGGTGTCGGGGTCGGAGGCGTCGGCCACGGCCCTGCGAGAGCGTCGGGCCCACGAGCGTAGCTCGGCCACCTCGGCGGAGACGGGAAGCGAGAGCTCCTCGGCCAGCTCGGCCAGGTCGTCGCACGCCATGGCGAACAACGCGGTGCTGAACACGTCCCCCACCCGGAAGTCCGAGGTCGCGAGCACCCGTGCGGGCTCGTAGCGGACCCGCCGCATTTGCTCGATGAGCCAGAGATAGCGGTTGTACTCCTCGTCGCTGGGACGTTCCCCCGGATCGTCCACGCCCAGGGTGTCCAGGCGCACGTACGGAGGCAGATCCGGTCCCGGACGGACCCGCTCGTAGGCGGCGTCCCATCGCGGGGAATTGTCCATTCCGGACTCCCAACCGTGCACGATGGTGAGCAGTCCACACGGTTCCGCGATCCGATGCCGGGCGAGCCAGGCATGCCAGCGGTACAACGACGACCAGGCGCGGGCGGTGAAACGCTCGGCGAGCTCGGCCTCGGCCTTCGAGGTTCGGCGCGCGATGGAGACGATTCTGCGCAACGCGACCGCGTGCACCGGGGGCTGGCAGATTCCCGAGGTACGGACCCGGCGCGGACGCTGCGGCGCGATGTCCGTGCCCCAACGGTCGGGGCCGGGGAAGTAGCCTTCCGCGTCGGTGAAGACGATGTGGGGCAGCATTCCGTCCGACCATTGCGCCGACAACAACGTGTCGAGCTCGGTCAGCGCCCGGCCCACGTCGAGGTAGGCCAGCCCGATGGCGATGAACGCGGCGTCCCAGCTCCACATGTGTGGGTAGAGCTTGGGGGAGGCGGTGACGAGAGCGCCGGTGTCGTTGTCCCGCAACACGGCGGCCGCACGGGCGGCGAGTGTGGTGTCGGACAGCCCCGTGGGACCGGTTCCCGTGGTCGTGGTGGTCACCTGGCCTCCAGAAGCAGTCCCGTCTCCGGGTCGTACCACCGACACTGACTCGCGGGAAGCCGCAGCCGCAGCTCCGTTCCGGTCTCGGTGCGGAACGACGCCGGGGCCTGCACCTTCACCGTCTGCCCGCAGACCTCGGTGGTCAGCAGCACGGCCGAACCGAGCGGTTCCAGTACCTGGAGGGTGCCGCGCACCGAGGCCTCGCCGTCGGCCGAGCCGAGCCCGTCGACCGAGATCGCCTCGGGACGGATTCCGAGCGTGAGCTTCCTGCCCTCGTAGGAGGTCAGCGACGTGGGCAGGGGCAACGACTGGCCGCCGAAGTCGACCGTGAGTGCCCCGTGGGAGTCCCGCTCCACCTTGCCGGTCAGGAAGTTCATGGGAGGACTTCCGAGGAACCCGCCCACGAAGGTGTCGGCCGGTTCGTCGTACACCGACGTCGGCGTGTCGCACTGCACGATGGAGCCGTCGCGCATCACCGCCACCCGGTCGCCCAGCGACAGCGCCTCCACCTGGTCGTGCGTCACGTACAGCGTGGTGGTGCCGAGCTCGCCGACGAGCTTCTTCAGCTCCGCGCGGAACGACAGGCGCAGCAGAGCATCTAGGTTGGACAGTGGTTCGTCCATCAACAACACGTCGGCGTCCATGACGATGGCCCTGGCCACCGCCACCCGCTGTCGTTGCCCGCCCGAGAGCTTCGCCGGGTAGCGGTCGAGGTAGGGCGTAAGCTGCAGCAGGTCGGCCGCCCAGGCGACCTTGCGGCGCACCTCGGCGGCGGGCACCCCGCGCACCCGGAGTCCGAAACCGATGTTGTCGGCTACCGATTTGTTCGGGAACACGGCGTAGGACTGGAACACCATCGACAGGTTGCGCCGCCTGGGCTCCGCGTAGGTGACGTCGCGGTCGCCGATGACGATCTGCCCCGAGTCCGGCAGTTCCAGGCCCGCGACCATGCGCAACAACGTCGTCTTGCCGCAACCCGACGGCCCGAGCAGAACCATGAACTCGCCGTCCGCGACGGTGAGCGACACTTCGTCGGTGGCTCGGGAGTCGTTGCCGGGATAGGTCTTGACGAGGTCTTTCAGGATGACCTCGGCCATGTCGGTAACCCCCTCATCGGAGCGTGGTGCCCCACATGTTCAGCAGGTAGCGGCGCATCAGGAAGATGAACAACAAAGCGGGCACGATCAACGCGAACCCGCCGGCGAACCGGTAGGCGACGGAGGCCTCGGAGAGCGAGGTCAGCACCTGTGCGGGCAGCGTGCGGTGCCCCAGGGTGACCACGGTGGCGCCGAGGATCTCGTTCCACGAGAGCACGAAGGTGAAGATCGACGACGCCGCGAGTCCGGGAAGGGCGAGCGGGACCACCACCTTGCGTGCGGCCTGCCACCGGGTGCAGCCGAAGACCTGCGCGGCCTCCTCCACGTCCTTCGGCACCGAGACGAAGATGCTCGCGGTGATCAGCACGGTGGTGGGCAGGGCCAGAGTCGTGTGGATCAGCGTCGTGGCGAACACCGTGTCGTAGACGTCGAGCCGAAGGAACATCGTGGCCAGCGGCACGGACAGCACCACGATCGGCAGGGCCCGTACGAGCAGCATGAACACCCGGTAGGCGTCCTTGCCCCGGAAGACGTGACGGGCCAAGGCGTAGCCCGCGGGCGCACCCACCACGAGCGACCAGAACACCGTGTAGAGCCCGACGAGCAGCGAGTTGCCGAACGCGGGCACGGTGCCCGTGGCCCGAACGAACGCCTGCAGGGTCTCGGTGGAGAACTCGCTCGGCACCAACGACTTCGGGAACTCGGTCAGCGCGTCGCGCGAGGACACTGCGGCCAACCCGATGAGCACGATCGGCAGGGCCATGAACAGCGTCACCGCCGTGCAGGCCACCTGTACCGCGAGCGCGCGCCACCGACGCCGGCGTAACGGAGCCCGGTCGACGGGAGGCAGTGTGCGCCCCACCCGCTCCCCTTCGGTCGTCTGCGTGGTCACCGGACATCCTCCGAACTTCGCACCGTTCGCAGGTAGAGCACCGCCGTGCCGAGGGAGATCGCGAGCACCACGAGTGCCACCGCGCTGGCGACGGCCGGGTTCTGCAGGTTCACGTACCACTCGTACGTCTCGCCCACGAGCAGCGGGAAGTCGCGGCCCGTCAGCGCCTGCGCCACCGCGAACGCCTGGAGCGCCAGGATGGTGCGCAGGATCAGCGCTACCTGCAGACTCGGTGCGAGCAGCGGCAGGGTGACGTGTCGTAGCCGCTGCCAGAAGGACGCGCCGAACACCTGGGCCGCCTCGTCGTAGTCACGGGGGATCATCTGCACCCCCGCGACGACGATGACGAACATGAGCGCCGTGGCCCGCCACACCTCGGCGACCACCACGGTGAGCAGCATCGTCGTCGGGTTGTCGTAGCTCAGCCACTGCACGCCGTGCTCGGACAGCCCCAGGGAGACCAACAGCGAGTTGAGGTACCCGCGGTTGTCGAAGATCGACAACCACACCAGGCCCGCCGCGAGTTCGGAGATCGCCAGCGGTACGCACCACAGGTAGAAGTGCACCCCGGCGAACCTGGGCCGGGCCTGCATGAGCAGTGCCATGCCCACCGAGAGCAGCAGCTGGATGGGCACGACGATCACGATCAGCAACAGTGTGTTCCGCAGCGCCCGCAGGAAGTACGGGTCCTCGACCAGCCGTTTCCAGTGGGCGAGCGTGAAGCCGTCGTCGTCGCTGAACGCCGTGACGACCGCTTGGGCCAGCGGCCATCCGAAGAGGGCGAGCATCAGCACCACGGACGGCAGCAGCAGGATCCAAGGCGAACGCAGGAACTTGGCCATCACGCCACCTCGCACCGGTCGGCGGGGGGATCGGGCGCCCAGCACGGCACCCGCAGCTCGTCGAGGATGCTCTGGAGGATGCCCGCCTGCCGGTCCAGGGTGGGCCGGATCGGGTCGCCGTCCAGCACGATCGAGCGGAAGGTGTCCTGGAAGACCTTCGTTACCTCGCCCTCCCGGTCGCCGAGCCCGACCGGCGGCAGGGACAGCAGGCTGTCCTCGGCCTCCTGCTGCCGTCGTACCGCGTCGGCCTCCAGCGTGATCGCGGGCGGCAGGTCGTCGGGGATCGTCGCGTCCACCGCGGGGAAGAAACCGTTGGAACGCAGCAACTCGACCTGGGTGTCCGGACGGCAGAGCACGTCGATGGTCCGCTCCGCGAGGTCGGGGTCGGTGCTGCCCCTCGGGATCGCCAGCCCGGCGACCACGGCCATGTAACCGAGGCCGTGCGGCCCCCTGGGGCTCGGAAGCATGCGCCAGTTGTCGGGATCGCGTTCGGGAGCTTCGACGAGCCGCACGACGTGGTCCCACGCCATGAGCACCTCGCCGCTTTCCAACGGTTCCTGCATGAAGCCGTACGTGGTGCTGGAGCGGTTGCAGTTGGCCCACAGCTCGCGCAGGTACTCCCAGGCCGTCACCGCCTCCGCCGACCGGAACGTGGTGATCTGCCCGCCCGTGAACGACGGCAGGAGGTAGCCCTGGGTGAACCGGTGCAACAACCCCTGCGGCCCCGCGGGCAGCCCGAGCACGGGCCGGTTGCCGTTGGCCTTGCGTGCCGCGATGGCCCAGTCCAGGAACTGGTCGTAGGTCAAGGAGTCGGCGTCGGCCCCCGGAGGAAGGTGTTCGAGCGCGTCGGCGTGGGCGGCCAGCACGTAGCTGGCCGTCGCCCAGGGTACGTACCAACTGCGATCGGTGCCGGTGCGCGCGAGTTCGAGGTAGTCGGGTGGCCATCTCCGCTCACCCAGTCGACGCAGCAGCTCCGAGACGTCGGTGAGGTAGTCGCCCGCCAGGGGCGCGAGGTCGCCGTGCAGCCCCGCGACCAGGCCCAGTTGGGTGCTGCCCGCGTCCACCTGGCTGCGGATCTGGCTTGAGAACGGGCCTTCCTCGATGGTGACGTAGCTGACCTCGCCGGGGGCCACACTCGCGAGCAGGCGTCGGAACCGCTCGGCCTCGTCGACGGGACGGAACTGGGTCGACAGGAACACCATGCCGCCGTTTCCGGTGGTGGCGAACCCAGTGCACCCCGCCGCCAACGCGACCGCGCCGAGCCCCGCGGCGCGTAGGAGCGACCGGCGGGTGAGACCGACTCTCCGCATCGAGGACCCCCGGCTGTCGCTGCCCACTTTTGTCTGGCTGGTGAACATAAGTGGACTGCGCCATTCTGTCAATATGCTCGACACCAATCCCACCTCGCCCGGACACGTGCTCGCCGTGCTCCGCGCGGAAGGGCCGCTCACCCGGCAGGAGCTGCAGGAGCGGGTCGGGGTCTCGCGGGTCACGATGGTGGAGCGCCTCGACGCGCTGCGGCGAACCGGACTCGTGCGGCGGGTAGGGCATCGGGAGTCCAGCGGCGGCCGCAGGGCGGAACTGCTGGCCGTCGACGACACCGGACACACGGCGCTCGTGGCCGACATCGGGCAGAGCCACGCGACGCTCGCGGTGGTCGATCTGCGAGGAAACGTCTTCGCTCGACAGGATCTTCGACTGTCCACTCGGCATGGTCCTCATGAGACTCTCCCGATGCTCGTCGACGAGGCCCGGTCGTTGCTTTCCCAGTCGGGCAGGGCGGAAAGCCTGTGTGCGGTGGGGTTGTCGGTGCCGGGGCAGATCGACCACGACGCCGGTGTCACCACCGCGCCGCCGACCATGCGGGAGTGGGGAGGCGTGCGGCTGCGGGACCCGTTCGCCGACGCGTTCGGGGTGCCGGTGCTGTTGGAGAACGACGCGAACGCGCTCGCGCTGGCCGACTACTACGCGATGGGACGCCCCAAGGCGACGGTCGTCGGTGTGAAGGTGGGGACCGGTATCGGGGCGGGACTCGTCATCGAGGGGCGTCCTCATCGCGGCGAGACGGGCTCGGCCGGGGAGATCGGGCACATGCGCATCGAGGGCAGTAACCAGCGGTGTTCGTGTGGGCGGCGCGGTTGCGTCGCGGCGGAGGCGAGCGGGCAGGCTCTCGTACGGACGCTGCGGGAGCACGGGGTGAGGTCGGTCGACGACGTCGTCCGGTGGGTCGCCGGCGGCAGGCGGGAGGCGATCGAGGCGGTGTCGGCGGCGGGGCGCCTGGTCGGGACGGTGCTCGCCACCGTGGTGTCGATCGTGAACCCCCGCTACCTTCGCCTCGGCGGCGCGGTGGGGGTGCTGCCACCGTTCGTGGAGGCGTTGCGGGCCACGGTGGAGGCCAACGCGCATGCCAGCGCGCTGCGCAAGCTCGACATCGCCGCCTCCCAGCTCGGCGACCGGGGAGCGTTCGTGGGACTCGCGGGCCTCGTCGCCGACGAAATGCTGTCACCCACCACGGTGGACGCCCTCTGCCGCCGCCTCTGATCGTGTCCGCAGCCTGTGCACGCGTGTCCGCAGCCTGTGCACGCGTGTCCGCAGGTTGGGGACGTGTGTCCGCAGGTTGGGGACACCGGGTGCCGGGCATGGTCGTCGGCCAGTGGCAGTTCGCGTGCTCCGCTCGTACGGGAACTGCAAACACTCGTTCCTAACCTGCGGACACGAGTGCAGGAAGTGCGGACACGGGTCGTTGTTCGGCGGGAGGCGGCTCGATCGGTGAGAATTTCCGTATGGACAGCGTGGACGTACTCATTGATGGGTTCGGTCGCGTCAGGGAGGCCGTGCACGACGCCGTGCGGGGGCTCAAGGTCACCGAGCTGAACCACCGTCTCGACCAGCGGGCCAACTCGATCACGTGGTTGCTGTGGCACCTCACGCGTGTCCAAGACGATCATGTGTCCGAAGTGGCCGGCCGTGAGCAGACGTGGACGTCCGAGGGCTGGTACGACCGGTTTGACCTGCCGTTGTCACCCGACGACACGGGGTTCGGGCATACGAGTGAAGAGGTCGCCTCGGTCCGGGTGAACTCGCCGAAGCTGCTGACCGGTTACTACGACGCGGTGCACGCTCACACGCTGTCCTACCTCGACGGGATCTCCGACGAGGACCTCGACGTGGTGGTGGACGAGTCGTGGACCCCTCCGGTCACCCTGGGAGTGCGGTTGGTCAGCGTGATCGCCGACGACCTCCAGCACGCCGGGCAGGCCGCGTTCGTGCGGGGAATCCTGCTCCGAAGCTGATCACCACCGCCGTCATAGGCAATGGCGTTCCACCAAAAAGAACCCGAGTTCTGTCTCATGAGAATTCGAGACAGAATACCTTCATGATCTCGTTTTCGGATTTCAATTCGTTATTCAATTCGCGCGTGAATCGACGGATTCGTCGTTACCGTCCGAGCATGGACGGGATAACGGTGAAGGACATCGTCCTTCTCCTGCTCGGCGGGCTCGTGGGCGCATGGGCGGAACGCCTGCTGGGGCGTCCGTGGGACCGACACATCGGGCAACGTTACCGGCGGTGGCGAGCCGTGCGGCAAAGCCGACGCCTGGAACGCGAGTTGGGCGTCAGCGGGGAGTTCCTCGTCGTCGGTGGGGAGCACGTCTACGTCCACCAGTTCAGCGTGCGCGGCTTCGACCGGACGCGTCTGGACACCCGGATGGTCTCGTTGCCCGCCGTGGAGGACTGTATGGCGACGCTTCCCGAGTCCCTCCGGCCGATTCCGCCGGAGGCGGTGAGCGAGCGAATCGAGCGGGAGCGAAACCGTATCGCCGAAAGCCCCACCGCCTGGAACGAGGAGAAGCTGGGGGTCGCCGCCGTGCACGTTCGCCGGGACGCCCGATACGACGATCCCGGTCTCCTCATCGACTTCTTCCGCACGGATTACGCGACATTTTCCGTCGTCACCAATTCCTGGGCGAAACACGTCGCGGGAAGTGACCTCGCGGAGTTGCTCCCGGCGGAGCGGCTTCGCCACGTGCTGCCCGGCCTGTCGCATTCCTTCGGCGTCAACCTCACCGTCGTGACGGCGGACAACCAGGTGATCCTCACCCGTCGCAGCCCCCGGATCTCCAGCGCGCGCTCCGCCACCCACATCTCCGCGAACGAGGGTATGCGTGCCGACGACCTTCGGGCGGGCAGGCCCGATCCGTTCAGGACGGCATGGCGAGGCATCGACGAGGAACTGGGTGTCGACGTGCCCGAGGACCGCATCGTCTTCCACTCGCTCATCCTCGACGCCGAGCGGTATCAGTGGGCCCTGCTGGGGCATGTCGATTTGAGCGGGACGGAATGGAACAGCGCCACCGTCCGGGCCGGACGCGCCACCGGAGTCGCGGTCGACGACTGGGAGAGCGATCGGTTGCGCATGGTGCCGTTCACGCCCGATTCGGTTGTGAGGGAGCTGGCCCGGACCGATGGCTGGATCGCGCACGGCTGGGTCAATCTCCTGCTGAGCGCGATATACGCGTTCCCCTCGCGACGAGGACGGCTGATCGAGGTGGCGGCCCAACGGCGGCGCGCCACCAGGTAGCGGCCGTCCCGGTGCGGTTCACGGGAGCGCGTGGCCGGTGGTGGCGTCCACGTGTTCGGGAACGTCCTCGTGCCGGGTGCCGACGCTCAGCGTCCCGGTGCGTTCGAACAGCAGTATCGAGGCGCCGTGCTTCGACGACGGCTTGTGTTCGACCCCCCGCGGCACCACGAACACCGAGCCCCTGGGCAGGACCACGGTCCGTTCCCCGGCACCGTCCCGCAGCGCGATGCTCAACTCACCGTCGAGCACGCAGAAGAACTCGTCGGTGTCGTCGTGGGCATGCCAGAGGTGTTCGCCCTCGACCTTGGCCACTCGTACGTCGTGGTCGTTCACGGTGGCGACGATGCGGGGGCTCCAAAGCTCGTCGAAGGACTCCAACGTGCGGGTCAGATCGATGGGTTTCCGTGGCATGGCCCCGATCTTGGTGCCTGCGGACGTCGCTCGTAAGTGCTACAAATCGCGTATGCCGCAAGGATCGTCGCAGTCGGCGCATCGAGTGGTCGCCATCGTGGACGACGGGTCCAATCCCTTCGAGCTGGGGGTGGCGACGGAGTTGTTCGGGCTGCGTCGTCCCGAACTCGACGGCCTCCTGCGGGCTCCGTGGTACGAGTTCCGGCTGTGTTCCGCGACTCCGACCGTGCGGATGCACGCGGGTTTCTTCACACTGTCGGACGTCGCGCCGTTGGAGGCCGTGGAGGAGGCCGACACCGTGTTGGTCCCGAACCGCCCGGACCCGGAGACGCCACCGTCGGCTCCGGTGCTGGAGGCGATTCGCTCGGCCGCGGCGAGGGGCGCGCGACTGATGAGTTTCTGCACCGGCGCGTTCACCCTGGCCGCCGCGGGTGTGCTCGACGGGCGGCGAGCGACGACCCACTGGCGGTGGGTGGAGGTCTTCCGCTCGCGTTTCCCCGAGGTCCAGCTGGACCCCGACGTGCTCTACGTGGACGAAGGCTCCGTGCTCACCGCTGCCGGAAGCGCGGCGGCGTTGGATCTCGGGCTGCACGTCATTCGCAAGGACCACGGGGCGGAGGTGGCCAACACGGTGAGCAGGCGCGCGGTGTTCGCCGGCCACCGTGACGGGGGACAACGGCAGTTCGTCGAGCGTCCGGTGGCGCGTCGGGTCGAGGCGAGCCTGGCTCCGGTGTTGGAGTGGGCGCAGGAACGGCTCGATCAACCACTGAGTGTGCGCGACCTCGCTCGCAAGGCCGCGGTGAGTCCCGCCACCTTGCACCGCAGGTTCGCCGCCGAGTTGGGGACGACACCCCTGGCGTGGCTGACGGGAGAGCGGGTGCGGTTGGCGTGCCTGCTGTTGGAGAAGGGAGAGCTGTCCCTCGACCAGGTGGCGGAGGCCAGCGGTTTGGGTACGGCGTCGAACTTGCGTGCACACCTACGCAAGCAGGTCGGGGTGAGCCCGAGCGAGTACCGCAGGCGGTTCGGGCACCGGTTCCGGAGGTCGGCGTCCGCCGGGACTCGGTCCGCGTAACGAACTCACTCGACGGTGCGCTAACTCTTACGGACGCTCGCGTTCTGTGCCACGCGCCACTACCGTACCTGTCCAGGCGCCATTTGAATACGGCGGTCCCGCGGTGTGCTTATAGCACATTTAATTCATGATCGGAAGCTTACTGTCGGCATTCTCACACGTGTTTTTGCGTTGCTGCAGGTAGTCACGCTGTGCTGCAGCTTGACGGGCTGATACCTGCAAAGCACTCTGTTACGTTCTTTGAATATGTCCGGAAAGCACACGGAGCGTGCCAACGGCGATAATCAATCTGCGGGCCGCGTTGTGATCGAAACGCCGACCAAGCGGGACGGTGCGGCCCTGTGGCGAATCGCGCGTGATTCGCGGAAGTTGGATTTGAACTCGTCGTACGCCTACTTGCTGTGGTGTGTCGATTTCATCGACACATCGGTTGTCGCGCGCGTAGACGAGGAAATTGTTGGTTTCGTCATCGGTTACCGGCGTCCCACGGATCCCGAGTCCGTACTGGTGTGGCAGGTCGCCGTCGACGCTTCACAGCGGGGGCGCGGCCTGGCGGGAAAGCTGCTCGACGAGCTGTTCGGTCGACTCGTGGACGCCGGAGTGCGCTACCTGGACACCACGATCACGCCCGACAACGAGGCGTCGATCAGGCTGTTCTCCTCCTTCGCCAAGAGGTGGAACGCCGCGCTGGAGCGTTCGCGGCTGTTCGAGGCAGAAGACTTCCCCGATGCTCACGAGCCCGAGGATCTTTTCCGCATCGGCCCACTCGTGCGCGCTCCGCAGCCCCAGTGATCGATAACCGCGAATGTGACAGAACTCGCGTCATTCGATTTGTCCCTCAATAGCAGGAGACTAAGCAAGTGAGCATCTTTGAAACGCTTGAGTCCGAGGTGCGCAGCTACAGCCGTGGCTGGCCCGCAGTGTTCGATCGGGCTCAGGGGAGTTGGCTCTACTCGGAAGACGGCAAAGCATACCTGGACTTCTTCGCCGGCGCCGGTGCGCTCAACTACGGGCACAACAACCCCGTGTTGAAAAAGGCGTTGCTCGATTACATTTCGCGGGACGGCGTGACCCACGCGCTCGACATGTTCACCGTCGCGAAGCGTGACTTCCTGGAGACGTTGAACGACGTCATCCTCAAACCGCGGGAGATGGAATACAAGGTCATTTTCCCCGGTCCCGGCGGTGCGAACGCCGTCGAAGCCGCGCTGAAGCTGGCCCGCAAGGTGACCGGCAAGGAGTCGGTCATCAACTTCACCAACGCGTTCCACGGCATGACGCTCGGTGCGCTCTCGGTGACCGGTAACTCGATGAAACGCGGTGGCGCGGGCATCCCGCTCGTGCACGCGACGCCGATGCCGTACGACAAGTACTTCGACGGCGCCTACCCGGACTTCCTCTACTTCGAGCGGCTGCTGGAGGACTCCGGCAGCGGCTTGAACGAACCCGCCGCGGTCATCGTGGAGACCGTCCAGGGTGAGGGCGGCATCAACGCCGCTCGGCTGAAGTGGCTGAAGGGGCTGTCGGACCTGTGCCGGCGCCACGACATCCTGCTGATCCTCGACGACGTGCAGATGGGTTGTGGTCGCACGGGGCCGTTCTTCAGCTTCGAGGAAGCCGGTATCAAGCCGGACATCATCTGCCTGTCCAAGTCCATCGGCGGGTACGGCCTTCCGCTGGCCCTCACCTTGATCCGCCCGGACCTCGACGTGTGGGCTCCGGGTGAGCACAACGGCACGTTCCGCGGCATCAACCCGGCCTTCGTCACGGCCACCGAGGCACTGCGCACCTACTGGCGCGACGACGAGCTGGAGAAGGCGACCAAGGCGAAGGGCGAGCGGGTCGCCGAGGCGTTCGCCGAGCTGGTGAACCAGTACCCCGACGCCAACCTGGTGGCCAAGGGCCGCGGTCTCGCCCGTGGTCTGGAGTTCCCGAGTGGGGAGCTGGCGAGCAAGGTCTGCGCGGCGGCCTTCGACCGCGGGCTGCTGATGGAGACCTCCGGCCCCGACGGGGAAGTGGTGAAGCTGCTGCCCGCTCTGACCACGACCGAGGAAGAGATCGACCAAGGACTGTCGATCATCAGGGATTCCGTCCGAGCCGTGCTCGGTCGCTGACCGCGCCTGCGACAGGCGCTTCCCATTCAACCCGTAAAGGAGCAAAATTGATCGTTCGTACCCTCGACGAGATCACCGACACCGAGGCAGACATCAAGCAGCCGAACTGGCGCAGCAAGCGCATCGTGCTGGCCAAGGACAAGGTCGGGTTCTCCGTGCACGAGACCACGTTGTACGCGGGGACGGTCAACGACTTCTGGTACGCCAACCACATCGAGGCGGTGTTCATCGTCGAGGGTGAGGGTGAGCTGACGGACAAGGCGACCGGTAAGACCTACCAGCTCAAGCCGGGGTCGCTGTACCTGCTGAACGAGCACGACAAGCACCAGGTGCGTCCCAAGACGGACATGCGCACGGTGTGTGTCTTCAACCCGCCCATCACGGGTCGTGAAGTGCACGACGAGAACGGCGTCTACCCGCTCGTCGTCGAGGACTGACAAGCGGACCACCACAGGTTTCGCGGGAGCCGCCTCCCGTGAGGACGGTTCCCGCGAACCCCGAACGGGTATCACCTGGAAGAACGGGGAGAACGCGAAACACAACCGACCGAAAACAGCACAGTGGCACTCGGAGGAGGCGAGTTACGTGACTCTCGCGGAGAGCCGGACCACCGATTTGTACCCCACCCGTGTCTCCGGCAAGGCGGAGCTGCTGGAGCGGAAGGACCCCACCGTCTGGGGCAGCGAGCAGGACGGCCCGATGGACGCGGCGGCCCTGGCCTCGCACGACACCAAGGGGTACACGATCATCGAGGGACTGTTGTCCCCTGCCGAGGTGCAGGGGTACTGGCAGGAACTCGTGCGGCTCTCGTCGGACGAGGAACTCAAGGCCGACGAGCGCGTCGTCACCGAGAAGAAGTCCGGCGACGTCCGGTCGATCTTCGAGGTACACAAGATCAGTGAGCTGATCGGTGAATTGGCGCGTGACCCGCGGATCCTGGACCGGGCGCAGCAGATCCTGGGGTCCGATGTCTACATTCACCAGAGCCGGGTGAACTACATGCCCGGCTTCCGGGGCAACGGCTTCTACTGGCATTCGGACTTCGAGACCTGGCACGCCGAGGACGGCATGCCGAGGCCGCGCGCGGTGAGCTGCTCCATCGCGCTCACCGACAACTACCCGTTCAACGGTGGTCTGATGGTGATGCCCGGTTCGCAGCGCACGTTCGTGCAGTGCGTCGGTGAGACGCCGGAGAACCACTACAAGGAGTCGTTGAAGGAGCAGGAGATCGGCGTTCCGAGCGAGGACGACATCACCAAGCTCGCCGCCGAGCACGGTATCGACCAGTTCACGGGACCGGCGGGATCGGCGCTGTTTTTCGACTCGAACATCATGCACGGGTCCGGCAACAACATCACGCCGTTCCCGAGGTCCAACATCTTCCTGGTCTTCAACAGCGTGGAGAACACGTTGGTGGAGCCCTTCGCGGCGAAGCGTCCGAGGCCGTCTTTCATCGGCGCGCGGGACTTCACGCCGCTCACCCGCTGATCGAGGAAGTGGGTGGTCGGGTCGTGTCGGGGCGGCTGTAATTGCTCCGATGCGGTCTGTTACCGTATCCGCACCTCAGCGGCGCGGCTGGTGAGGTGACCGCCGCCAGGAACGGGGACTCCTTGCTCGGGGTGGGTCCGTTCGTGCGGTGGTGGTGTGGATTTGCGTGAGTACGGCCCCGCGCCGCCAGATTCGGGACTGGTGGCACGGGGCCGTACTCGTGCCCGTCGTCGGTGAGTCGTCGGCTTTCGGGTGACGACCTCAGTCGAACAGGCTCGTCTCCGATCGGATCTCCAGCAGTTCGTACACCGGACGCCCCCGGCGGCCGTCGATGGTGGTGGTGCGCACCACCCGAAGCCGGGCCGTCACCGGCCGGTCGAGGTTCTCCTTGATCTTGTCGAGCAGATCGGGAGCCACCGCCCCCTGAATGGTGGAACCGGTGTCGCGTTCGAGGTAGAAGATTCGCCTACGGGTGCGCACGCCGTCGAGTCTGCCGCTGACCGTCTCGTACCCGACGTCCTCGCGTGACTCGCGCAGGCTGCCCTGCAGGATTCTCGCCTGCTCGATGGTCATGCTGCGAGCGACTTCCTCGCCCGACGTCGGTGTCAGCGATAGGGCGATGCTGGACGTGCGCATCACGGCGTTGACGATGTCGCTCACGGCGTTGCGGACGGTGTCCCGCTGGAGCAGCACCGCGTCGAGCGCGCCGTCGTCGGAGCCGTTCACCGGCAGGAAGTCGCAGAGTTCCTTCACGGCGCGTTCCGACAGCGTCTCGATGCCGTCGGAAATCAGGGCGTCGGGCACGGAGGTCTCGGGGAACCCGAAGAACATCGCGTTGCCCGCCTGCCCGCGCTGGATGAGCGGTGCCTTCTCCCGGTCGGACGGTTGCACCGAGGTGATCTCGGTCTGCGGGTTGCGCACGATGTGGCCGATCTTGGCCGTGGCGTCCTGCAGCGCGCGGCTGATGTCGGAGGACGTGTAGGCGTCGAGGTGGGTGGACCCAAGCACCGAGACCCTCAGTAGCGGGGAACGCGAGGTGCGTTCGAACTTCGCGTGCGCGGCCAGAGCCGACGCCCTCGCCAGGTCGTCGAGCCACGTGCCGCCGGGGATGTTCTCGGCGATTCGCCGGAAGCTCACCACACCACCTCCGCGAAGCCCTTCACCGAACCGGGAACGGGACCGCGTGACCACACCGCTTCCCAGGCGTCCTCGTCACCGGGGTGACACAGGAAGCCGTCCACCAGCCCGCTGACGGGTTGCACCCGATCGAGGTACATCGCGGGGTTCTCCGCGATCACGCCCTTGAGGGTGAACATGCCGTAGAAGGTCGACCGCGCCGGCTCGTCGAGCCGCTTGAGCGCGCCCCACTCGTCCGGGATGAGTACCACGTCGACGTCGCGCGGTACGGCCGCCGAGCGAACGGCGAGGCCACCGGCGACCCACGCTCGGCCCGACGGGATCAGCCTGCACACCACGCCGAGGTATCCGCTCAGCGCACTGAACAGGATCTCGCGCTCGTCGCGGTACGGGGCGTCCCACACGAACCGTTCGTAGAGGTCGGAGAGGTCGGCCTGGTGCCGCCCGGGCGGGAGAACGTTCTCCGACGTCCAGTGCGGTAGCGGCATGCACGATCCTTCGACTGCGAACGTGAACCGGGGAATCACCCGGCAACCTACCAGCCTGCTCCGTCAGCGTTCGCGCCGCGGGCGGTTCTCCTCGGCCGCCGCGATGTCGTGCTCGTCGGGCCATTCGTTACGGGCGTGCCACTCCGAGGAGGACACGGGCAGCACGCCCTGACGCCTGCCTTCGTCGGGGCGCTCCTCGGCCTCGGGGCCGGTGCCCGGCCGGGGTCCGACCGGGCGGATGAACTGCGTGCGTTCGGTGTCGGACATGTCCTCGACCCGCGGTGTCGGCTCGGTCGGACGGTCGGCCGGGGTGCGCTCGCGACGCTTCGTGGCGAGGAAGGCCGCCGCCGCCAAGGCGAGTCCCAGCACGAACGCGATCAGCAACCACAACCAGATCTCACCGAACAGCCACAGCATGGTCCGCCTCCTGCCAGGTCACGCTCCGTGCCGAGGCGTCACCGCACGCGGATCTCCACCCTGCGGTCGCTCGCGGCCGTGCCGTGCTTCGAAAGCGGGCGGGCGTCGCCGTACCCGATGGCTTTCACCTGGTCGGGTGATACACCGAGGGACACCAGTTCCTCCGCCACGGTCTCGGCTCGCGCGCGCGACAACTCCTCGGCGCTCCTCGAGTCCGCACCGGATACCCGCGCCGCGTGGCCGCCTACCTCGAACCGCCAATCCGTGGGAGCCTCGGTCAAGGATTCGGCGACCCGCCTCACCGCCTTCTCGCCGTCGGACGTGAGACGAGCGGAGTTCGGCAGGAAGGTGATGGGGTTCGCGGTGAGCTGTCGGTCGAGCGACCGTTGGAGCCGGGCCTTGGCGGGGGCGTCGGGGTCCACCGCGGTGTCGACCCGCCCGGTGCCTGCGCTCTCGCGTGAGCCGATGACGATGGCTGCCGAGCGCACGCCGTCGACGTTCTCGACGACGGCCTTCGCGAGTAGCGCCGACCGCGGTGAGTCGGCGAGGACTGTCGCGTCGCGACCGGCGACGTCCACCACGTCGGCGGGCACCCGGTACCGGGCGAGCGCCTCCTGCGACCGGACGGCGAGGTCGGCCTCGATGTCGTCCCGCTCGACGAGGGTGGCCACGAGCGCGAGCACGCCGCTGATCAGCACCGCCGCCAGGGCGGCGAGTGCGGCGAGGACGCGCGGTGCCCGCATAACGCGACTGTATGTCCATCCACCCCGGCTCCGCGACGGTTCGACACCGCGGGCTCCGCGCGGGGACCGCTCAGGCGGAGCGGCTTCGTTCCGACACGGCCCGGTCCGCCACCGACTTCGGGGTGGAGGTCGTCGAGGTCACCAGGGGCGTGAGCTGGGGACGCTTCGGCAGGATGCCGTCGCCCATGGACTCACCGCGAATGTGCCTGCGGATCCACGGCAGCAGGTGCGTCTTCGTCCATTCCAGGTCGGAACGCCGAAGCGTCAGCCAGTTGGTGGGCTCGGGGTTGTCGGGCCACGGCTCGCGCCAGTCGCTCTCGGTGGGCACGCCCAGGACCTCGGCCGCGCGCAGGGCGATGCGACGGTGGCCCTCGGAGGTGAAGTGCAGCCGGTCGTCGCTCCACGCGCGCGGATCGTGGAGCACGTCCATGGCCCAGAGGTCGACGACCTTCGCGCCGTGCCGGTCGGCGATGGCCCACAGGTGCGCGTTGTAGATGCCGACCTTGCTGCGCAGGATGCTCATCACCGACAGGCCCTTGGTGTCGGGCCCGGTGAAGATCAGCACCTCGATGCCCGCCTCGCGCAGCTTCGCGATGCCCTTCTCGAACTCCTTCGCCACCTCGTCCACGTCGGTGCCGGGCACGATGATGTCGTTACCGCCCGCGCACACCGTGACGAGGTCGGGCTTGATGTCGAGCGCGACGGGCAGCTGCTCGTTCATGATCTCGGCGAGGACCTTGCCGCGGATGGCGAGGTTCGCGTAGCGGAAGTCGTCGCGGCCGCGGGCCAGGATCTCGGCGAGCCTGTCGGCCCAACCGCGGAAAGAGCCGTCGGGGAGCATGTCGTTGAGGCCCTCGGTGAAGCTGTCCCCGATCGCAACGTAGCTGCTGAATTGGGTCAACCTACGTCTCCTCCCAGCGAAGCCCCTGTGAAAATCCCACGAACAACTCGACAGAATGCACTCGCGATCTCCGCCTACGCTACCGTCGGTTTGATCGCAACCCCCGTGACGCCGTGATTTTCCGCGTTTGAGCTGGAGTTTTCCAGCGGTGTGGTGAACCTCTCGCCTCCCTGGCGCCACGACGGCGAAGCGTCTTCGGGCAAGCTGGACACGTGAGTGAGGGTCTCCCGAGCAACGAGCGGCGTGAGTCACTGGCGAGCCTGCTCGGTGGCCGCAAGGGCGCTCTCGACGCGAGCCTTCCCCCCGTCGCGTTCGTGGTCGGCTGGCTCGTCGGCGACGCCTCCATTGGTTGGGGAGCGGCGGCCGCCATCGTCGTGAGCGTCGTGGTCGGCGCGGTGCGTCTTGGGCGCGGGGGCCGGATCGGCGCCGTGTTGGTGAGCCTCGCCGCGGTGGTCGTCGCCGCGTTGATCGCCCTGTACACCGGGCGGGCGGTGGACTTTTTCCTGCCGCAGTTGCTCTCCAACGTCGCGAGCGCGCTGGCCTGGGCCATCAGCATCGTGGTGCGCTGGCCGCTGCTCGGTGTGGTGGTCGGGTTCGTGCTGGGGCAGAAGACCCGCTGGCGTTCGGACCCGGCACTGGTTCGTGCCTATTCGCGGGCCAGTTGGGTGTGGGTGGCCCAGTACCTGGTGCGAGTGGTGGTGTTCGGCGTGCTGTGGGCCGCGAACGCCGTCGTGGCACTGAGTGTCGCCCGCGTGGCGTTGTCCTGGCCGCTGGTGCTGGCGACGCTCGTGGTGAGTGGTTGGGTGCTGTACCGGTGTCTGCCCGACGACCATCCGGGGCTGCGACATCCGACCCGCCCCGCCTCTCCGGGGAACGCTCCCTAGCCAAGAAGAGGCCCCCGGCGAGGGGGAGGTCCGGGGGCCTCAGCTCACGGTACCCGTTTTCGGCCGTGGTATGTCGGGGCCGAACGCGTCGAGTGCCGCGAGCCAGGCCGCTCCCAGCACGCCGTTGTCGCTGCCGAGGACGGGTGCGTCCGTGGCAGTGCGAAGGGCCGCGCGGACGGCCTCGCCCACGGGACTCGCGGGCCCGAGTACGCTGCCGACCAGCACCACCGGGGTCGTCTCTCCGTCGTCACGCGCGGCCAGCGCCATCTCGGCCAGTAGCGTGGCCGCTCGTTCCACGATCTCGGTCGCCGCGGGGTCGCCGTCGGCGTGGGCGGCGCTCACCAGAGGCGCGTAGCGGGCCAGCCGCACGGGCGGCTCCGCGTTGACGGCGGTGATCAGGTGGAACGCGGCGTCGGGAGAGCGTTTCTCGATGCCCGCCTCGGCGAGCACGGCGTCGGCCAGCGACGACGGTGGGTGGTTGCCGTTCAACACGTCGAGCGCGGTCCGTACGGCCTGCCTGCCGAGCCAGAAACCCGACCCTTCGTCGCCGAGCAGCCAGCCGTAGCCGCCGACGGTGGAGACCATCTCGCGGTCGCGGATGCGGCCCGCGATGGAGCCCGTGCCCGCCACGAGCACTGTGCCGTCGGGTTCGGGTGTCGCCGACACGAACGCGGCCACCGCGTCGGAGACCAGCCGAGGCCGCCCGGCTCGGACGAACCCGAGACCGGCCCACTCGCGTTCGAACACGGCGGCGATCCGCGGGTCGGTGAGCTTGCTGCGCCCCGCCATGCCGATCACCCACGCTCGGACCTCGGCCGGGTCGGAGCCGCTCATGGCTGTGGTGATCGCTTCGACCATCGCCCGCGCCGCGGCCTCCGGTGGGTGGGAGTTCGGGTTCGCTCCACCCGCCGTGCCGGTGCCGCGCACTCGGCCCGTGTCGTCGACGACCCAGGCGCGCGTGGACGTGCCTCCCGCGTCCACTCCGATCGCGAGTCTCATCGGGTCTTCGTCACCTTGCGCAGCCCCCGAGGGGCGTCGGGGTCGAGACCGCGCGCGAGCGCGAGCCCCAACGCCAGCCGTTGGACGGGCAGCACCTCCAGGATCGGAGCGACCTCCTCGGCGGTTTCGGGGACGGTGACGGTCAGTGCCGCGGACGGCACCGAACGCGCCGCGGAGCCCACGCACAACACGTCCGCGCCGCGCTGCGACACCGTGTCGAGCACGTCGAACATCGCGGTGCCTCCTCGGCCGATGCTGGTGATGCCCAGGACGGCGGTCTCGGAGTCGACGGCCGCGACGGGACCGTGCAGGAGGTCGGCGCCGCTGTAGGCGCGGGTGGAGAGGTAACTCGTCTCGGCGAGTTTCAGCGAGCCTTCGAGCGCGGTGGCGTACGAGTAGCCACGGGCCGTGGTCAGGATGCGGTCGGCGAACCGGTACCGCTCGACGGCCCGTTCGACCTCCTCCGCCGACTCGGTGAGGGTGCGTGAGGCCAACTCGCCGATCCCCGCGACCTCCTCCGCCTTGCCCCCGCGGACCGCGTCCACCAACAGGTACAGGGCCAGCAGCGTCGCGGAATAGGTCTTGGTGGCGGCCACCGCGCGCTCGGTGCCCGCGCGGACGTCCACCGACAGCTCCGCAGCCTCGGTGAGCGGCGACGACGGGGTGTTGGTGACGGCCACGGTCAGCGCGCCGCGCGAGCGGGCCGCCTGCGTGACCTCCAGCAGGTCGTAGGAGCCACCGCTCTGACTGATGGAGACCAGCAGGACGTCGGTGAGGTCCTGCTCGGCGTGGTACAGCGTCGTGGTCGACGGCGACACGAGCCCCGCGGGTAGCCCCAGCAGCACCTCGATGAGGTACTTGGCGTAGATGGCGGCGTGGTCGCTCGATCCCCTGGCCGCCAGCAGGGCGAATCGGGGCCGTCGCCTCGCGATCCGCGCGGCGGCCTCGGCGATGTCGGAACGTGCCCGGACCAACCCCGCGAGCACGTCCGGTTGCTGTGCCACCTCGGCGGCCATGTACTTGCCTTCACCGGCGTTGTCCACGGTCTCACCCCGCTTTCACCCGAGCCGGTCACAGCGGCCGTGCGCCTCACCGGTCTAGACCAATAATGACCACGTTCAACGTACTATCCGAAGGGTACGTTCTGGGGTGAGGGGGTAGGTGTCCTTAGTGAGGGAGTCGGCAATGGTGGAGACGCTTTCCGGCACACGAGCGCATCGGGAGCCGAAGTACTGGGCGCTCAAGCAACACCTGCTCGACTTGTTGGAGTCCTTGCCCGCCGGAGCGGCCATTCCGACGGAGCGGGCCCTGGCGTCGGAGTTCACCGTCTCCAGGACCACGGTCCGGCAGGCGCTCGCCGATCTGACGGCCGAGGGGCGGTTGCACCGGGTGCAGGGCAAGGGCACGTTCGCCGCGGAACCCAAGCTGGCCCAGCGGTTGGAGTTGTCCTCCTACACCGAGGACATCCGGGCGCAGGGCAGGGAACCGTCGTCGCGGGTGTTGGAGATCGACGAGATCCCGGCCGAGGGTGAGCTGCCGAGGCTGCTCGGCATTCGTACCGGCGCCAAGGTGTTGCGGTTGCGCAGGCTCCGGCTCGCCGACGGTGAGCCCATGGCCCTGGAAACCACGCACCTGCCGTCGTCGCGGTTCCGAGGGCTGCGCAGGCACGTTGCGTCCGGCGGTTCGTTGTACGAGGCGTTGCGCGACCGCTACGGCGTGGAGCTGGATCGGGCGGAGCAGACCATCGAGACCTCGTTGGCCGGCCCGCAGGAGGCGGACCTGCTCGGCGCCGACGTCGGTATGCCGGTGCTGTTGCTGTCGCGGCAGACGTTCGCCTCCGACGGCAAACCGGTCGAGTACGTGCGCTCGATCTATCGGGGCGACCGGTACAAGTTCGTCACGACGCTGACCCGTCCGTGACCAATTCGTCGCGCTAGGCCACTGTAGACACTCCGTCCGCGCCACGAGGTGCTGACGGCACGTAATCGTGCTCACGTCCGGCAACGCCGGGAGTCGCTCGAACGATTGTCTCGTTGGAGGGATATGGGAGTGCGAGCGGATCGAGAGGCATGAGCGACGACAGAGCGAAGGTCGGAGACGATACCCGGAAGTCGGAGAAGTCGGGGCTCTCGCCCGCCCAGGTGGTCGCCGCCGCGCTGGCCGCGGTGGTGGCGGCGTTCCTGTGCTCCACCCTGGGCGTGTACGGCACGGTGGTCGGTGCCGGACTGCTCAGCGTGGTGACGACGGTGGGCAGCGAGCTGTTCATGAGGTCGCTGGAGCGGACCAAGAAGGCGGCTCGGATGATGACGGGCCGTCGCGGCAGGGGGGCCCGCCACGGCGCGGAGATGGACCCCGACCGGACCGTGTACCTCCCGGCGCCCACGCAGCAGCAGCTGGACGAGTACCTGGCGGCCATGGAACGCACGCGCGTGTTGGCCTCGTCCGGCGCCGTCGAGAACGCCAGGGCTCGGCGGCAGTGGTGGCGGCGCAGGGGACCGGTGCTGGCGGCCACGAGCGCGTTGGCGTTCGTCATCTGCATGCTCGTCGTGACCGGCTACGAGGGCGTCACCGGCAAGGCGCTGTCGGGAGACGGGTCCACCACGGTCAGCAGCATCGTCCGAGGCAACGACGGGATCGGTGGGGACCACCGGGCGCCGCGGGGCGGTGACGCCGAGGACGTGCGACAGCGGGACGAGGAGGACACCTCCGTCACGCCGACCTCGGAGCCGGACGCCGAGCCCGGCCTCGAAAGGGACGGCGAGGAGCCCCGGAACGAGACCGCGCCCACCGAGGAGTCGGAGGTGTCCGAGACGCCCGAGACGACCCGGCCCGACGAGAGCACGTCGGTGAGCGAGCAGCCCACCGAGCCCGCGCAACCGACCCAGTCGGAGGAGCTCGACGAGGACCGGGAGCCGTCGCGGGAGTGAGTGGTCCTCAGGCCGCGCGCGTGAGGCTCTCGCGCAGGGCCCGCGCGGCTGCCGCCGGGTCGTCGGCCTCGGTGATGGCCCGCACCACGACGATCCGGCGAGCTCCCGCCGCCACCACCTCGTCCAGTCGCGTCTCGTCGATGCCGCCGATGGCGAACCACGGCCGCGTGGTCTCGAACTCGGAGGACACGGTGCGCACGAGGTCGAGACCGGCAGCGGGCCTTCCGGGCTTGGTGGGCGTGGGCCAGCAGGGGCCAACGCAGAAGTAGTCGACGCCGGGTTCGGTGGCCGCGGCCCGCGCCTGCTCCGGCGAGTGGGTGGAGCGGCCGATCACGGGGGTCTCCCCGACGATCCGTCGGGCGACGGCCACCGGCAGGTCCTCCTGTCCGAGATGCAGTACGTCGGCCTCGACGGCGAGTGCCACGTCGGCGCGGTCGTTGACGGCGAGCAGCGCGCCGTGGCGGGCGCAGGCCTCGGCAAGGACCTCCAAGGCCTCGATCTCCCGCGCCGCTTCGAGGGGAGCGCCGCCGGTCTTGTCGCGCAACTGCACGATGTCCACGCCGCCGGAGAGCGCGGCGTCCACGAACTCGGCGAGATCGCCACGGTGGGCGCGGGCGTCCGTGCACAGGTAGAGCCGTGCCTCGTCGAGGCGTTTCCTGATCTGATCACCGTCGAGACCGGGCATGCCGCCCACCGTAGTACGACCGTGCCGTTCGGGCGGGGTAGGCTGGCGGGCGTCCGCACGGGAGCCCGCGAAGGGCTGAGAGGGAGCGAGTGCTCCGACCGTGGAACCTGATCCGGGTCATGCCGGCGCAGGGAGCGTGATCGTTCGTGAAGGCAGACCTCGCGGTCGTCGGGGCCGGTGTCATCGGCCTCGCCGTCGCCTGGAAGGCGGCCTCCGCCGGGTACCGCGTCACCGTCTTCGACCCCGTGCCCGCGCGCGGCGGTGCCTCGTGGGTGGCGGGCGGTATGCTCGCGCCCGTCGCGGAGGCGTGGCCGGGTGAGGAAGCCGCGCTGGAGCTGGGGGAGGAGTCGCTGCGCCGCTGGCCGGACTTCGCGGCCGCGTTGCGGGAGCAGGGGTTCGACTGCGGGCTGTCCACGAACGGCACGATCGTGGCTGCCTTCGACCACGCCGACGCCGACCAGCTGGACATTCTCGCCCGGTACCTGACCGGGATCGGCAGGCGGGCCACGCTCGTCACCGGCAGGGAGCTGCGTCGTACCGAGCCGGGGCTGGGATCGGTACGGTCGGGGTTGCTCGTGCCGGGGGACGTGTTCGTCGACAACCGTCGGTTGCTGCGCTCGCTGCTGTCGGCGGCGAGGGAGCGCGGGGCCGAGTTCGTCGCCGAGCCCGCCGTGAGCTTGACCGGCGATTCCGTCACCACGGAATCCGGGACACGTCGGTTCGACGCCGTGGTGCTCTCCGCCGGCGCCCACAGCGGCCGCCTCCATCCCGAACTCGCGACGGCCGTGCGCCCGTTGAAGGGGGAGATCCTGCGGTTGCGGGCGCGCCGGGGCACCCTGCCGCCTCCCCGGCACACGGTTCGCGCCGTGGTGGAGGGCCGCCCAGTGTACCTGGTGCCGAGGGATGATTCCTCCCTCGTGGTCGGAGCGACACAGTACGAAGCCGGTTTCGACACCGGAGTGCGGGCGCGCGGGGTCCGGGAGTTGCTGGAGGCGGCCGAGCGCGTGTTTCCGAGCGTGGCCGAGTACGAGCTGATCGAGACCACGGCCGGACTCCGCGCGGGAAGCGACGACAACGTGCCGTATCTGGGGCCGCTTCGCGACGGCGTGTACGCGGCGACGGGACATCACCGCAACGGCCTGCTGCTGGCACCCGTCACGGCCGACGCCGTGCTGGCCTGGCTGGCGGGGGAGGCGGCACCCAACGGCACGGAGAAGGCACGAGCGGACAGGAACACGAGTGAGGAGCGCGTCGATGCGGGTGTTCGTCAACGGTGAGAGCCGGCAACTGCCCGACGGCAGCACGGTCGCCGAGGTGTTGGCCGCGGTGTCCGCCGTTGCCAGGGGCGTCGCCGTTGCGGTGAACGGCGAGGTGGTCCGTCGCGCGGACTGGGCGGAGACGGTGGTCGCCGACGGGGCGTCGGTGGAGATCCTCACCGCAGTGCAGGGAGGCTGAGATGAGTACGTCCACCGACTCCGGTACGCCGGTCGCGGTCACCGGCGAGGACGACCAGCTCGTCGTCAACGGCCACAAGTTCACCTCCCGGCTGCTCCTCGGCACGGGCGGGGCGAGCAACCTGAGCGTGCTGGAACGCGCGCTCGTCGCGTCGGGAACGGAACTGACCACCGTCGCCATGCGGCGGGCCGACACCGAGGGCGGTTCCGGTGTGCTGGACCTGCTCCGGCGACTGGGAATCGGGTTGCTGCCCAACACCGCGGGGTGCCGCAACGCGGCCGAAGCCGTGCTCACCGCGCAGCTCGCGCGCGAGGCACTCGGCACCGACCTGGTGAAGCTGGAGGTCCACGCCGACGACCGGACGTTGCTGCCCGACCCGGTGGAAACCCTGGAGGCCGCCGAACGCCTGGTCGCCGACGGGTTCACCGTGTTGGCCTACACCAACGACGATCCCGTGCTGGCCCTGCGACTGGAGGAGGCCGGGTGCGCGGCCGTGATGCCGTTGGGCTCGCCCATCGGCACGGGGCTCGGCATCCGCAATCCGCACAACATCGAGTTGATCGTGGCCAGGGCGGGGGTGCCGATCATCCTCGACGCGGGCATTGGCACGGCCTCCGACGCGGCGCTGGCCATGGAGTTGGGCTGCGACGGCGTGCTGTTGTCGACGGCGGTCACGCGGGCGCAGGACCCCGAGCGGATGGCGCGTGCCATGCGGGAGGCCGTGATCGCGGGCAGGCTCGCCCGGCGGGCGGGGCGGATTCCGAAGAGGTTCTGGGCGCAGGCCTCCAGCCCTCCCCGATGAGGCGTGTTCGAGATCCCTTCGGCGAGGGGTGTTCGAAATGTCGCGCTTTTCGGCCGTAAGGTGTTCGACGATTCCGGCCAGGCGCGAACAGAAGGAGCCCGACGTGACCGAGCCGACCGAGCCGTCCGACGTACCCGCCAGACTGTTCCTCATCATCGGACGGCTGTCGCGTTCGCTGAGGCAGGCCCGCCCGTCCGGGCCGGGACACGGAGCGATCTCGGCCATGTCCACGCTCGGGGCCTGCGGTCGGATGCGGTTGGGCGACCTCGCGGCGCGGGAGGGCGTCGCGGCGGCCACGATGTCGCGCATCGTGTCGGCACTCGTCGACAGCGGCTACGTGCACCGCGAGCCCGATCCGGTCGACCGCAGGGCATGGCTGGTGGCGCTCACCCCTGAGGGGAAGCGTTTGCTGTCCGAGGTGCGTGCGACCCGTGTCCAGGAGTTGAGCGCCCGTATCGAGCGGCTTTCCCCCGAACACCGGAAGGCGCTCGCCGCCTGCGTCCCCGCGTTGGAGGCGCTGTTGGGCGAGGACGAACGGTCCCGCGACTGACCGGCGGCTAGTCGCGTTCCTCCTCGGCGACACGCCAGAACGCGGAGACGGGGCCGACCTTCGCGCCCATCGGGTACGAGTGGCGGACGGCGTTCGAGACGTACCACTTGCCGAATCTGGCGGCCTCCTGCACGCTCATGCCTCGCGCCAGCCCCGAGGTCAACGCGGAGGCCATCGCGTCACCTGCGCCGTGGGTGTGCGGCGTGTCGTGGCGTGGGCCCGGCAGTTCGGTGAACACCGTGCCGTCGAACAACAGGTCCACACACTCGGGGTCGTCGATGAGGTGCCCGGACTTCACGAGCACGAACCGCGGCCCGAGCTCCCGCAGCGCCACGGCGGCGTCCCGCATCTGCTCCCTGCGAGTGACCTCGATGCCGGTGAGCAGGCGCACCTCGTCCAGGTTCGGTGTCACCACCGTAGCCATCGGCAGGAGCAGCTCCCGCAGTGCGGCGAGCCCCGCGTCGTCGAACAGCGGATGTCCGTGCATGGACGCCGCGACCGGGTCGACGACGAACGGAATCCCCGCGTCGCCCCCGATGCCCGCCTGTTCGCATGCCGCCGCGACCGCCTCGATGATCTCGGCCGAGGCGAGCATCCCGGTCTTGGCCGCGTCGACGCCCATGTCGGCGGCGACGGCCTCGATCTGGCCCGCGACGATCCGGGGTGGGATGTCCGAGCGGTCGTGCACACCGAGCGTGTTCTGCACCGTCACCGCCGTGACCGCCACGAGCCCGTGCACCCCGCACGTGAGGAAGGTGCGCAGGTCGGCTTCGAGCCCGGCGGCCCCACCGGAGTCGGAACCGGCGATGGTCAGCGCGGACGGGGGTCGGTTGTCGCTCATCCCTCCAGTGTCCCCGACTCGTCGGACGGCACTCGGCCAGGGCGGGCCGTCCCGGCACGGGCAGTGCGGACCGGGGCCGCCGAGGACGCGTGCCCGAGAGGTGGCGGGTGTCAGCCCGTGTTGGACACCAGGCCGGTCCGATAGGCGAGGACGACTGCTTGCACGCGGTCCCGCAGGTCGAGTTTGGTGAGGATTCGGGACACGTAGGTCTTCACCGTCTCGGTGGAGATGACCAGTTCCGCGGCGATTTCGGCGTTGGACAGGCCGGCGGCCAGGTGTTCGAGCACCTCCAGCTCGCGGGGAGTCAGTGCCCGCACGACGGCTTCTCGTTCGGGGCGGGAGGTGTCGGTGGGGCGGAGCCGTTCGGCGAAGTGGCCGATCAGGTTTCGGGTGACCGCGGGGTCCAGCAGGGAGTCGCCACGGGCGATCGTGCGGACGCCGTCGACCAGCCGCGCCGGCGGCGTGTCCTTGAGGAGGAACCCGCTGGCGCCGGCGCGCAGTGCCTCGTACACGTACTCGTCGACGTTGAACGTGGTGACGACCAGCACCTTCACCGGTGTCTCGACGCCGGGACCGGTCAGCTGGCGGGTCGCCTCGATGCCGTCCAGAACGGGCATGCGGACGTCCATCACGATCACGTCGGGGCGCAGCCGCCGTGCGGCCTCCACCGCCGCGCGGCCGTCGGCCGCCTCGCCGACGACCACGATGTCGGGCTGCGCGGAGAAGATGGTGACGTACCCGGTGCGTACCAGTTCCTGGTCCTCGCAGATCAGCACCCGGATCGGCTCGGTCATGCGGGGCTCCCCGGAATCATGGCCCGGACGCGGAAGCCGCCGTCGTCGGGCAGGCCGCCGAAAACCAGGTCCCCGCCGAGCATTCGCACCCGCTCCCGGAGACCTGTCAGGCCTCGGCCACCGGACGGGGTGGCAGGGTCGCCGACCGCGGGACCGAGAGTGATCACCTCGACCTCGACGTGGTCCTCGCCGTGTCGGACCATGACCTTGGTCGGTTTTCCGGTCGCGTGTTTGAGCGCGTTGGTGAGCGCCTCTTGTACCACGCGGTAGGTGGCCAGTTCCACGTCGACGGACCGCGGTAGTTGCTCGCCCTGCTCGGTCCACTCGACGGGCTGTCCGGACAGCCGGGCCCGTTCGACCAGGTCAGCGATCTTTCCCAGGGCGGGCGTCCGCTCCGCGGTCCCGGACTCGCCTGTGGCTTCGAGGACGCCGAGCAGGGTCCGCAGCTCTGTCAACGCCCGGCGTCCGGTGTCGCTGATGGCGCGCAGGCCCGTCCCGGCTCGTTCCGGCGCGGAGTCGAGCAGGAACTGCGCCGCGTCGGCCTGGACCACCATCGCGGTCACGTGATGGGTGACCACGTCGTGCAGGTCCCGAGCGATGCGTGCCCGTTCGGTGGCCGCGGCCACCTCGGCAGCCAGGCGTCTACGTTCGGCCTCTTCCGCGCGCCATCGACGCATGCCGGTGCCGGCCAACCAGATCACCACCAACACGAGATAGAACGCGACGAAATCCGGAAACCGTTGCGGCGAGCCGAGGTTGTGCAGTGCCACGGCGAGCACCGCATAACCCGCGGTCAGCACCGCGGCAAATGTCCGACGGAGCCGCGCCAGGTGCGCGCCGGCGGCGTACAACGCGAGGAGAATCCCCACCTTGCCGAACGTCTCCGGGTAGCCCAACACCTGACTGATCGCGAACGCGGTACCGATGACCGACAGACACACGGCCGGCATGCGGCTGCGTAGCGCGAGCGGCAGACACATCGCCAGCGTCAGCGCCACACCGACCACCGCGCCGACTCCGCCCGGCTCGTGCCGGGGGAGGTCGCCGATCTCCGGCCCGATGTGGGCGACGGTCGGCGTGAATGCCAGCACGGTCACCACCACCGTCAACACACTGTCTTTTATGGAGGGTGGAAGGTCACGCCACCCGCTGAGTGCGGTGCTGAGGCGGGATGCCGCGCTGGCAAGCATTCGGCGAGTTTAGCGCCGCCGCATGGGTACGAGGTTGCCGCGCTTGTGAGCGGCGATGAGCATGGGCAGAGCGAACAGCAGACTCACGATGACGGGAATGATCGACCCCTCGAAGCCGAACTGGCCGCCGGTCAGCAACTCCGGGCCCGTCGGTTCGGTGATCAGCAAACCCGGCGACGTGTGACCCGAGACCGGGACGCCGAGCAGTCCTTCGACGGTGTTCCAGGCGAAGTGCAGGCCCACGACCGCCCAGATGCTGCGCAGCCACAGGAACGCGGCGCCCATCAGGACCCCGGCCTCGACGGCGATCGCGAACCCGGTCCACAACGTGGCACCGGGGTTGGCCAGGTGGATGGCACCGAACAGCACCGCACTGATCGCCAGCGCCACCCAACTGCCCCACAGCCGTTCCAGTCCTTGCAACAGCAGGCCGCGGAAGAGCAGTTCCTCGGTCACCGCCGCGCCGAGTTGCACCGCCGCGATGCTCGTCACGGTCGCCATGACACTCCCGGACGCCACGCTGAACGAGAACTCGCTGATCACCATGAGCATCGAGGCGGCGATGAACGCGACGCCGAGCCCGATGCCGAGCAACGCCTGAATCCCGGCTCGTGACCTCGCGATCTCCGGCGTGCTCCGCCGCGCGACGTAACGCATGACCACCCAGTAGACGGCGACCGAGGCAACCGCGCCCATGACCGCCAGCACCGGCGACCCACCCGAGGACAGCGCCGACACCCCGCCGACACCGACTATCCCGACCAACATCCAGACGATCGGAAACCGCAAGAGGCGGTTCGCTCGCCCAGCCTGCTGATCCGTATCCGCGACCGACATCGTGTGCATGGTGACCTCCGGTTGACCACGGCCGCGCGGTTGGCGGCCCACCGGAAACGCTAGAAGCGCACCGACGTCGGCGAATCACCAGCGAGCGGACGATCCGTGTAGCTCTCACGGGGGACAAGCCAGTGCTGTGTGACGTCAGCGCGGGTCCGGCAGGCGGCCGGGGTTTCGGGAAGTCGGCGGTGGCGGGTCGTCGATGGTGGTGGTGCGGGAGCCGGGCTCCGAACGGGCCACCGTGGTCAACGAGCCGTCCGACGGCGGTCCTCGGCCCGTGGTCAGCGGCGTGGGGTGTTCCCACGCCGCTGACGGGTGGCCGCGGTTCAGAGTTCGGGTCGGACCGGTGAGGGGAGGTCGGGCCCGAGTCGCCAGAACGGCGAGACCGGGCCGACTCCCGCACCCAGCGGGTAGGACTCGAACACACATCGTTCGATGAACTTCTTGCCCGCCGCCACCGCGTCGAGCACCCCGAGCCCCTTGGCGAGATGCGCGGTGATGGCCGAGGCCAGCGTGTCACCGCCACCGTGGGTGTGCGGGGTGTCGTAGCGCGGCCCCTCGAACTCCACCACGTGCGTGCCGTCGGACAGCAGGTCCACGCAGCGCGGACTGTCGCTCAGGTGACCGCCCTTGACGAGGACCCACTGCGGACCGAACGCCAGCAGGGCCTCCGCCGCCCGGCGCGCGCTCGCCGCGTCGGTGACGTCGATCCCGGTCAACAGCCGTACCTCGTCGAGGTTGGGGGTCACCAGCGTGGCCCTGGGGAACAGCTCCGTGCGGATGGCCTCCAGAGCCTCGTCGCGTAGCAGGGGATCGCCGTGCATGGACGCCGCGACGGGGTCCACGACGAGTGGCACCGACTGCCCACGCCCGATGCCCACTTTGTCCATAGTGGAGGAAACTGTTGAGATGATCTCCGCGGTGGCGAGCATGCCCGTCTTCGCCGCGTTCACTCCCATGTCGCCGGCCACGGCCTCGATCTGCGCGGCCACCACGTCGGGAGGGATCTCGGTGAACCCGTGGACCCCCACCGAGTTCTGCACGGTGACCGCCGTGAGAGCCGTCATCCCGTGAACCCCGCATGCGAAGAACGTCCGCAGGTCGGCCTGGATACCCGCGCCACCGCCCGAGTCCGAGCCCGCCACGGTGAGTGCGGTCCTGGGGGTCGCCGTCACCGGTCCACCACCGGCAGGTACACCGCCGCGCCGCGGTCGACGAACTCTCGCGACTTCTCCCGCATACCGGCCTCGATGGCCTCCGTGCTCGTCAGTCCGTGTTCCTCGGCGTAGGCGCGGACGTCCTGCGTGATGCGCATGGAGCAGAACTTCGGGCCGCACATGGAGCAGAAGTGCGCGGTCTTGGCGGGCTCGGCCGGGAGCGTCTCGTCGTGGAAGGCGCGTGCGGTGTCCGGGTCGAGCGACAGGTTGAACTGGTCGTTCCAGCGAAACTCGAAGCGGGCCTTCGACAACGCGTCGTCGCGTTGCTGGGCGTACGGGTGGCCCTTGGCGAGGTCGGCGGCGTGCGCGGCGATCTTGTACGAGATGACGCCGGTCTTCACGTCGTCCCGATTCGGCAGTCCCAGATGCTCCTTCGGCGTGACGTAACAGAGCATCGCGGTGCCGTACCGGGCGATCTGGGCGGCGCCGATGGCCGACGTGATGTGGTCGTAGGCGGGTGCGATGTCGGTGGCCAACGGACCGAGGGTGTAGAACGGTGCCTCGTCGCAGAGCCGTTCCTCCAGCTCCACGTTCTCCTTGATCTTGTGCATCGGCACGTGGCCGGGGCCCTCGATCATCACCTGCACGTCGTGCTCGCGGGCGACGCGGACAAGTTCGCCCAGCGTCTCCAGTTCGGCGAACTGGGCGCGGTCGTTGGCGTCGGCGATCGAGCCGGGACGCAGACCGTCACCGAGGGAGAACGTCACGTCGTAGGAACGCAGGATCTCGCACAGTTCCGCGAAGTGCGTGTAGAGGAACGACTCCTCGTGGTGCGCCAGACACCACGCCGCCATGATGGAGCCGCCGCGCGAGACGATGCCGGTGACCCGGTCGGCCGTCAACGGCACGTACCGCAGCAGTACTCCCGCGTGGACGGTCATGTAGTCGACACCCTGTTCGCACTGCTCGATCACGGTGTCGCGGTAGACCTCCCACGACAGCTTCGCCGGTTCGCCGCCGACCTTCTCCAACGCCTGGTAGATGGGCACGGTTCCGACGGGAACGGGGGAGTTGCGGATGATCCACTCCCGAGTCTCGTGGATGCGCTTGCCCGTGGAGAGGTCCATCACCGTGTCGGCCCCCCAGCGGGTGGCCCACACCATCTTCTCGACCTCCTCCTCCACCGACGACCACACGGCGGAGTTGCCCAGGTTGGCGTTGACCTTCACCAGGAAGTTCTTCCCGATGATCATCGGTTCGGACTCGGGATGTCTGCGGTTGGCCGGTATCACGGCGCGCCCACGCGCCACCTCCGCCCGCACGAACTCGGGATCGACCCGTTCCCTGGCCGCGACGAACTCCATCTCGGGGGTGATCACACCGGCCTTCGCCCAGCCGAGCTGGGTGTTGTGTTCCTTTCCTTCGTGCCACGGCTGGCGAAGGCGAGGTAATCCTTTATGGACGTCCACAGTGGCCTCTAGGTCCGTGTAGGGGCCGGAGGTGTCGTAGACGTCGAAGTGATCCCCGTTGGAGAGTTCGATCCGCCGAGCCGGAACCCGAAGCCCGGAGACCGTCGAGTGGTAGACCTTGCGTGATCCGGTGATGGGCCCGGTGGTGATGGTGGGGCTGACTTCGGCACGCTGCGCCGTCAAAGAACTCACTCCCTACGCCGGCATTACCCGGTCAGGTTCATGCGGTCGGCGGCACCGGGTCCCGGCGAACGGACACCAGCCGCCCTCTCAGCCCGCCAAGGCGCGAGCTCCCGCGACATCGTTCAGTTGTCCCCACGACCATGCCATGCGGGCGAGGTGCAACTCAACCCACCAGCTCGGTGGGGACGGCGAAGACGTCGACCATCGCGCCGTTGCGCAGCACGGTCACCGGCAGTCGAGTTCCGATCACCTCGGCGAACAGTTGCCGTTGGATGCCTTGCGCGTCCGACACCGGTTCGCGGGCGACCGTGAGCACGAGATCGCCGGGCCGGATGCCCGCTCGGTGGGCGGGACCGCCCCCGATCACCTCGACGACCCGAAGCCCCGAGGACTGCCCGGTGCGTGCCGCCATGTCGTCGGGCAGCGGGGCGGGCACCCCGACGATCCCGAGGTAGGCGCGGCGCACCCGGCCCTCGACGAGCAGCGTGTCGATGATTCTGCGCGTGGTGGAGTTCACGGGCACGGCGAGACCGAGCCCGATTCCCGCGACCGCCGTGTTGATCCCGATGACCCGCCCGGAGGCGTCGGCGAGCGCACCACCGGAGTTGCCGGGGTTGAGCGCGGCGTCGGTCTGGATGACGTCCTCGATCACCCGCGCGGCCCGGCCCTGCTGGATGGGGATTGCCCGGCCGAGCGCGCTCACCACACCCGCCGTGACCGACCCGGAGAAGCCGAGGGGACTGCCGACCGCCACCACGAGTTGTCCCACCACGAGGTCGTCGGCGTCGCCGAAGCGGGCCGCTGTCGGCGCCTCCCCGCCACGTACCCGCAGCACGGCCAGGTCGGACAGCGGATCGGCTCCCACGACGTCGAAATCCGTCTCGGTACCGTCGGAGAACGTCGCCGTGCCGTGGCGGGACCCGCCGACCACGTGCGCGTTGGTGAGCAGGTAGCCGTCGTCGGCGTACACCACCGCCGAACCGCCCCCGCGAGCCAGCCGCACACTGGCGACGTGCGGGGTCGTCGAACGCGCGACCGAACTCACCACCCGCGAGTAGGCGTCCAGCGCGTCGGTGCCTTTGGCGTCGGGGAAGTCGTCGATGTCGGACACGGTCGCCTCCTCCGTCCGGAGGGTGTCGTCGGACCTGTCCTCGTCATTGTGCGCCGGGAAGCCCGCCGGGCATCCCGCGTTCGCCGTCGGCTGAAGAAGCCGTGCTCAGTCCTCGGCGCCGGGCAGCCAGCTGTTGCCGGGCACGCCCCACTTGTTGGCCTTGAGCATCTTCTTCGCGGCGCGGGCGTGCCTGCCCACCAGCCGGTCGAGGTAGATGTAGCCGTCGAGGTGGTCGGTCTCGTGCTGCAGACAGCGTGCGAAGAAGCCCGTGCCCTCCACCTCGATGGGGTTGCCCTCGACGTCGAAGCCCGTCACCTTCGCCCACGAGGCACGGCCGGTGGGATACGACTCGCCGGGCACCGACAGGCACCCTTCCCAGTCGTCGTCGGGGTCGGGCATCGTCTCCGGGATCTCGGAGGTGGTCAGCTTCGGGTTGACCACGACGCCCTTGTGTCGCACCCCGTCGTCGTCGGGGCAGTCGTACACGAAGACACGCAGGTCCACGCCGATCTGATTGGCGGCGAGGCCCACGCCCTCCGCCGCGTACATCGTCTCGAACATGTCGTCGACGAGCGTGGCCAACTCGTCGTCGTAGGTGGAGACCTCGCGGGTGGGCCGGTGCAGGACGGGGTCGCCTGCGATGCGAATGGCGTGAACGGTCACGCCTCGTCATCCTAGCGGTCCTCACCATCCTGACGCGCCGGGCGTGCTACCCGCGTAGGCGGGTCACTCGTGATCTAATGGCACGTTGGAAGCAGCAGGTGATTCACCCGAGCCGACGAGGAGCCAGATGGACGCCGCGGAGTCGCCGGCCCCGGATGGCCGACCGTCCTCGCAGGGCGGGTCCGCCGAACCCGAGGTCGGACTGACCCAGCGAGAGCTGGACGTCCTCGCGTTCGAGCGCCAGTGGTGGAAGTACGCGGGTGCCAAGGAGCAGGCGATCCGCGACCAGTTCGGCGTGTCACCCACGCGCTACTACCAAATCCTGAACAAGCTCATCGACAAGCAGGAAGCCGTGCGTGCGGACCCGATGCTGGTGAAGCGGCTTCGGAAGGTGCGAGCCTCCCGGCAGCGCACCCGCGCGGCACGGCGGTTGGGGATTGAACTGCCATGAGCATCTTCGATGGGGTGTCGAGGCCCATGCGGGCCACCGGATTGGGGTTGCTCGCGGTCGCCGTCGTCGCGGCCGCCATCGGGGGTATCACGCTCGTCTCGGGCGACGACGAACCCGACCACGTCGCCGCCACCTCGTCCGCCGAGCCGACCCGTGGCGAGAAGGATCGCGAGAAGTCCGGGGACTCCTCACCGAAGGAGAGCGACGACACGGGTGACGAAGCCGGCGACGCGGACCCCGACTCCGAGAACTCGGACTCAGCCGACTCCACGGACGCCGACGGCTCCGACGACGGTGAGGTCGAGGACCAGCCGATCTCCGATGACTCTGTGCCGGTGCGGGTCTACAACAACAGCACCATCAAGGGGCTGGCCGCGGACGCGAGCGACGACCTGCGCGCGCTCGGCTGGGACGTCGTCGAGACCGGCAACTACTCCGAGGGCGTCATCCCCGTGAGCACCATCTACTACCGGCCGGGCACCCCCGAGGAGCCCATCGCGCAGTCGCTCGGCGAGACCTTCGGCATGCGCGTCGAGCCCCGCTTCGAGGGCATCGCCGACGCCAGCCCCGGCATCATCATGATCGTCACGCGGGACTACACGGGGCCCGACACCCGGAAGTGACCCCTCGCGGTCAGCGCGAGCGAGCGTAGGCCTCCAGCGCCGCGAGCTGCGCGGGGTCGAGCGACGGCCGCACGGTCTCGCGGGCCTTCTCCAGATGCCGCGCGGTCACCTCGGTGGCCTCCAGGGACTCCCGCATGGCGCTCAGTGCGGCCTCCCGGATCAGCGCGGCGCAGTCGGCCGCCGAGTACCCGTCGAGCTGGGTGGCGAGTTCGTCGAGATCGACGTCCGAGGCCAGGGGAGTGTTGCGGGCACCGGCCCGCAGGATCGCGGCACGGGCCTCGGCGTCCGGCGGCGGTACGTAGATGAGCCGTTCGAGCCTGCCCGGTCGCAGCAGCGCGGGATCGACCAGTTCGGGGCGGTTGGTGGCACCCACCACCACGACGTCCCGCAACGGCTCCACGCCGTCGAGCTCGGTCAGCAGAGCGGCGACGACCCGGTCGGAGGCGCCGGAGTCGCTCGACTGACCGCGCCGGGGCGCCAGCGCGTCCACCTCGTCCAGGAAGATCAGCGCGGGAGCGGCTTCGGCGGCCCGGCGGAACAACTCGCGGACGGCGCGTTCCGACTCGCCGACCCACTTGTCCAGCAGCTCGGCGCCCTTCACCGAGAACACGTTCAACGCGCCGGTACCCGCCAGCGCCCGCACGAGGAACGTCTTGCCGTTGCCGGGAGGGCCGTAGAGCAGGACGCCGCGTGGGGGAGCGATTCCGAGCCGCGCGAACGAGTCGGGGTACCGCAACGGCCACAACACCGCTTCGGTCAGCGACTGCTTGACCTCCGCCATGTCGCCGACGTCGTCGAGCGTGATGCCACCGGTGGCCAACGTGTCGGTGGTGGACATGGAGATCGGACGCACCGACTCCACCGCGTCCAACAGATCCTGCTGCCGCACGCGTGGTTCGCCCTCGTCGTCGGTGTGCCGCAGGGCCGCGCGCAGAGCGGCGTCCCGCCGCAACGCCACCAGGTCGGCGGCCACGAATCCGGGGGTGCGTTCGGCCACCGCGCCCAGGTCGACCTCGGGCTCCAACGGGGTGTCCCGCAACAGCACCCGGAGAAGTTCCGTCCGGGTGCGCGCGTCCGGCATCCCCAGCCGCAGTTCCCGGTCCAGCAGGTCCACCGCCCGCAGGCGAGGATCGACCGACTCGGGGTGTGCCGTGGTGGCCACCACGGCGAACTCGGCGCGGCCGAGGGCGGTACGCAGTCGGTCGAGCACCACGGTGGCCACGGGAGGGGACTGCGAGGCGGGCAGCAGCGTGTCGACGTCGGTGAGCAGCAGGATGCTCGGTTGTTTCCTCGCCGCCGTCGACAGGGCCTCGGTCAGTCGGGCCACCGCCGCGTCGGGCTCCAACACCGCGAGGGTGGGGGCCTCCACCGGCACCACGTTGATCTTCTCGGCGCGTGCCACGGAACGCACCAACGTCGCCTTTCCGACTCCCTCGGGGCCGGACAACAGCACGCCGAGCCGGGGCGAGGTGCCGAGCTTGTCGAGCAGGTCGGGGCGATGGAACGCGAGGTCGAGCCACTCGGAGAGGGTGCGGGCCGTGGACTCGGTGCCCGCGAGATCCGTGAGGGGCGGGGGAGTGTCCTCCTCTCCCTCGGCCTCCTCGACGACCTCGACGTCGAGGGGCTCCCGCTCGTTCGTGGCCGCCGTGGTCCGGGAGGTGGCGGTCGGCCGCTGTTCCGCGGGCTCGGGGGCGTTCCCCCGCCACGAGACGACGGTCGACTGCCCCACGGCCACGGGGCCCGAGGGATCGGTGGCCGTGATGGTGAGCAGTTCGGTGGTCCACGTCGCCCCGATCGCCCGTGACAGCGCGCCCCGCGCGGCGGAGACGTCCGACCCCGGAGGCGGCGCGAGGTCCTGGGGCAGCAGCGACACGGCGTCGCCCACGGTGAAGACCTTGCCCAGCAACGCCAACCGCAGCGTGTGGGGCGTCAGCGACATCCGGGCCAGTTTGGAACCGGCCACCGTGACGCTGCGGGCCACGCTCACCTCGCACGGCTCGACGACGACCTCCGCGCCCTCCGAGACCCCGAGGTTCGCCATCGTGACGTCGTCGACCAGCACCACGCCGGGGGCCGAGCCCTCGGGCGCGCCCGCGGCCAGCGCCGCGCTGACCCGCGCTCCGGTGAGTTTCACGGCGTCCCAGGCCCGCAGTCCGAGGGCGTCGAGCACCTCGGGATGGAGTCGCACGACACCCCGGCGGGAGTCGAGCGCGGACGTGGTGTGGCGGACGGTCAGCGAGAGCTGTGGTGACGTCACGGCCCTAACTCTAGCCACGCGACCGGATGCTCTCCGGCTTCAGGTCGTCACTCCTTGCCCTGGCGGAGGCCGAGTCGCCGCCGCCAGTTGCGTTTGCGCGGCCCGCGGTCGTCGGTGCGGCCGCGCGGGGCGCCGATCGGGTCGGGCGGGTAGACCCTGGGCACGTGCGCCGTGGTCGCGCGGGGGCGTTTCACGGCACGCCGGGCGGCACCCGCGACCTTGCGAAACTGCGGCTTGCGCAGGCCGAGTCGGCGCTGGGTGCGGTTCCGGCGGATGGCTCTGCGCTCCTTCGGGGGCACGTCCCAGGCCTCCGGATGCTTCGCCAGCCACTGGTAACGGCGCACCGCGTACGGCAGGTGCACCAGGTAGAGCAGCAGGACGCTCATCAGGACGAGCAACGGGTACTGGATCGTCGCCGCGGCGGCGAGCCCCACCACCACCAGCAGCGGTGCCACGGCCCTGGCCGGCACCCGCAACCGCTTCAACGACAACGTCGGGATGCGGCTGATGCACAGGGCGGAGATCGCCACCGTCCACACCCAGACCACCGGTGCGCTCGACCACCAGCCGGTGCCGAACTCCAGCGTGGCCATCACCGGCATCAGGGCGAGCAACCCGCCGGCCGGGGCGGGGACCCCGACGAAGAATTCGCTCGCGTACGGCGGCTGCTCGGTGTCGTCCAGCAGCGTGTTGAACCGCGCCAACCGCAGCACCATGCACACGGCGAAGATCAGCGCGGCCACCCAGCCGAACTTGCCCGGATCGGGCAGCCACACGTACAGCACCAGGGCGGGAGCCACACCGAACGAGATCGCGTCCGACAGGGAGTCGAGCTCCGCGCCCATCTTCGAGGTCGCGTCGAGCAGCCGCGCGATCCGACCGTCCAGGCTGTCGAGTATCGCCGCGATGCCGATGGCGCCGATCGCGAGTCCGTACCGGCCGCCGAGGGCGAACTGCACGGCGGACAACCCCGCGCACAGGGCCAGCACCGTGATGGCGTTCGGCAGGAGCCTGACACCGGGTGTGGTCCGGGACATCTATCAGTCCTTCACTGCGTCATAACGCGGCGAGGGGGGTCTCGCCGCCGATCGTGCGCTGGCCCTTCGAGACCAGCACCCGGCTTCCGGGCGGCAGGTAGGTGTCCACCCGCGAGCCGAACCGGATGAGCCCGTAGGTCGCACCGGCCTCGACGTGATCGCCCTCACCGACCTCGCAGACGATACGCCGTGCCACAAGCCCAGCGATCTGGGTCACGACGAGCCGGCGCCCGTCGGCCATCCGCAGCAACACGGAGTTGCGTTCGTTGTCCTCGCTGGCCTTGTCGAGGTCGGCGGAGAGGAACTTGCCGGGCCGGTAGGCCACTTTCTCGACGGTACCGCGCACGGGTGTGCGCTGGACGTGAACGTCGAACACGGACAGGAACACGCTGACACGGGTCAGCGGGCGGTCGGGGAGGCCGAGCTCGGGGGGCGGGGTCGCCTCCTCGATCAGCGACACCAGCCCGTCGGCGGCCGCGAGGACGAGGTCGTCGCGCTGCGGTGGGACGCGACGGGGCTCCCGGAAGAAGGCTGCCGTCGCCAGCGTGCCCAGGCCGGCCAGCAGGCCGAGCCGAGGTGACAGCTTCCTCAGCAGAAGGGTGGCGACGGCGCCGCCCGCGACGAACGGGCGACCGGCGGGATGCATCGGGGGAAGGGTTTCACGGACGAGACGCACGGCGTGGCCGAGCGGGTTGGCGCTCATGAGGCCGATTTTCCCGTAGTGGACGGGCCGGGTGCCGTCCGCCCCCCGACGCCGTACGCCACCCGGCCGCGGACCGTCGATGGTAAGCCGCCGAAAAGGCGTCGTCACGAGGTGTGCGTAAAACGTTACAAGGAGTACGGCGTTAGGGGGTCTCTCACTCACGTGGCCCGGTCATCGACGTCGTTCGAGTATTCCCAGCAGGACCAGGAAGAGCACGGCGCCGAGCACGGCGACCCCGAAGCTGGGGAAGTCGAACTCGAAGGTCTTCCGCTCCCCCGTGGCGAGCCGGTAGATGAATCCGCCGAGCGTGGCTCCCACCACGCCCACCAGCACGTTCAGAATGCAGCCCTGGCGGCGCCGGTCCGCTCCGACGATCAGCCCGGCCGCCCAGCCCGCCAGCGCGCCGAAGACGATCCACGAGAAGAAACCCATGCCGCGCGAGCCTAGAGCAGTGGTCGATCACGCAACGCAAGCACACGTGTACGGATCTCGGTCGGGTCGGCGTCCCGTGTTCGCGGCGTCGGACGTGCTCTTCTCCTCACAGGAGGAGGACGTCGACCGTCGAGTCCTTCGGGGCCTCGGTGGTCTCCTCGTCGAGGACGACGAGGCAGTTGGCGCGGGCGAGCGAGGCCAGCAGATGGGAACCCGGACCGCCCACCGGAGCCACCACCGCCCGGTCCTCGCCCGGTGAGTAGCGGCCGCGCCGGAACTGGCGTTTGCCCTTCGGCGACGGCAATGTCTCGGTCAGCCGGGCTCGTGCGCGCGGGCGTTCCGGGTTCGCGTGGCCGAGCGCGGCCAACAGCGCCGGACGCACGAACACCTCGAACGACACGAGCACGCTCACCGGGTTTCCGGGCAGCGTCACCACCGGCACGCCGTGCCAGCGTCCGCAGCCCTGCGGGCCACCCGGCTGCATGGCCACCTTGCCGAAGGTGACACCGACGTCGGTGAGCGCGTCCTTGACCACCTCGTACGCCCCGGCGCTCACACCCCCCGAGGTCACCACGAGATCGGCCTCCGCCAGCTTCGGTTCCACGACGGCGCGGAACTCGGCGACGTCGTCGGCGACGCTGCGCACGGTCTCCACGTGGCAGCCGAGCGCCGCGAGACCCGCTTCGAGCATCACGCTGTTGGACTCGTAGATCTGACCGGGCCGCAGTGGCCGGGGCGGGTGGACGAGCTCGGTACCCGTGGACACGACGAGGACCCGCGGCGGCGCGAACACGGGAAGCCGATCGACCCCGACCGCGGAGGCGAGCCCGAGCTGCGCGGGTCCCAACACCGTTCCGGCACGCAGGACGACGTCTCCCCGCCCGACGTCCTCGCCCGCGCGACGCACGTGGGCACCCTCGGGAACGGCGGTGGAGATCGACACGCTTCGCGTCCCGCCGTCGGTGTGTTCCACCATGACGACGCTGTCGGCGCCTCGCGGTACCGGTGCCCCCGTCATGATCCGGTGCGCCGTGCCCGGCGCGAGTTCCGGAACGTCCGTGCGACCCGCGGGGATGTCGGCCGCCACGGGCAGCTCCACGGGCGCGTCCTTTCGTGCGTTCGCCACGTCCGCCGAGCGCACGGCGTAGCCGTCCATCGCGGAGTTGTCGAACGGTGGTAGCGGCACGCCGGCGGTGACGTCCTCGGCAAGGACCAGCCCCGCGCAGTCGGTCAGTGCGCGCCGGACCACCGGCCGAGTGCCGACCACGTCGCGGACCCTCGCACTGTGTTCTTCGACGGAGATCACCGGACCATCCTCGCCTCCCCGAGGCCACATGCCAAACTTCTCGGCGCCGGAGTTTGCACGAACAGGGGAGACACAGTGCAGGTAGAGATCCGTCATCAGCCGTCCTTCGCGGTCGCGAGGCTGCTGCTCGCGCCCAACGAGCCCGCGCAGGTGGAGGCGGGGGCCATGGTCGCCACCAGCTACGGCATGCACATGCAGGCCAGCACGCAGGGCGGCGTCATGAAGGGTCTCGGTCGGGCCATCTTCGGGGGTGAGTCGCTGTTCGTGTCGACCTACACGGCTCCTCCCAACGGGGGCTGGGTGGACGTCGCGGGCGGGCTGCCCGGCGACATCCGGGTGATCGAGATGGACGGCCGGGTCGGCTGGTGCGTGACCAGGGGATCGTGGCTGGCCAACTCGTACGGCATCCACCTGGAGACCAAGTGGGGTGGCTTCGGCAACCTCTTCGGCGGTGAGGGCGGCTTCCTCACCCACGCCCAGGGGCAGGGGCAGTTGCTCGTGTCCTGCTACGGAGCGATCGACGTCGTGACCCTGCAGCCGGGCGAGTACGTCACCATCGACTCCGGCCACGTCGTCGCCTACGCCGACACCGTGCAGTCCCAGCTGCGCAAGGTGGCGCAGGGAGTCATCCAGTCGCTGAAGAGCGGCGAGGGCTTCGTGTTCGACTTCGCGGGACCGGGGCAGATCCTGACGCAGACCCGTAACCCGAGTGCGCTGGTGGCGTGGTTGATGGCCCGGATGCCCTCCCGGTAGTCCGATGCACGTCCAAACTCGGCACACTCCCGCGTTCGGGATCGCTCGGGTGAACCTCGCCGGGGGCGAGGCCGTGGAGGCCCATCCCGACACCGTGCTCGCGCACAGTTTCGGGGTCACACGGTCCAGGAAGGGCAAGGGACGCGGCCCCGCGATCTTCACGGCCCCCGCCCAGGGAGGCTGGATCGACCTCGCCCCCCGGCATCCGGGGGATGCGTACCCGCTGGAACTGAGCGGGCAGCTCGGCTGGTCGGTGGCTTCCGACGCGGTGTTGGCCAGGCCCGCCACCGTACGTCACGACCACCCGTGGCCCGCGCACCAGACGCTCTTCGGCGGCGATTCCGGGTTCTTGAAGCACTACAGTGGAACCGGACCGCTGGTGTTCGCCTGCCGGGGCCCCGTCGACGCCCTGTCGCTGAAGGCGGGGGAGGTGGTAACAGTGAACCCGCTGTTCGTCCTGGCTTTCCCCGACACCGTGCAGGTGAGGCTGCGGGCGCTCGACCCGGCGGAACCGCAGTCGATCAAGACCGGTACGGGGCTGGCTCTCGACGTGGCGGGGCCGGGAACCGTGCTGGTACAGACCAGGCCTCGGACGTAGGGGGAGGGCCCGCAGCGGGGTGGGGCACCGTTCACGCCGCGTATTTCCCGCTAATTGACCATTGCTCCCGCGCGTTCTTCGGGTAGCGTGATCGTCGCTTGGAGCGCGGCAGACACCGGCTGTCCGCGTTTGGTTTGGCACGAGGAGGACACCGTGGCTGTCGGCACGGTCAAGTGGTTCAACGCGGAAAAGGGTTACGGGTTCATCGAGTCTCCCGACGGCCCCGACGTCTTCGTACATTACTCCGCCATCCAGGCGGAAGGGTTCCGGACCCTGGACGAAGGCGACCGGGTGGAGTTCGAGATCACGGCCGGGCGCGATGGCCGTAGTCAGGCCGCGGACGTCCGTAAGGTCTCGTAACGCTCGTGATTCGGTTCCGGGAGGAGACGGTCACGTGACGCGGACACGGACACCGGGGCCGATATGCAGGCGTTAGGCTGCGCTCTGTGGCAGGCGAGGAGTCGGCCGACCTGACAGGTCGGCGGCTGGGCAACTACCGCATCGACGGTGTGCTCGGCCGAGGTGGCATGAGCGTGATGTACAGGGCCACCGATGTGCGTTTGGGACGCAAGGTGGCCCTGAAGGTGATCGGTGAGCACCTGGGTGCCGATGCCGAATTCCGCGAGAGATTCGTCGACGAGGCACGCAACACGTCGGCGATCGATCACGCCAACATCGTGCCGCTGTACGACTTCGGCGAGATCGACGGGATGCTCTACATCGCGATGCGGCTCGTCGACGGCTCCGATCTGGCGAGCCTCATCTCGGGCAACCCGATGCAGCCCGAACGGGCCCTCGGCTTGCTCGATCAGGTCGCCGACGCCCTCGACACGTTGCACGAGCGCGGCCTCGTCCACCTCGACGTGAAGCCGGCGAACGTTCTCGTCACCAGCCGCGAGTCGGCGCGGGAACACGTCTACATCGCCGACTTCGGTCTGACTCGTCGAGGCACGACGGGGCACCGCACCCGCAGCGGTGACTTCCTGGGGTCGCCGACGTACGCGGCGCCCGAACACCTGCGCGGCGAGCCGCTGGACGGCCGCACCGACCAGTACGCGCTCGCCTGTATGTTGTTCGCCTGCCTGACGGGACAGCCCCCGTTCAAGGGCGACGTGCAGACGGTGATCAAGGGGCACCTGAGCGGCGAGGTGCCCTCCGTGTCCCAGCTCGTCCCCTCGCTACCTCCCGCCATCGACGCGGTGGTGCGCAAGGGGATGGCCAAGTCGGCCGAGGATCGGTACGCCAACTGCGTCGAGTTGGTGGCGGCCGCGAGGAAGGCCCTCGAGTCCGGTGCGGCGAAGGGAGACCCACGACAAGGACACGGTCGAGTCGGGGAAGGGGCACCGGTACAGCCGTTCGGTACCCAGCCGGGTGGGCCCGCGTCGTCGCAAGGACAGCGGCCCGTTCCCGGTCAGTTCGCAGCCACACCGCAACAGGCTCCACGGGAGCAGTCACACATGACGGGATATCCGGGACAGCAGCCACCGATGTCGAATCCGGGCCCTCAACAGGGCTTCGGGACGGGCCCGGTGCCGGGCCCTCCGCAGTACCAGGCGCCGATGGCCTCGCCCTACGGCACACCACCCCAGGGGTCGCCCATGCCGCAGGGGCCGGGCGGTTACCAACAGGGGCCGCAGCAGTACGGTTCCGGCCCGTCGAAGAGCTCGCTGCCGTGGTGGGTGTGGGCTCTGTCGGCCGTGGCCCTCATCGGGGTGGGGGTCCTGGTGGTGGTCCTGCTGACCTCCGGTGACGACAAGGACGGCGGCAATCAGAACACGGACCCCGTGGCGCCCAGCGGGGGCTCGCCGATCCCGTCCGTTCCCATCGGGCCGGGAGGCAACGTCCCCACCGGGGAGTATCCGTCGGGAGACACCGGCTCCCCGAACGGCAACCTGCCGCCGACGAGCATCCCGATCGTTCCGGGCGGCTGAGGTCCGTCAGCCGTAGAAGTCCCCCACGCGGTGTCCGCCGAGGTCGTGCACGGTGATGTCCAGGTCGAACACCGCGCGCAGCACGTCGGGGTCCATGACCTCGGCGACGGTGCCGTGAGCCACCAGCGCGCCGTTTCGCATGGCGACGATCCGGTCGGAGTACCGCGCCGCGAAGTTGATGTCGTGGACCACCATGACGACGGTCTTGCCGTAGTCGTCGGCCATGCGGCGGAGCCGGTGCATGATCTGCACCGAGTGCCGCATGTCGAGGTTGTTGAGGGGCTCGTCCAGCAGCACGTAGTCGGTGCTCTGGCACAGCACCATCGCGATGTGGGCGCGCTGTCGTTGTCCGCCCGAGAGCGTGTCGAGCGGGCGGTCGGCGAACTCCGTGAGCTCGAAGTAGGACACCGCGTCGTCGACGATCTCGTGGTCGGCCCTCGACAGGCGGCCGCCCGAGTGGGGGAACCGTCCGAACGAGACCAACTCCCGGACGGTGAGCCGCACGGCGGTGTGGTTCTCCTGCCGGAGCACGGCGAGCCGCTTCGCGAGGTCCTCGGTGCGGGTCGTGGTGACGTCCATGCCGTCCACGGTGATCGACCCCGCGTCGGGTTCGAGCAGGCGACTCATCATCGACAGCAGCGTCGACTTGCCCGCCCCGTTGGAGCCGATCACCGACGTGATCCCACCGGCCGGGATGGACAGTGAGACGTCGTCGACGACCGTCGTCCCGCCGTAGCGCTTGGTGACTCCGTTGATCTCGATCATCGTGTGGACTCCCGGACGAGCAGGGCGATGAAGTACAGACCGCCCCCGAAGTTGACGATCACGCTGAGCGCGGTATCCGTGCCGAGCACCCGTTCCAGCACGAGCTGTCCCACCGTCAGCGCGGCGACCGCGAGCAAGGACGCGGCGGGCACGACGACGGAGTGCCGGAACGTGCGGGTCAGTTGCCGGGCCAGGTTGGCCACGAGCACGCCGAGGAAGGTGACGGGGCCGACGAGCGCCGTGGACACCGAGACGAGGATCGCGACGAGGACCAGGCTGCGGTTGACCACCGACCGGTGGTCGACCCCCAGCCCCACGGCCGTGTCCCTGCCGAGCGCCACGACGTCGAGCTTGCGGAACAGGGACGTGCCCACCCCGCAGAGCGCCACGAGCAGGACGGCCGAGAACCACAGCAAGGTCTCGTCCACGGAGTTGAAGCTCGCGAAGAGGCTGTCCTGCAGCGTGACGAAGTCGTTGGGGTTGATCAGCCTGGACGCCAGCGACGACAGGCTGGAGAACAGCGTGCCGAAGATGACGCCGACGAGCACGAGCAGGTAGAGGTCACGGCTGTCGCGGTCGAACAGCCAGCGGTGCAGCGCGAACGCGAACGCGACCATCACGCCCGCCTGGACGGCGAAGAGCACGTGCGGGTCGGCGCTGCTGAGCGCGATCGCGCCGGCGAAGTACACGACGAGCGTCTGGATCAGCACGAACAACGAGTCGAACCCCATGATCTGCGGGGTGAGGACGCGGTTGTTCGTGATCGTCTGGAACAACACGCTGGAGTAGCCGATCGCGACGCCGACCACGGCCATCGCCACGACCTTGCGCAGCCGGATGCCCAGCGCGTACTCCAGGTTGCCGGTGAGCCCGACGACGCAGAAGGCCACGGCACCCGTGACGGTGACCGCCGCGAGGACGGCCAGGACGCGGTGCTGCCGTTTCCGCTCGCCGAGACTGCGAACGCCGGTCATGCGGGCCTCCGCCGGGCCCGCAGCACGAGGTAGAGGAACAGACCTCCGCCGACGACCCCTGCGATCGTCTCGACGGGGATCTCGTACGGGTAGCGGATCGTGCGGCCCACCACGTCGCAGCAGAGCACGAAGAACGCCCCGGCCAACGCCGTCACCGGAAGGACCCGGCGCAGGTTGTCGCCGAGCAGGAGCGTGACGAGGTTGGGCACCACGAGGCCGAGGAACGGGATGTTGCCCACCGTCACCACGACGACGGCGGTGATCACGGAGATCAGCACGAGACCGGTGGTCACCACGCGGTCGTAGTGGACCCCGAGGTTGACGGCGAAGTCACGGCCGAGTCCGGCGAGGGTGAACCGGTCGGCGAACAGGTAGCCGATCAGCGCCGCGGCGGCGGTGATCCACAGCAGCTCGTAGCGACCTTTGAGGACCCCGGAGAACTCCCCGCTGGTCCAGGCCGACAAGGTCTGCAACAGGTCGGCCCGGTAGGCGAAGAACGTGGTGAGTGCCGAGACCACGCCGCCGAACATGATGCCCACCAGCGGCACCACGATGATGTCGGCGAACGTCAGGCGCCGCAGCAGGGCGAGGAAGACGCCGGTGCCGAGCAGGGCGAACACCGTCGCCACCGCCATCTTCACGCCGACGGCCTGGGCGCCGAAGAACACGGTGGCCACGAGCACGCCCAACGACGCCGACTCCGCCGTGCCCGCCGTCGACGGCGTGACGAAGCGGTTTCGGGTGAGGCTCATCATCACCAGACCGGCGACGCTCAGCGTGGAACCGGCCAGCAGGATCGCCAGCAACCGGGGCAGCCGGGACTCCCGCAGCACCATGAGCTGGTGTTCGTCGCCCGAGAGCAGCCCGGCGGGCGTCAACTCCGTGACACCCACGAACAGCGAGCCGAACGACGCCGCGGCGAGCAGTACCACCGCGAGTGCGACGTGGCCGCGGCGGACCGGGGTCCCCCGCCGGGCCCGCCGCGGCGACCGGGTTGCGGACGAGCTCACGCCACGCTGTCCCCGACGGCCGTCACCATGGCCTCCAGCGAGGGCAGGCCGTTGGACGTCAGGTACCACTGGGTGGGGTCGAGGTAGACGATGCCGCCCTGCTCGGCGGCGGTGGTGCCGTTCACGAGCGCGTTGTCCAGAACCTGCTTCGCCGACTCGCCGGCCTCGCCGATGGCGGAGTCGCGGTCGATCACGAACAGCAGGTCGGGGTTCGCCTCGGCGATGAACTCCGAGGAGATGGCGTCGCCGTGGGTGTCGGCCGACAAGCCCTCGACGGCGGGCTTCACCCCGAGGTTGTCGTAGACGATGCCGAACCGGGAGCCGGGGCCGTAGGCGCTCAGCTTGCCGCCGGTGGTCAGGACGACCAGACCGGTCCTGTCGCCGGCACCGGAGGAGGCGACCTCCTCCGCCTTCGCGGCCAGCGCGTCCAGGCGGTCGCGCACCGCGTCCTCCTTGCCGAACAACTCGCCGAGCGTCTCGATGCGTTCGGTGGCGCTGGCCAGGAAGTTCGTCGTGTCGACGCTGAGGTCGACGGTGGGGGCGATCTCGGACAGCTCGCCATAGGCGGGAGCCGAGCGTGCCGCGACGATGATGAGGTCGGGTTCGAGGGCGTTGACCTGCTCGAAGTCGGGCTCCTTGAGGCTGCCGACCTTGGTGTAGTCGTCGGAGGCGTACTCGCCGAGGTGCTCGGGCAGGTTCGCGACCTCGGGAACCCCGACGATGCCCTCGACTCCGAGGTCGTCGAGGGTTTCGAGCACGCCGAGGTCGAAGACGACGATCCGTTCGGGCGTGCCCTCCAGCGAGGTGGAGCCCTGGGCGTGCTCGACGGTGAGGGACCCCTCGCCGCCGGCGGCACCGGTGTCGGTCTCCCCACCACAGGCGGCCAGCAGGCCGACGAGGCCGGCCAACAGGACCGCGAACGCCCCACGGCGGTGACGACCTCCACGCATGCTTGCTCCCCACAAAGATCGAATTTTCAAGATAGGTGAGGCTAACTTAAGTGGGGCGTGAAACGAGTGGGGATGACGGACGTCGCAAAGTGAGCTAAATCGCCGGAGTGTGCACCACTGGGAGAACGGGCGGCGGGGTACCCCCTTGCTTGCACTCGCACCCCGAGAGTGCTAAACACGGAATTGGCACTCGGCGCCGTCGAGTGCTAGGCGGTCGGTCGCCGACCACCGCCTGAAGGTCGGGACGGTGAGGCCATGTTCGGCGATACCGAACTGGTCGTCCGTCGCGGGCACCGAGCCTGGCCGAGGACGTGTCCTGACTACCGGAGGACCACACCGCAATGGCCAAACTGATTGCGTTCGATGAGGACGCCCGCCGCGGTCTTGAGCGCGGTCTGAACACCCTCGCCGAGGCCGTCAAGGTGACGCTCGGCCCCCGTGGCCGCAACGTCGTGCTCGAGAAGAAGTGGGGCGCGCCGACGATCACCAACGACGGTGTCTCGATCGCGAAGGAGATCGAGCTCGAGGACCCGTGGGAGAAGATCGGGGCCGAACTCGTCAAGGAAGTCGCCAAGAAGACCGACGACGTCGCGGGTGACGGCACCACCACCGCCACGGTGCTCGCCCAGGCTCTCGTCAAGGAGGGTCTGCGCAACGTCGCCGCCGGCGCCGACCCGATCGCTCTGAAGCGTGGTATCGAGCAGGCCGTCGAGGCTGTCACCGAGCAGCTGCACAAGATGGCCAAGGAGGTCGAGACCAAGGAGCAGATCGCTGCTACCGCGTCGATCTCCGCCGCCGACAAGACCATCGGTGAGCTGATCGCCGAGGCGCTGGACAAGGTCGGCAAGGAAGGCGTCGTCACCGTCGAGGAGTCCAACACCTTCGGTCTGGAGCTGGAGCTCACCGAGGGTATGCGCTTCGACAAGGGCTACATCTCGGGCTACTTCGCCACCGACGCCGAGCGGCAGGAAGCCGTCCTGGAGGACCCGTACATCCTGCTGTACGGCTCCAAGATCTCGAACGTCAAGGACCTGCTCCCGGTGCTGGAGAAGGTCATGCAGGCGGGCAAGCCGCTGCTGATCATCGCCGAGGACGTCGAGGGCGAGGCTCTGGCCACCCTGGTCGTCAACAAGATCCGCGGCACCTTCAAGTCCGTCGCCGTCAAGGCTCCGGGCTTCGGTGACCGTCGCAAGGCGATGCTGCAGGACATGGCCATCCTCACGGGCGGCCAGGTCATCAGCGAGGACGTCGGCCTCAAGCTGGAGAACGCCGACCTCTCCCTGCTCGGCAAGGCCCGCAAGGTCGTCGTCACCAAGGACGAGACGACCATCGTCGAGGGCGCGGGCGACGCGGACCAGATCCAGGGCCGTGTCAACCAGATCCGTGCCGAGATCGAAAACAGCGACTCCGACTACGACCGGGAGAAGCTGCAGGAGCGGCTGGCCAAGCTGGCCGGTGGTGTCGCGGTCATCAAGGCCGGTGCCGCCACCGAGGTGGAGCTGAAGGAGCGCAAGCACCGCATCGAGGACGCGGTGCGCAACGCCAAGGCCGCCGTCGAGGAGGGCATCGTCGCCGGTGGTGGCGTGGCCCTGCTCCAGGCGTCCAAGACCGCCTTCGAGAGCCTCAAGCTTGAGGGTGACGAGGCGACCGGCGCCAACATCGTCAAGGTGGCCGTCGAGGGCCCGCTCAAGCAGATCGCCGTCAACAGCGGTCTCGAGGGCGGCGTCGTGGTGGAGAAGGTCAAGACCCTGCCGCAGGGTCACGGCCTGAACGCCGCCACCGGCGAGTACGAGGACCTGGTGGCCGCGGGCGTCATCGACCCGGCCAAGGTGACCCGTTCCGCCCTGCAGAACGCCGCCTCCATCGCCGCGCTGTTCCTGACCACGGAGGCCGTGGTCGCGGACAAGCCGGAGAAGGAGAAGGCCGGTGACGCCGCCGGCGGCATGGGTGGCATGGAAGGCATGATGTGATTCCAGCCCCATAGGCCCGAAAAGGCCCGGCCCCCGAAAAGGGAGCCGGGCCTTTTCGTGTCCGCAGTCTGTGCACGCGTGTCCGCAGTTCCCGTACTCGTGTCCGCACCTTGTGCACGCGTGTCCGCAGCTCGCGTACGGATGTCGGCACTTCCGACGCCCCGCTACTCCTTTCGCCAAGATCGTCCACTCTTCCGGATCTTTCACCTGGCTAAGGGGATGATTACTTTCCGTGTCGAAATCCCTACCGGGAGGTTGACATGGGAAGACTTTCCACCTCGCCCCGTCGTGGCACCGTGACCGCCGTGGTGGCCGGACTGGCCGCCACGGTGCTTACCACGGCGCCGGCGTACGCCGCCTCGGCGCAGCCCCACCCCGACGACACCGGTAGCGCCGACGTGGTGTCGCTGCTCCGGGTTCCCACGCCGACGAAAGCCGAGGTCGACCGGCTCGTCGCCACCGGGGTCGACATCGCCCCGGTCGCGGGGTCGGGCTATCTGGAGGTCTACGCACACGATTCCGCCGATCGTCGACGACTCGAAGCGGCGGGTTTCGACTACGACGTCGTCATCCCCGACCTGGCGGCACACACCCGTGCGGTGCTCGCGGAGGACACCGAGAAAGCACGCACCCTGGCGGCGTCGCCGCTGCCGAGCGGTCGCAACACCTACCGCACCTACGCCGACTACGGCACCGACATGGCGGCCCTGGCGGAGGAGCGTCCCGACCTCGTCAAGCCGATCACGTTGCCGCACAAGTCGTTGCTCGGCAAGGAGGTCCGGGGCCTGGAGATCGCCCACGACGTCGCGACCGACGACGGAAGGCCCGTCTTCCTCCTCGTGGGAACCCACCACGCACGGGAGTGGCCCACGGCCGAGGTGGTCATGGAGTTCGCCATCGACCTCGTCCGGAACGACGGTGAGGACGCGCGCGTAACCGACCTGCTGGAGCGTGCCCGCATCATCGTGGTGCCGATCGTCAACGTCGACGGGTTCGACATCTCGCGCAGCTACCTGCACGAGTACAAGCGGAAGAACTGCCGACTCGTCGACGGCAGTGACGACGTGACGCCCGGCGAGTGCGCCGACGCCGACAACGGCAGCCTGGGAGTCGACCTCAACCGCAACTACGGCGGCAACTGGGGCGGGCTCGGCGCGAGTGCCAATCCCGAGAGCGGGACCTACCGGGGCGCGGCGCCGTTCTCCGAACCGGAGGTGCGCAACATCCGGGACCTGGTCTCGACCCACCAGGTGACGTCGTTGCAGAGTGTCCACAACTACGGTGGCCTGGTGCTGCGTCCGCCGCAGCAGTCCGACACCCCGCTCACCGCCGACGAGGAGTTGTACTCGCGGATCGGCGACGCCTTGGCGGAAGCCACCGGTTACCGGAGCATCCCGTCGTACCAGCTGTACGACACCAGCGGTTCCACCGGTGAGTGGAGCTACTTCACCACGGGCGGGTTCGGGTTCGAGTTCGAGCTGGAGGGCGAGAACTTCCACGTCGGCTACCAGGAGGCGGTGATCGACCAGTACCTGGGGATCGGCACGCAGGAGCACGCCGACGGTGGGGTGCGGGAGGCGTTGCTGAGGCAGTTCGAGGTGGCGGCGAACCGCGACTACCACGCCGTGTTGGAGGTGGCGGCCCCGCGGGGCGCGAAACTCACGGTGGAGAAGGCGTTCACCCAGTACACGGCGCCCGTGCAGGGGGCCAACGGCGAGGTCGGCGAGCCGATTCCGTTCCGAAGCGAGTTGACCTCGACCCTGACCGCGCCGGGCGGCACGGTCGAGTGGAGCGTCAACCCGTCGGTGCGGCCCGCCAGGGACGGCGGCACGATCACCGAGAGCTGGACGGTGCGCTGTGAGCGCGCGCGGGGCAACGCGTGGCAGGAGAAGGAGGTGACCGTCGCGCGCGGTGAGCGGGTGACGGTGGACCTGTCGCGGTGCGCGGGTGGCGCGAGGCCGTAATCGCGTACGAGAAGTGCGGACACGCGTGCACAACCTGCGGACACGCGTGCATAACCTGCGGACACGTCGGTGAGTGGGGTCTCGTTTCGTTCGCCCGTTTGGGCGGGTAGCCCGAGGGTGTACCCCTTTGGAAGGAGTGATGAGCGTGGCGGACACACTCACCGGCCGTCGAGTCGCGTTCCTGGTGGCGCCCGAGGGAACGGAGCAGGTCGAACTGACCGAGCCCTGGAAGGCGGTCGAGAACGCCGGTGGCAGGCCCGAGCTGATCTCCACGAAGTCCGGGGACGTCCAGGCGTTCAACCACCTCGACAAGGGCGACACCTTCTCGGTCGACAAGACCGTCGCCGAGGCGTCGGTGGACGACTACGACGGGCTCGTGCTTCCGGGTGGGGTCGCCAATCCCGACCTCTTGCGCACCGACGCGGACGCCGTGAGCTTCGTCCGTGAGTTCTTCACCCGGCAGAAGCCGGTCGCGGTGATCTGTCATGGGCCGTGGACGTTGATCGAGGCCGACGTCGTGCGCGGTCGCCGCCTCACGTCGTGGCCGAGCCTGCGGACGGACTTGCGCAACGCGGGCGCGGAGTGGGTCGACGAGGAGGTCGTCGTGGACAACGGCCTGGTGTCGAGCCGCAAGCCCGACGATTTGCCCGCGTTTTGCTCGAAGCTGGTGGAAGAGATCGCGGAGGGCAAGCACTCCAAGCAGACGGCGAGCGCCTGATCCTTACTCGCCCGGCGACGCGGGGCGCAGGCCGAGTTTGGCGGCCAGCGCCATCGCGTCGCCGGGCGCTTTCACCTTGATGTCGTTGTCGAAGTAGACGTAGACGTCGAGGCCCGCCGAACGCCACCGCTCGATCTTCGTGGCCCAGGCCGTGAGGGTCTCGTCGCCGTACCCGCTGGCGTAGAGCTCGACGTCGCCGTGGAGCCGGACGTAGACGAGGTCGGACGTCACGTCCTCCAGGTAGGGCCACATTCCCGCGGTGTCGGCGACGACGAGCGCGATGTCGTGAGCCCGCAGGAGTTCGGGGAACCGCGGGTCGGTGAAACTGGGGTGCCGTACTTCGAGGGCGTGGCGTAGTCGCCGGTCGGCGGACACGTCGGTGTGGGGTGGGAAGGTCACCTTGTCGTCGTGGTGACGCGCGAGCGCGGCGGCGTCGTGGGTGGTGCGGGGCAGCAGGTCGAAGAACGCGCTCAGCCGGTCGGGCTCGAAGGCCTGCCGGGGCGGCAGTTGCCAGAGGATCGGCCCGAGCTTCGCCTCCAGTGCAAGCACGCCCGAGGCGAGGAAGTTCGCGAGCGCCGTCTCCACCCCGCGCAGCCGCAGCATGTGCGTGATGAACCGGCTTCCCTTGACGGTGAACCGGAAGTCGTCCGGTGTGCGGTCCCGCCACCGCAGGTACCGTTCGGGCCGCTGAAGCGAGTAGAACGAGCCGTTGATCTCGACGGTGTTCACCCGGCGCGAGAGGTACTCCAGTTCCCGGTGCCGGGGCAGCCCACGCGGGTAGAACTCTCCCCGCCAGCCGGGATACGCCCAGCCCGACGTGCCGATGCGGATCTCGCTGTCGGGAATCGGAATGCCTCGCTCCTTCCGGGACGCTCCCCCACTACGTCACAGTGGCCGCAGCAGGTCGTCGGCGTCGACGATGCGGTAGGCGTACCCCTGTTCGGCGAGGAAACGCTGTCGGTGGGCGGCGTACTCGGTGTCGACGGTGTCGCGGGCCACGACGGAGTAGAAGTGCGCCTGCCGTCCGTCGCCCTTGGGGCGGAGCAGCCTGCCGAGCCGCTGTGCTTCCTCCTGGCGGGAACCGAAGGTGCCCGACACCTGAATGGCCACCGACGCCTCGGGCAGGTCGATGGAGAAGTTGGCGACCTTCGACACCACCAGCTTGTCGATCTCGCCTCGCCGGAAGGCGTCGAACAGCGCCTCGCGCTCCTTGTTCCTCGTCGATCCCTGCACCACGGGCGCGTTCAGCTCGGCGCCGAGTTCCTCCAGCTGGTCGAGGTAGGCGCCGATGACCAGCGTGGGCTCCCCGGCGTGTTTCTCGACGATCGAGGCGATGACGCCGGTTTTGGTGTGCGCGGTGGAGGCCAGGCGGTAGCGTTCCTCGCTCTCGGCGGTGGCGTAGGCGAGGCGTTCGGCGTCGGTGAGCGTGACTCGAACCTCGATGCACTCGGCGGGCGCGATCCAGCCCTGAGCCTCGATGTCCCGCCACGGGACGTCGTAACGCTTGGGGCCGATGAGGGAGAACACGTCACCTTCGCGGCCGTCCTCGCGCACGAGCGTCGCGGTGAGGCCGAGTCGGCGCCGGGACTGCAGGTCGGCGGTCATGCGGAACACGGGGGCGGGCAGCAGGTGCACTTCGTCGTAGATGACCAGTCCCCAGTCGCGGGAGTCGAACAGTTCCAGGTGTTTGTACTCGCCCTTGGTCTTGCGGGTGATGACCTGGTACGTGGCGATGGTGACCGGGCGGATCTCCTTCTTCTCCCCGGAGTACTCGCCGATCTCGTCCTCGGTGAGCGAGGTGCGCTCGACGAGTTCACGCTTCCACTGCCTGCCCGCGACGGTGTTGGTGACGAGGATGAGGGTCGTGGCCCGGGCCCGTGCCATGGCCGCCGCGCCGACCAACGTCTTGCCCGCTCCGCAGGGAAGCACGACGACGCCCGAGCCGCCCGACCAGAACGCCTCGGCGGCCTGCCGCTGGTAGTCGCGCAGCGCCCAGCCGTCCTCCCGAAGCGACATCGGGTGCGACTCGCCGTCGACGTAGCCGGCGAGGTCCTCGGCGGGCCAGCCCACCTTCAACAGCGCCTGCTTGAGCCGACCCCGTTCCGACGGATGCACCACCACGGTGTCGTCGTCGATGCGCGTGCCGAGCATCGGGCTGATCTTCTTGTTCCGCAGCACCTCTTCGAGCACGGCGCGGTCGGTGGTGGTCATCACGAGGCCGTGCGCGGGGTGGTTGTGGATCTGGAGCCTGCCGAACCGACCCATCGTGTCGACGACGTCGATCAGCAGGGGCTGTGGCACGGGGAACCGCGAGTACGTGGTGAGGGCGTCCACCACTTGTTCGGCGTCGTGCCCGGCGGCACGGGCGTTCCACAGCGCCAGCGGCGTGATCCGGTACGTGTGGACGTGCTCGGGGGCGCGTTCGAGCTCGGCGAACGGCGCGATCGCGATGCGGGCGTCCTCCGCGAGGTCGTGGTCGACCTCGAGCAGCACCGTCTTGTCCGACTGGACGATCAGGGGGCCATCAGTCACGCCCTCCTTTATACGTGTCCGAGGTCAGGGGAGTTCCCCTTTCGGCACCAGCGATGCCGCATCGAGGCGTTCGGAGAGCAGCCCGGCGCCCTGCATGAGGTCGGCGACACGTTGGAGGCGTTCGACATGGACCGCTTGCGGGTAGGAGCCCAGCGACACCAGCGAGGCCGTGACGTCGTCGAGGTCGGCGATCTCGGGCAGCGCCCTGCGCACGGCCCCTCTGTCGGAACCTTTCTGCTGGGTCTTCGCCAACAACTCTCGGAACAACGCGAGTGTCCGCGGATTCGCCTCGTTGAATTGCTCGGTGGTCGCGTATGCCGACATCGGAAAACTCTCCGTGGCGCCGTGAGCGCAGTCGGCTAGCACGCGCGCCCCGTGTTCCATCTGCGCGGTGGTGAGGTAGGGCTCCACCATCCATGCGGCGTCGACCTGACCCGAGCGCAATGCCTCCACCATCCCGTCGAACGGAATGACCTGGAAAGTGATCTTGTTCGGGTCGACGCCCGCCGCTTTGAGAGCGGAACGGGCCGTCAATGTCCCGAGGCCGTCGCGGGCGGGGACCGCGATTCGGGGCGCGGGCAGTTTGCCGGGATCGGTGTAGGCGGAGTCGGGAAGCGTCACGAGCGCCATCGAGCCCGTGCCCGCGACGTAGGCCTCGCCCTGGAGGCTGAGCTCCGTGCCCTCGGCGGCGGCCCGGAACAGCGTGACGTCGTCGGCGAAGACCACGTCCACCTCCTCCTTCGCCAGCATCGCCAGGGGGTCGTCGTCTTCGGTGAGTTCCGTCAGCTCCACGTCGAGGCCGCCGCGTCGGAACAGGCCCTCGGACACGCCCAGCCGAAGCGGCGCCGTCTCCACCGCGTTGCCCACGCCGACCACGAGTCGTTCCTTTTCCGGGGGAGGCGTGGTGGGTTCCTCCGATTCGGTGAACACCGAGCAGGAACCGAGTAGTAAAACGACAGCGAGGACAAAAAGCGCACGCCTGTGAGTTCGCACCGGCCGCCTCCAAGATCACAGGGTGAAATCCCGACAATGGGTGGAGCTTAAGGTGATCAACGCAATACCATGCGTCGGCAACCCTTCTCCGGCCACGGGTGTCACTTCGAATGTGGCAGGGGGCCGTTACCCTCCACTGCGATTTCGATAGCGGACCGCCCGGCTGCGGACGACCGAAGGAAGCCCAGGTGACTCCTCGCAGTGAACGTCCTGCCAAGGACGGCGCGGCGATTGGTGAACGCGCGGGAGGTCGGTGGCGGGTTCGAAATTGGCGGCTGCGCACCAAGCTGCTGGCCATGCTGCTCATCCCGTCGGTGGCGGTGCTCGTGCTCGTCGTGCTGCGAGCGACCGATGACCTCGACAGGGCGGCGAAGTTCAGCGAGAGTGCCGAGCGCATCAGGGTGGAGACCACCATCGCCGAGGTGGTGCACCACCTTCAGCGAGAACGCGATCTCACCGTGCGCTACGTGGCCGGTGGCCGGAAGGGCTCGCTCGGCGAACTCAAGGAGCAGCGTGCGAAGGTCGACTCCGCCGTCGGGGAGTTCGACCAGGCACTGGCCGGATCGAAGCACGCGCTCTCGCCCGAATCGATCTCCGCCTTCGAGCGGATCGACCACGAGCTCGACATGCTCACGGGCCTGCGGTACGCGGGGGAGAACACCGCCCTGCCGTCGGAGGCGGTCCTGCGGTCGTACAGCGAGCTGATCTCGGGCGTGCTCGGCGTGGGGGAGGTCTTCGTCTCGAACTCCGCCGACCCCGGTCTGGCCGGAACCCGCCTCGCGGCCAACGCGCTGGCGCGGGTGAAGGACCAAATGTCGGTCAGGCGGGCCGTGGTGGCCCAGGCACTGGCGCGGGGCAGTTTGTCCGAAAACACCGAACGCGCGTTGCTGTCCACGGAAGCGGAGCTGAACGCCGCGAAGGACGACTTCATGAACTTCGCGACACCGCAGCAGCAACGCATGTACACGGACACGGTGATCGGGCTCGTGGTCGATCTCGGAAACGGGATCGTCGAGTCGGTGCTGACCCGAGCGGAGAACGGCGGGACCCTCGACGGGCTGTCGGCCGACGAGTGGGATCGTGCCTCCACCTACACCGTGAACCTGGTCAAGGACGTCCAGGAAGCGCTGCTGGTGGAGTTGCAGGAACGCTCCGACCAGCTCGCGGCCGACGCGCGTCGTTCGGCGGGCACCGACGCCGGTGTGGTGCTGGGTGCGCTGTTGGTCGCGGCGATCCTCGCGGTGGTGATCACGCGGTCGCTGCTGCGGCCGTTGAAGGCACTGCGCAGCAGCGCGCTCGACGTCGCCGAGAACAGGCTGCCCGCGGTGGTGGACGACATCCTCACCGAGGAACACCCGACCCCCGAACACACCTACACTCGCGCCGTGGAGCCCGTGCCCGTCCACACGCGCGACGAGCTGGGCGAGGTCGCAAGGGCGTTCGACGCCGTTCACGGCGAGGCGGTGAGGCTCGCCGGGGAACAGGCCATGCTGCGGGAGAACGTCAACTCGATGTTCGTCAACCTCTCCCGGCGCAGCCAGGACCTCGTGGAGCGCCAGCTCGCCGTACTCGACCGCATGGAGGAACACGAGCAGGACCCGGAGATCCTCGGCGGACTGTACGAACTCGACCACCTGGCCACGCGGATGCGCCGCAACAGCGAGAACCTGCTCGTGCTGGCCGGGGAGGACGCGGGACGGCCGTTGCCGGGATCGGTGCCAGCCTCGGAGATCATCGGTGCCGCGCTGTCCGAGGTGGAGCACTACCAGCGTATTTCCGTGGAGACTCCGCCGATGTTGTCGGTGCGCGGAGAGGCGGCCGCCGACCTCATCCACGTGATCGCGGAGTTGTTCGAGAACGCCACGGCCTACTCGCCGGAGCACGAGCAGGTGTCGGTGGTCAGTTCGGTGACGCGGGACAAGCAGTGGCGCATCGAGATCATCGACCGCGGCGCGGGCATGCCCGAGACGGAGATCAGACGGGCGAACGCGCGCCTGGCCGACCCGCCCAGGGTGGACGTCGAGGTGTCGCGCCGGATGGGGCTCTACGTCGTGGGCAGGCTCGCGGGACGGCACAACATCGAGGTGAGCCTGTCCGCGGGCGAGCTGCGTGGGCTCACGGCGACCGTGCTGGTGCCCGCCGAGCTGGTGGAACCCGACACCCCCGAGGCCATCGAGCTGCCCTTGCCGACGACGTCCGCCGCGGTACGGGCGCCCGATCTTGCTCCTTCGGTGGACGAGGAAGAGCCGATCGAGACGGACGAGCCGGTCGCCGGTGTGCCGCCGTTGTCGGCCGAATGGCCCGACGACGTTCCGTTCCCGGACGAGTTCGCCGAGGTCGAGCCCGAACCGACACCACGCCGGACGACGGTGGAGCTGGGCGCGCAACCGGCGTGGCCCACACAGGACGATGACGACGTTCCGCCTCCCGTGGCGCCGGACGACGTCCCGGCTTCCTTCGCGCCGGAAGAGGAGGACGACGTTCCGGCCGCCTTCGCGCTGGAGGAGGAGGTCCCCACCGACCGGCTGCCGGCCTATCAGGCCGTGCTGTCCAGGTGGTTTCCCGAGCAGGGAGACGTTCCGAGGGCCGAGGACGTCCGGTGGCCGAGCGAGTCGGCGGACCCGGAACCCGGCCCGGACTTCGAGGGCGACTCCGAACCGACCGAACCCACGCCAGTGGTACCCGGAACGATCGCCTCGGCACTGTCCGAAGACGACACCGTGCCGAAGCCGCACCCGCCCCGACGCGGTCTCGTCGATCGCCGTGGGGAACGCCCGCCCCCCGTCAATCGTTCGCCCGAGGCGGTCAGGGCGCGTATGACGAGCTTGCAGCGCGGGGTGCAGCGGGGCCGTCACACGCGCGGGGACTGACCCGACAACCGAAAGGCCCTCACGGCATCGCCCCGGAGGGGAGCGCCGTGAGGGCCTTCGGCCGTCGTCGCGGACCGGTTAACTTCCGCCGACCTCGGCGGGGGTCTTGGCCCCGCTCTGCAGCAGCCTCGCCACCTCCGCGCGCAGCGACACGAACTCGGCGGACTCCCGAGTCGTGATCTGGTCGCGTTCGGCGGGGAGGTCCACCGTCAGGTCGGCCACGATCGTGGCGGGCGACTTCGACAGCACGAGCACCCGGTCACCGAGGTAGACGCTCTCGTCGATGTCGTGGGTGACCAGCAGGATGGTGCTGCCGTGAGCCGACTGCACCTTTCGCAGCAGGTCCTCCAGCTCGAAGCGGGTCTGCGCGTCCACCGAGGCGAACGGCTCGTCCATCAGCAGCAGGGCGGGCCTGCGCGCCAGGGCCCTGGCGATCGACACCCGCTGCTGCATACCACCGGAGAGCTGCCACGGGTACTTGTTGGCCACGTTGGGGAGGTTCACCCACTCCAGGGCCTCCTGGGCCCGTTCCCGGCGTTCGTCCTTGCCGATGCCGTGCCAACGCAGGGGGAACTCCACGTTCTGCCGCACCGTCAGCCACGGGAACAGCGACCGGCTGTAGTCCTGGAACACCACGGCCAGGTCCTTCGGGACACCGTCCACGCGGTCCCCGTGCAGCGACACCTCACCGCCGGACGGCTTGATCAGCCCCGAGATGCAGCGCAGCATCGTCGACTTGCCACATCCGGACGGCCCCACGATGCACGCGAGTTGCCCGGTCTCCACGGTGAAGGTGAGGTCGTTCACCGCGAGGTGCGCGTTCTCCCCACCGCCGTAGCGGTGGTAGAGACCGGACACCTCCAGCATTGTTGCCATGTCACACTCCAGTTGTCTTGGCGTCCGCGGCGCCCCGCGTGGGCTGCCAGGACAACACCCGGCGTTCCACGGCGAGCAACAATGCGTTGAGCCCGTAACCCAGTACCCCGAGCAGCACGATCCACGTCCACATCGTCGGGAACTCGTAGCTCTGCTGCGCGAAGATCAGCTGGAACCCGATCCCGTTGGTGACACCGACCATTTCGGAGATCACCATGAGGATCAGCGCGAGCGACAGGCTCAGTCGCATTCCCGCGAAGATCTTCGGCATGGCCGCGGGCAGCACGACCATCGTGACCCAGTAGCGGCGCGGTGTGCGGAACGCCCTGGCCGTCTCCTGCTGCAACGGATTCACCGAGCGGACTCCGTCGACGGTGTTCAGAATGATGGGCCAGATCGAGCCGAAGACGATCGTCACGACCTTCATGGTGTTGTCGATGCCGAACAACACCAGGAACACCGGGATCAACGCGGGCGGCGGCACCGCGCGCATGAACGACAGCAGCGGACCGATGTAGTCCATCGCCGTCTGCGAGCGGCCCAGCGCCGTGCCCAACGCGACACCGAGCACCACCGCGATCGCCCAGCTTCCGAAGACCCTGCCCAGGCTGGGCAACACGTCGTCGAACACGGTGTCGGCGAGGAAGAGGTGGGAGGCGGGGCCGGAGAACCAGACGTCGACCGCTTGGGCCAGGATCTCCGTGGGTCTTGGGAAGAACGCGCTCTCCGCGGCCAGCGTGGCCAGCTCCCACAGCACGACGAGGCCGATGGCGAGCGACCACTTCAGCAGGAAATTCCTGGCGACACCAGCGGTCTTGGCCATGCCACCTGCGGTGTCCTGCGGGGCACCCGCACCCGGTCGGTGGTCATGAGCGACCCCGTGATTCTCGCTCATGCCACCTCCGCCGTGGTCGCCTTGTGCCATTTGAACAGCTTTCCGCTCAGCTTCTCCAGGCCTTCGTTGGCGAGGTAGCCGATGAGCCCGGCCACCACGGTGCCCGCGAGCACGATGTCCGTTCTGCCCGCACCGTAGGCGGCTTCCAGGATGACGCTTCCTATGCCGACGTTCGATCCCGCGATGAACTCCGTGCTGACGATGACGATCAGCCCCACCGAGGCCGAGATCCGAATGCCGGTGAACACGAACGGGGCCGCGTGCGGCAACGCCACCGAGGCCAGGATGCCCGCCTTGGGCACACCGCACGAACGCGCGGTGTCGATGAGCAGCGGATCGATCTCGTCGAAGGCGTAGATGGTGTTGTAGAGGATCGGCCACAACGCGGCGTACACCGCGAGGGTGATCTTCGCTTCCGGGCCCCCACCGATCGACACCAGCACGAGCGGGATCAGGGCCACCGAGGGGATCGGCCGCAGGAACTCCACCACCGCGCGGGTGGCGAGCCGCACCCGCGGGAAGTTCCCGAGGACGAGTCCCAACGGAATGCCGATCGCCGCGGCGATGCCCAGTGCTATCAACCACGCCAGGACCGTGGCGATGATGTCCCGCAGGAAGGCTTCCTGCCCCAACAGGTCCACGATCCTGGTCAGCACGACCGTCGCCGGGGGGACGTCTTCTTCCTGAACCAAGCCGAGCCTGACCACCAGTTCCCACAGGCCGAGGAAGGCGATCAGGCCGACGAGGTTGCGTACGAGAGGTTTCACGTCAGGTGGCGCTCGGTTGGACGATCATCGGTGCGATGTCGAGCTTCTCGTCCAGCAGCCCGAATTCCACCATCAGGTCGGGAACCCGCTGGAGGCGGGAAGCGTCCAGAGAGGCGTGGAAGTTGGGCAGTTTCACCAGGGACGCGGTGGTGGCGTCGATGCCCGCGGTCTCCTGAATGACCGGCTCGATGACCGCGCGGTCCTGGGCGTCCTCGGTGGCGCGTTCCATCGCCCGCTGGAAGGCGGCGACCGTCTTGGGGTTCTTCTCGACGAAGTCGGCGAGTGCTCCGTACCCGGCGAGCGGGAAGTCCTTCGTCGGACCGGTGGCCACGTCCGCGATCGGGGTGACGCCGTACTCCTCGGCGCCCATCGTGAGGAACGGCTCGATGACCAGGCCCGCGTCCACCTGGCCCTTCGCGACGGCCGAGGGGATGTCGGGGAACGACATCTGGACGAATTCGACGCTCCGGTAATCGAGGCCGTTCGTCTTCATCGCCGACATCACCATGGTGTCGGAGATGGTCTTGAGCGCCGACACCGCGATCTTCTTGCCTTCGAGGTCGTCGATCGACTTCACGTCGCCGCCCTTCTTCGCGACGAGCACGAAGGTGTCCGGCGCCGCGGAGACCGCGTCGGAGATGATCTTAAGGTCGGCGCCGCTGCCCTTGTGGGCGAGCAGGAATGGCACGTAACTGGACTGCACGATGTCGGCGTCGCCGCCGATCATCTTCTGAGTCGCGGCCTGGCCACTGGCCACCTGTTCGATCTTGACGTTGAGTCCTTCGTCCTCGAAGTACCCTTCGTTCTTCGCGATGTACAGCGGAGCGACGTCGATGGAGGGCAGATGGGCGACCGTGATGGTGGACTTCTCCACGGAGCCGTTACCGCCCTGCGACTCCGCTGTGTCCTCTTCCCCGCTCAGCAGCCCACAGCCGCTGACGGAAGCGAGAAGGCCCGCAGTCACCACCGCTGTGGCCAGACGGTGTGGTCTGGACTTCTTTCTCGTCGTGGTGCCGTGTCGAAGCAAAGCCACTCCTCAGTGAGGTTCATACCCAGTTTGGTGATCCGCTGACTGAGCGCGATGCCCTCCCGCTCGCTCAGTGAGCCACGGTTACTGTAGAGATTTACTGCGCCACTCACAATGCGTACCGGCGTGCAATCTATGGGTGGTTATGGTCCACTCGTTCGGGCGGATCATCGTGTGGTCTAATTAACTCTGGGTTTAGTCTTGCGACGCAGATGTGGCTCTCTGAAGGGCAAACGCTCAGTGAAGTCCAAGGCGGATCATCTCGGGAGGCTTACGTCTCTGGAGTGGCTTCGCTACATTCTGTGTCTCAACTGGGGGTTACGGAGCACCGAAGTAGTGACAGGCAGATGACTGTTTGGTTGAACCCAGGTCGATCACGTCGACCGACCGGAAGCTGTGAACACTTCGGTGCGCTGTTAGCCCAAACGAGGATTGACCCATCTGGGGGCTTCCCGGCATGCTTCCGCTGCTTGGTTACGACAACAGTGACTGGGCGTCGCGAAAGCGTGTGCGGAGAGTAGCAAGTGCTTGGCCAGGACGCCGGCTTTGAAATCCGGCTCGGACAACGATGGTGGTAAAGCGGTGCCCAAGACTGAGACCGCGGATGGGGATGGGCTGGGATCCGACCAGGGCGGCACCCAGAACCAGGAGGGACAGGAGAACCCGGCGCGCCAGAATACGGGCGAATCTGCGGGTTCCGAGGTCGCGACGTCCCGATGGAGACTGAGCAACTGGCCGCTGCGTTACAAGCTCGCCGTCGTACTGATCATTCCGCTGCTGACCGCGTTGGCCTTCGGCAGCCTCCGTGCGGTTTCGGAGCTGAGTGACGCCTCGGAGTACGGCGACACCGTCACGCAGGTGGAAGTGGCACAGCAGGTCACGACCGTTGTTCACGAGCTCCAGCGAGAGCGGACGCTGCAGGCCATCGACATGTCGTCCGACTGGGTCGACACCCAGACCGTCAGCGACCAGACGGCGAAGGTGAACGCCGAGGTGGCGCGCCTGCGGGAACTGCTCGCGGAGAGCGACCTCGGTGACGAGGGACTGCGGCGCGTCTACGAACGTGCCGTTCAACGACTCGACGCTCTCGATCCGCTTCGTGCCAAGATCAACAGCACGAACATCCCGGAGCTGACCGTCTTCAGCATCTACAACTCGATCCTCGACCCGCTCGTCAACCTCGGCCGGACGGTGAACCTGTCCGTGACCGACCGCGAGCTGCTGCGTCGAGGCACCACGGCGCAGGCCGTCACCGAGGCGAAGGAACACACCGCCCGAGAGAACGCGACCCTGCAGATCGCCGCGGGTAACCACGCCTTCGTCGCCGACCTGCTTTCGCGCTCGATGGCGTCCCAGGCGAGCGCCGAGGCCGCGATCGGCAACTTCAACGCCAACGCCACCCTCGACGAGCAACAGAACTTCGCCGACACCGTGTCGGGTGCCGCGGTCGACAACCGCGCGCGGATCATCGCCACCGCCTACGCCTCCATCGACTCGGAGGGCGGCCTGAACATCAGTTCGCGGCAGCTCTATAGCGACGGCAGCGACACGGTGGACATGATGCGCGAGGTCGAGACCGAGCTCCTCGCCGAGTTGCGCGCACACGCCGAGACCCTGGCGAGCCAGGCCAGCCGGGCCGCGTGGCTCTTCTTCGGTCTCATGACTCTCACCCTGGTCGCCACCGTGGCGCTGACGCTGGTGGTCGCCAGGGCGTTGACCCGCCCGCTGCGCACGCTGCGGTCGAGCGCGTTGGAAGTCGCCTACGTCCGACTGCCGGAGACGGTGCGGCGCATTCTCGCCGACCCCAACCCCATGGAGGCGTCCCGTGACGCCGTCACGCCCGTCCCCGTGCACACGCGTGAGGAGATCGGCGAAGTCGCCCGGTCGTTCGACGTCGTCCACGAGCGAGCCATCCGGCTGGCGGCCGAACAGGCGCTGTTGCGCGAGAACGTCAACGGCATCTTCGTGAACCTCTCGCGTCGCAGCCAGCGGCTCGTGGAACGCCAGCTCGGGGTCATCGACCGGCTGGAGGCCGACGAGCAGGACCCGGACCAGCTCGCGAGCCTGTTCGAGCTCGACCACCTCGCGACCCGGTTGCGCCGTAACGGCGAGAGCCTGCTGGTGCTCTCGGGCGCGGGACTCACCAAGACGATGTCCAAGCCGGTGCCGGCCGCCGACGTCATCGGCGCCGCCGTCTCGGAGATCGAGCAGTACGCCCGTGTGGAACTCGGCACCATTCCCGAGATCTCCGTGCAGGGCCGGGCGGTGCACGACCTCGTGCACCTGCTCGCGGAGCTGCTGGACAACGCGACCTATTTCTCCGAACCGGACACGAAGATCAGTGTTCGGGCCGTGGTCACCCGACGTTCGTCGCTCGCCATCCAGATCACCGACCGTGGTGTCGGTATGTCCGAACAGCAGCTCGCCGAGGCCAACGAGCGCCTCGCCGACCCGCCGGACCTGGACGTGTCGGTGACCCGGCGCATGGGTCTGTACGTGGTGGCGCGACTGGCGAAGCGCCACGGCATCGAGGTCCGGTTGCGCGAGAACGAGGACATCGACGGTGGCGTGATCGCCCGCGTGGTCGTGCCCAGCGACCTGCTCACCGAGGCTCCCTCCACGGTGACGTCCCTGCCCAAGTCTTCCGTCGCTTCGCGGGAGACCGGGGCCGAGACGTCCCTGCCGTCGCGTGTGGACGCTTCGACCCCGACGTCCGCCGTGCCGCCGCTTCCCGCGCCGCGCAAGCCGTCGTCGGATGCCGATCGGCCCTCCACGCCACCGCCCCCGCCGACTCCGTCCGTGCAGGAGCGGGCGGCTTCGACCCCGGAGCCGCAGGAGGAACCCTCGTCGTCGGTCCCGCACGGGGAGAACGGTCTGCGCCCGCTGGCTCAGCCCATCAGCCTCGACGACCTCGTCGGAGGCACCGGCAAGGCGGCGGGACCGTTCATGAGTCCGGCCCCGGCGGAGCCGACACCGGAACCCCCCACCGAGATCTCGCAGCCGGTTCCGGCCGCCGAGTCAGAAGAACCGCAGTGGCCGGTCGAGTCGCCGGACGGTGACGACGACGGCCCTGTCACCGAGGCGTACGCGGAGGCGTCGCCCAACGAGGAAACGCGCTACGTGCCGAGGGAGGGTTCGGAGTCCCACGCTCCGTCGGCCGGAGGCGACGGGAGCGCACTGGAGGACGATGTACCCACCAGGAGACTGCCGATCTACCAGTCAGTGCTGTCGCGGTGGTTCAGCGAGGAGGAACCGTTCGACGACGACGTCGACACCGACGGTGAGGCGTGGGGCGCCGAGCCCGGTTCGGTTTCCGACTCCGACAGCGGCGAGACGGCGGGCGCCGCTGTGAACGGCGACGCCGAGAAGGCGACCCAGAGCAGCTCGAAGGACCTGGGCTGGCACAGCGCTTCCGACAGCGGTTGGGAAGCCGCCCACGCGCTGCTGGAGGAGAAGCACGCGGAGATCACTCCTGCCGGTCTTCCCAAGCGGGTGCCCAACGCATACTTGGTGCCGGGTTCGATTTCCCCGAGCCAGGGGAACGCGTTCGCCGACACCACGGCCGGGAAGCCGGGACGCAGTGCCGTCGCCAGGTCGGCCGAGGCGGCGCGCAACCGCATGAAGAGCTTCCAGCGTGGCTACCAGAGCGGACGCCACGCGCTCAAGGAGACGTCGGCCCAGAGTGAGCAGTTCGACGAGACGGGCAACGACACCCGTCACAACGGGGCGAAGGAGTAGAAGTTGACACGCGCGGGTTCAGCGCATCCGGGTGCGCCGAAAAAGGGCAACTCCGGACAGCAAGGCAGCTTCGCTTGGCTCATCACCGACTTTGTGCACCGGGTTCCCGGTGCCGCCCACGCCGTGGTCGTGTCCGCGGACGGGCTGCTGTTGGCGGCTTCGCGCGGCTTGCCCAAGGACCGAGCCGACCAGCTCGCCGCCGTGGCATCGGGGCTCACGAGCCTGGCGCGGGGAGCCGCGCAGGTGTTCGAGGGCGGTCCCGTGGCACAGACCGTCGTGGAGATGGCGAACGGTTTCTTGTTCCTCATGTCGGTGTCCGACGGCTCCTGCCTCGCGGTGCTCGGCGCCCCCGACAGCGACATCGGCCTCGTCGTCTACGAGATGACCTTGCTGGTCGACCGGGTGGGGCAGCAGATGACACCGGAGCTGCGGGCCCAGTTGCAGGGCTCGCGCCGGTAGCCGCTCGGCAGAGGGAAACACCCGCGAAACACAACGTTTGCAACAACGTAGTTCGGTGAGACAACGCAGTTCGGTGACGAAACACTGAGGAGACCGCCGTGGATTCGGGGCACTCACGAGGTGATCGACGGCTCGACAGGGACCGCGCGACTGGGGGCTGGCCGAGTGAACCGGAGGACGTGGCGTTCGGCGGCCGTGGTGGCCGCGGACGTCGTCCCTCGCGGAGGGTCGACGACCCTCTCGACACGGGGGAGTGGCTGCGCTCCGGAGGCCTCGACTCTCCGGGACCGGCGGACTTCGACCTCTCCGACTACGGGCATTCCTCGCTGTTGTCGGGGCCCGGCGCCGAGCTGTACGGGATGGGCGGCGGCGGGTTCCCCCGCACCGAGGACTCGTCGTACGACACCGGCTATCGGAGCTCCGCCTACGACACGGGTGGGTACGATCCGGGTCCGATGTCCGGCGGGGTGTCACCTTCCCCGACACCCCGCCACTACCGCGACGTCGAGCCCGAGGAGGTGGAGGAGTCGTCGGGGCTCGTCCGTCCGTACTTCCGCACCAGGGGACGGACGAAGCCGGACTACGACCTGGCCATCGAGGCCCTCATCTCGACCAGCGAGCGGGGCAGGCGATTGGAAAAGGTGCGTGTGCCCGAGCACCGTTCCATCTGCGGGCTGTGCCTCGACACCAGGTCGGTGGCCGAGGTGGCCGCGTTGCTCAAGATGCCACTCGGTGTCGTGCGAATCCTCGTTGGTGACGTTGCCGGTCTCGGCCTAGTGCTAGTGCACTCCGCGTCCTCCACCAGGACGGGAGACCGGCCCAGTATCGAGTTCATGGAAAGGGTTCTCAGTGGGCTTCGGAGAATTTGACGTGTCCGCTGCCACGCCGGCGACGTCAGGCCCGACCCAGTCGGCCAAGATCGTGGTCGCCGGTGGTTTCGGTGTCGGCAAGACAACGCTCGTGGGAGCGGTGTCGGAGATCGACCCCTTGACCACCGAGGCGTCCATGACCGAAGCGAGTGTCTCGGTCGACGACTTGTCGCAGACGCCGAACAAGATGACCACCACGGTCGCGATGGACTTCGGTCGGATCACGTTGGATTCCGACCTGGTGCTCTACATCTTCGGTACTCCGGGGCAGCACCGCTTCTGGTTCATGTGGGACGACCTCGCCTACGGCGCCATCGGGGCCGTGGTGCTGGTCGACACCAGAAGGCTCGCCGACGCCTTCCCGTCGATCGACTTCTTCGAGAACCGCAAACTGCCGTACATCGTGGCGATCAACTGCTTCGACCGGCTTTTGCACCACCAGATCGAAGACGTTCGACACGCGTTGACCATTTCGCCTTCCGTGCCGATCATGGCTTGTGACGCTCGCGACCGGGAATCGGCCAAGCAGGTGCTCATCTCCATCGTCCAACACGCCATCGCTCACGACACGGCATTGCGTGCGGGGTGATGCGTTGGGCCACTGGCGTGATTGAGCCTGGCGGTCGGGGGAAACGGGCTCGACAGGATTGACCTGGCTAATAGTCTTGCCGCTACAGCGTGCGGGAGGCTAGGAGGGACAGTGACCGCATCAGCCCACCAGGGCAGCTTCGGCTGGCTCATCACCGACTTCGTACGTCGGGTGCCGGGGGCGGCGCACGCCGTGGTGGTGTCGGCCGACGGGCTACTACTCGCGCATTCGCAGGGGCTGCCCACGGCTCGTGCGGAGCAACTGTCCGCAGTGGCCTCCGGGCTTGTGTCACTGACACACGGCGCGGCCCGGTGTTTCGACGGCGGTACGGTGAACCAGACCGTGGTCGAGATGGAGAACGGGTACCTGTTCCTCATGTCGATCAGTGACGGCTCGTGTCTGGCCGTGCTGGCGTCACCCGGCGCCGACATCGGCACGGTCGCCTACGAGATGACGTTGCTCGTCGACCGGGTCGGTCAGCAGCTCACCCCCGAATTGCGGGCGCAGCTTTCGGGCGGCGTCCGTGGGTAGCGGCGTGGACGAGTGGGAGGCTCTGAACAAGCCCACCGACAGAGAGGGGTTCGACCACCCCAGCAAGTTCGACCTGAGCAGCGTCTCCGGCGTCACGCAGCTCACCAAACGGGTGCGGCAGCAGTCCGGTCAGGGTGGGGCCGCAGGTTTCGCGGGGAACGCCCGCCGGTCGGCGGGCGTTCCGTCGCGTCCTCGGACGGCGCCCGCCCCGCCGCACTTCACCCACCGTTCGCTGGTGCGCCCCTACGCGCGCACCGGTGGTCGCACCAAACCCGCCAAGGAACTCGCGCTGGAAGCGCTGGTGATGACCACCGAGAGCGGCAGGCGTTACGAGGGCGTGGTCTCGCCGGAGCAGCGGTTCATCTGCGACCTGTGCGTGGACGTGCACTCGGTGGCCGAGATCGCGGCGTTCGCCCGCCTTCCCCTCGGCGTGGTGAAGGTGTTGGTGGACGACTTGTCCGAGGCGCGGGCGGTGGAGATCCAGCGTCCGGGCTTCGTCCTGGCCGACCGGGACTCCCACGACTTCATGGAGCGCATCCTGAACGGCCTGCGCTCCCTGTGACCGTGTCCGCACTTCCCGCACACGTGTCCGCAGGCTGCGTACGCGTGTCCGCGGCTCGTGTACGCGAACGGCCGGGCCGCAGGTGCCCTCAGTCCTCCACGAGCGCGGCCGACGTGATGCGGTGCAGGGGATAGCGCTCGCCGGTGGCCGTCTCCAACATCCCGGCCCCCACCCGCACCGGGGTGAGGACTCGTTGGGTGGCGATGCCGTGGGAGTCCACGATTCCGATCCACACCTCGCGTTGCTCGTGGGCGGCCCGTGACAACAACGACATGGTGGCCGAGGTGTCGGCCCCGCCACCCGCGGGCAGCCGCACCACGGAACCCTTACGGCTGCGGGCCGCCTTGTCACCGGCTCGTACGTGGGCCACCACGGCGGTGAGTTGTTCCTCCGGGATGGGGCCGGTGCGGGTCGGCTCGGTACGCCGGGTCTGACGGCTACGGGCGGGGATCCGTCTCCCACTTGGCCGGAGGTCGACCACGCGTCCGTCCGGTCCCTCGGCGGCGGGGGCGAACCCGGCGGCGCGCAGGGCCTCCAGGACCTCGGCCAACGGATACGGGCTGACCACCACCGTGGGAGCGATCCGGCGCAGTTCCAGCTCGGTGGCCGCCTGAGTGCTCAGCACCTCGGACAGCAGCACCTCGTCGTCACAGCGCAGGAACGCCGCCGCGACACCGCCGCGCAGTCTGCCGTGCCTGCGCGCGACGTCGTCGATGAGGTACGACAACGACTGCGGAACCGGCGTCCGCGACCGGGTGCGGAAGAGCTCGTGCAGTTCGTCGGCGGTCCGCCCGCTGTCCAGCGCCCGGCGTACCGAGGCCTCGCTGACGCGGTACATCGTGGCGTGTCCGGCCGATTCGACGTCGGCGACCGCCTCGATCTGGCGGGCGAGGTCGGGCTCCAAAGGTCCGGGGGCGACGACGGTGAGATCGGCCTGCACGAGAACGTGATCCACCGGTTTCGGCAACGCGTCGGCCATGGCCGCCGCCGCGCCGTGCTGGTCCCCGGCGAGGAGGGCGCCACCGGCCGTGGTGAGCGCGCCCAGGGCGACGACGCCGAGCGCGGTGGCCTCGGCCATCGTGTCGCGTACGACCGCGTCGCGGGTCCGCCCGCCCTTGCGAGGTGCTCTCCAGGCCAGCAGCGCGACGAGGTCGTCGACGGCCGTCACCCCGGTTCCGGCGGAAAGCTCGGCGAGCGTGTCCAGCACGCGTCGCCGCATCACGGGCGCGAGTGGCCTGCGCAGATCCTCCGACAGCGGGGTCACGGTCTTGTCGCGGGCGTCCCGGCTGCCCGCGAGCCCCGGCATGCGAGGCAGGTCCAACCACGCCTGTGCGAGCACCAGCCAGCGCCCCGAGGACGGCATCGACAACCACGAGTCGGTCAGCGTGGTGGGAACCCACTCCGGCGAGGCCTCCTCGTCGTTGGCGACCAGGCCCGCCCCGACGACGAGTTCCACCAGCAGGGTGGCGCGCCGCTCGTCGAGGTCGAGGTCGCGGGCGAGCCGCCGTAGCTCCCGTATCCCGAGGCCGCCCGACTTCAACACGGGCGGCGGCTGATCGGACCACGCCCGCAGCAGCGTTTCGGTGTGCCGGAGGAACTCCAGGGCCTCCCCGGCGGCCGCGAAGTCTACTTCGGACTGTTCGTGTGTCGCCACGGGCAGTTCCGGTTCGGTCAACGCGGCCTCGTCGAAGGCGACGCCGTCGCGAAGCGCCAGGCCGACCTGCCGGGGAAGCTCCACGGTCTGGGAGTCCCGGCGCACGAGCAGACCTCGGGCCAGCAGCTTCTGTACCGGCGTGGTGGCCGAGTCCAACGGCACGTCCGCGGCGGCGTCGCGAGTGCGTCCGATCGGAGGTCCGGAGGACAACGTGGTCAACAGGGCTCGCTCGTCCTCCCCGACGGCGGCGAGTCGCTCCTCCAGCTCCCGCGGCCCGAGTTCTGCGAGTTCGGCCGACGAGGCGCCCAGCCCCGCCGGGAACGGGCCGAACACGTCGCGTGCGGCGGCGTGCACGGAGACGGCGTCGTCGGGGCCCCACGCGAGCGCCAGCGACCGCAGCCGGTCGAGCGCATGCGGGGGGACGACGGCGAGCAACTCACCGAGGCGGGCGCTGTCCACGGGGGTCTCGTCCGCCCCGAGCACGAGCAGGGTCTCGAACACGGCGAGCGTCGCGTTGTCGAGGTTCTCGCAGGCTCTGGCGACCGAGCCGGGCGTGGCGGCACGGGTGGCGAGGACGTCGGAGTTCGCGGGCGGAGGAGTAGCCAGATCGCGCCGTGCGCGCAAGAGATCGGCGAGGGCGTCGTCGGGCAGGGAACGCAGCCACTCCGCGAGCGAAAGAGCGGGCATCGTCACCACGATATCCCCCGACGCGCGCCATCGGGCACACTATGGTCAGTCGTTTGGTCGAGTGTATGGAGGACGACGTGGGTAAGGCCGACAACCGTAAGCGGCACCGGATCGACCCGGAATGGCCGGACGTCGAGCATCCGGTCACCGAGCTCGCGGCGGACCGGCAGGGCGCGCTGTCCCCGTTCGGCGAAGTGACCTTCCCCCTGGAGTCCGTGCCTTACGTCCACCCGGAGACCGAGATCAACAAGTCGGCGTAGTCGGCTCGTCGTTACTGGTGAGTCACCCATCCAGCCGAATGTGGTCTCGGCCATGGAGCTAGGCTTTTCCCCCGAATCCAGCGCCAGTCATTGATGCGGGGGTAAGCCCATGCCCGTTCCCGGTCCCGGTTACTCGATCACCGTGCGACTGGAGGCCCCGCCGTCGGCGAGCACGGCCGGCGACCTCACCACGGCCGTCGGCCGGGTGGGTGGCGTTCTGACGGCCTTCGACATCGTCGAGTCGCACCCGGACGCCATCGTCGTCGACATCACGGCCAACGTCTCGTCGGCCGACCACGCCGATGACATCACCAAGGCCCTCGATTCACTGGCCGGTGTGCACGTGCGGAAGGTGTCCGACCGCACGTTCCTCATGCACCTCGGTGGCAAGCTCCAGATCACCCCGAAGATCGCTCTCCGCAACCGCGACGACCTCTCCCGTGCCTACACGCCGGGTGTCGCCCGTGTCTGCCAGGCCATCGCCGCCAACCCCGACGACGCGCGCAGGCTGACCATCAAGCGCAACACGGTGGCCGTGGTCACCGACGGCTCGGCCGTGCTGGGGCTCGGCAACATCGGGCCGGCGGCGGCCCTGCCCGTGATGGAGGGCAAGGCGGCGCTGTTCAAGAAGTTCGCCGACGTCGACGCGTGGCCGGTGTGTCTGGACACCCAGGACACCGAAGAGATCATCAGGACGGTCAAGGCCCTCGCCCCGGTGTACGCGGGCATCAACCTGGAGGACATCGCCGCGCCGCGGTGCTTCGAGATCGAGAGTCGGCTGAGGGAACAGCTCGACATCCCCGTCTTCCACGACGACCAGCACGGCACCGCCATCGTCGTGGTGGCCGCGCTGCGGAACGCGCTGCGCGTGGTGAATAAGTCCATCGAGCAGTGCCGCATCGTGATCAGCGGTGTCGGCGCGGCCGGGTCGGCCATCATTCGCCTGCTGCTGCGTAAGGCTCCCGCCGACATCGTCGCGGTGGACATCGACGGCATCGTGCACCCGCAGCGCCCCGGCCTCGACGACAACCTGCGTTGGATCGCGGAGCACACGAACGCGAAGCGGATGACCGGGTCGCTGCACGACGCGCTGGTGGGGGCCGACGTGTTCATCGGCGTCTCCGCGCCCAACCTCTTCGGCGCCGAGCAGGTGGCCACGATGGCCGACGACCCGATCGTCTTCGCGCTCGCCAACCCGGACCCGGAGATCGACCCGCTGGAGGCGCAGCGGCACGCCGCCGTTGTGGCCACGGGACGCAGCGACTATCCGAACCAGATCAACAACGTGTTGGCGTTCCCCGGCGTGTTCCGCGGGCTGCTCGACGCCCAGGCCCACAAGATCGACGACGACATGCTGTTGGCCGCTGCCGACGCGATCGCCGACGTCGTGGACGACCGGCTGAACGCCTCCTACATCGTGCCCAGTGTGTTCGACACCGCCGTGGCTCCGGCGGTGGCCGAGGCGGTCAAGGCCGCGGCGAGGAAGGACGAAGTAGTCTCGGAGTCGTGAGTGAACTGAGCCACCTCGACGACTCGGGTGCGGTGCGGATGGTCGACGTCTCGGCCAAGGAGGTCACCGCGCGTACCGCGGTGGCCCGTGGCACGGTGCGGACGACCGCCGAGGTGCTCGGCCTGTTGGCGGAAGGCGGGTTACCCAAAGGTGACGCGCTGGCCACGGCCCGCATCGCGGGGATCATGGGAGCCAAGCGGACCTCCGAGCTGATCCCGTTGTGTCACCAGATCGCCCTGACCAAGGTGGATGTCGATTTCGAGCTCGGGGCCGACAGCGTGGACATCACCGCCACCGCCCGGACGAGTGATCGCACCGGCGTCGAGATGGAGGCGCTGACCGCCGTCGCCGTCGCGGGGCTCGCCCTGCACGACATGATCAAGGCCGTAGACCCGGCGGCGGCGCTCGACGACGTGAGGTTGGTGCGCAAGGAGGGCGGGAAGTCCGGTTCCTGGCGGCGTGACGACGCCCGCGAGGCCGACCGGGTGCGGGTGTCCCGCAAGACACAGGAGGCCCGCGCGGCCGAGGATGGGGAGGCGGTTGCGGGGGCCGACCGGGTGCGGGTGTCCCGCAAGACACAGGAGGCCCGCGCGGCCGAGGATGAGGAGGCGGTTGCGGGGGCCGACCGGGTGCGGGTGTCCCGCAAGACACAGGAGGCCCGCGCGGCCGAGGATGAGGAGGCGGTTGCGGGGGCCGACCGGGTGCGGGTGTCCCGCAAGACACAGGAGGACGCATGAACCGCACGGCACGGGTGATCGTGGCGTCCAACCGGGCGGCCGCGGGGGTCTACCCCGACCGCACGGGCCCCCTCATTAAAGAGTGGCTCGAAAAGCGTTCGTTCGACGTGCCGGAGCCGCTGGTGGTGGAGGACGGGGAACCCGTCGCGGAGGCACTTCGCGCGTGTCTTGCCGAGGACGTGGACCTGGTCGTCACCACGGGAGGCACCGGGATCTCGCCCACCGACCGGACGCCGGAGGCCACGGCGGAAGTCCTCGACTTCGAGCTTCCCGGTCTCGCCGACGCCATCCGCGCGGCGGGACGGGACACCGTTCCCACGGCGATGCTGTCCCGAGGGCTCGCGGGGGTCGCGGGCCGCACGCTCGTGGTGAACCTGCCCGGTTCCAAGGGCGGGGTGAACGACGGGCTGGGTGTGCTCGCCGAGGTGCTGGAGCACGCGCTGGACCAGATCGCCGGTGGGGACCACCACCAGCCGGTGGCCCACGTGCTGGACCAGCCGGAGGCCGCGTCCGACCCGGTCACCGCCGACCCGAACGGCGACGGCGGTCAGGCCAGGGTCGCCCTCGCTCACGTCACCGAGGAGGAACTCTCGGTCGAGGAGCACGCGCGCCTGGTGGCCGACGCCGGAGCGGGTGCCGTGGTGACCTTCGGCGGCGTGGTACGCGACCACGACAACGGACGCACCGTGACGTCCCTGCACTACGAGGGCCACCCCACGGCGGGGGACGTGTTGGCGCGGGTCGTGGCGGACGTCGTGGCGCACCGAAGCGGGGTGCGGGCCGTGGCGGTGAGCCACCGACTCGGCACGTTGGAGATCGGCGACGTCGCGCTCGCTTGCGCGGTGGCTGCCGATCACCGTGCGGAGGCGTTCGCCACCTGCTCCGACCTCGTCGACGAGGTGAAGGCACGGCTTCCGGTGTGGAAGCACCAGTGGTTCGACGACGGCACCGACGAGTGGGTCAACTCGCCCTGACGGCCGGCCGGTGGTCGGTGCCGTTGCTGCTCGGTCGACGGGTTTTCGTCTCAGCGCCCGGCGAGGCGTCCCGTCGTCCGGACGAGTAGTCCGATCGGCTGCTTGTTCACCAGTTCATGCCTCGTCATTCTTTCGTGGTGGGTGAACACCGAGTGTGAGGCCTTCGGGTCCGGAATGTGTTCACGGTGTGGGCTCGGGGTGAGTGGAGAAGGTGGGGGACATGGGGCCCAGTATCAACGAACGGTTGAATCCGGGTTCGGGCAGTGATGCGCCGAGAATTTCGGGCGGGGACGGGTTCACGGTGGAACCCGGCGTGTTGAAACAGATCGCCGAGGCGGCGGGCGACATCCAGGAGCGCACGCTCAAGGACGGGGTGCACGCCGAGGACTACACGAACGCGGCCGCCGCGGCGTTGAAGGGCGAGAACTTCGACCTCGGCGGGGCCTTGGAGAAGGCCTTCCGGACATGGCAGTCGCAGATCGACACGCTCGCTCAGGCCTGTGCCCACATCGAGGGCTCGTTGGCGGCCGCGGCCGGTGAGTACGAGAAGACCGACGCCGAGACCGAGCTGAGCATGGCCGAGATCTCCGAGTACTTCGAGTGAGGAAACCGTGCTGTCCTACGAATCCGTGTACAACGCTCCGGTGGACAAGCTCGATGCCGCGGTCGAGGCGTGGACGGAGCAGATAACCAAACTCAAGACGCTGTCCGAGGACATGGACGAGTCGGTGGTCAGGGCCACGCGGAACAGCGGGTGGAGCGGGCCCGCTGCGGAGACCGCGATCTCGTTCATCGACGAGACGGCGAAGGAATTCACCGACGCCATCGCCGAGGCCACCGGAATTCGCGACATTCTCCGGGAGGCGTGCGACGCGATTCGCAGGGCACGCGATCGGCTGCGCGAGATCGCGGAGGTGGAAGCTCCCAAGCTCGGCCTGAAAGTGAGTCCCACGGGGGAGGTCGAGGCGGACAGCTGGATTCCCGGCTCGGACTGGTGGAACGAAGAGGAGATCGAAAGGATCTCCAAGGAGATCGAGCGGGCCAGGGTCGCCGCCACCGAGGCGGACGACAGCGCGGCCGCCGCGCTCGCCCGGAACGTCAACGAGGAGCACGATTTCAACGCGCCCACCTACACCTCGCTCGCCGACGCCGAGGCCAAGATCAGCGAAGGCCGCTTCTCGGACGCCGAGAAGTTCATGTTCGAGGAGATGATGAGGAACGTCCGCGGCGAGGACATCAAGAACATGCGGGAGAACACCGAGAACTGGTACAGCACTCCCGAGGCGCTGCTCGACTTCTTCAACAAGGTCAAGGCCGACTCGGATTGGGACCACAAACCGATCCTGGAGGACAAGTTCGGTCTGGAGACCGCCAACGAATACATGTTCAAGATTCCCGGCGATCCCAAGGGGCGGAGTCTGAGTTACGACGCCTGGTCCAACATCCACTACGGCTATGTCGGAATGGCGGCCGGAATCGACGAGGATCTGCTCATGCAGGCCGGGTCGCTGAATTTCGGTCCGTTCGGTCGGGACGATCCCGGCGATCAGATCACCATGCGAGCGGGCATCGAGCTCTACAAGAAGTACGGTGAGAATTTGACGCAGGAACAGTTCCACCAGGAAATCATGAAGATGGTGGACGAGATGGAGGCCAAGGGCGTCGATCAGGTCAAGCCCTGGAAACCGACGCGGGGCGCCACGTCCTGACCGACGAGGGCGCCGGGACGTTCCGGCCACGAACCCACGGGCGGGCGCCACTCGCCGCTGCCGCGGCTCGGTGGAGGTCCGTCCGTGCCGATTCCGCCCTCGCTCGCCGGACGCGTCCCGTTGCGTGGGGGATCGTCCGAGGAACTCTCCGAAACGGACGTTCCGGGCAGCGGTTGGGTGGCTGCTCGGCCGTCGCCCGGTGGTCCCGGCATACCACGGGTGGGTGGTCCGTGGCCTCGCTGTGTGGTTGTCCCTCCGCGGGGTGCGAAGGCCCCACCGCCCGGGGGATAGCGGTGGGACCTTCGACAGCACCCACGGTCGAACTCGGGGTGCGGGTGACCGCGCAGGTCACTTGGTGGCGATCTTCTGGCCCACCACGATGTAGTCGGGGTTGGAGATGTAGCCGTCGTTCAGCTCGACGAGCTTCTGGTACCCACCCTCGATGTTCTTCTCCTGCGCGATCTCGCTGAGGGTGTCGCCCTTCTTGACGATGTAGTCGCCGTCGGGGTTCGACTTCGCGATGCCGGTCGGGGTGGTCGGCGCGGCCGACGGCTCGGGCGTCGCGGCGGGGGCGGAGTCGCTGCTGTCCTGCGTGGTCTGGCCGGCCGAGCTGCCGTTGTCGCTGCTCGGGGCGGCGCCTTCGGTGTTGGTGCCCTCGTAGCTGGCGCCGGAGTAGCCCCTGGAGCCGCACACCGGCCACGCGCCGATGCCCTGGCCCTCCAGGACTCGCTCCGCGATGGCGATCTGCTGCTCACGGGACGCCTCGTGCGGCATACCCGTGCCGCCGTACGCCTGCCAGGTGCTGAGGCTGAACTGAAGACCGCCGTAGTAGCCGTTTCCGGTGTTGATGCTCCAGTCGCCACCGCTTTCGCACTCGGCGATGGCATCCCAGTTCACGCTATCCGCCTGGGCGGGGCTCGCCGCGATCGTCAGCGGTGCGCCGACGGCGATGCCGGCGACGGCGACGCGGGCGAGATTGCGGGACGCGGTGGAGGGTTTGCGGTGTTTGCCTCGATAAGCCATGTTGACTCGTTCGACTTCCGCACCTACGAGATCGCAAGGCAGGCTGCGCCTGGCCGATCGGTCTCGACCGGCAACCGGCACCGGGGGATGCCGGCTCCTTCCCGTCCCAGTCCGAGAAGTTCTGTTGCTCGGGGTTTCGGTTTTCCGGGTTCCGCCGGACTGGGCTCGGCGCAACGGAATCCCGGTCGTCGGTCGGTTCGGGGCCAACCGGAATGCGACGGTACGTAACGACGAGCGTGATCGGAAATCTTTGTTGGGGTGAGCTAGCCCACAGTAACAGCAGGCAACCTTTTGCGATTGTGGTATTTTCCCTGATCAGAGGCTTGTTATAAGTCCGTTTCTCTTCTGAAATATTTCACCCAAAGTGAGGTCTGGGTCACCCCGGTCTAGACCCCCTTGCTCCGTTTGTGGCAGTGGCATACGAGGGGTGCCCGGGCTTCCTCTCGCGGGGGTGGAGGAGTCGTCAGGAGTTGCGAAAAAGGACAGATCGGGCAGATCGTATCCCCATGGTCCATACCCGCCGCGTCGAACTCGCGCCGCGCCACGGTCCTTTCCGGACCGCCTCGCGGGCGGGTCGCGTCGGGCCGAGGGCACGACGGGAACGGCGTGCGGCGAGCTCCGGGCACGCCCGTCGGGAAGTGGGTGAGGCCCCGGCTCCGGGCCGGGAGTCGGGGACCGTCAGCCTCCCGCGAAAGGAGGAAGGACGTCGAGCTCCGCGCCGTCGGGCAAGGGGCGGTCGAGATCACGTATGGCGACGCCGTCGAGCAAGAAGCTCGCGGCGTCCAGGATGCGCGGGAGGCGTTCGGGATGCGTCGTCCGCAGGTGTTCGACGGCGTCGGCCACGGACGCCGAGGGTGGTAGCTGGACCAATTCGCTGTCCACACCCACAGCCGCGCGTGCCGAGGCGAAGTACCGGACCCGCACCGTCAGCGTGTGCCGGTCGGCCGGCTGAGAGGTCTCGATCACGTCGCCGGTGTCTGCTGTGTTCATGGACCACTCCTTCGTCACTTCCGCCGAGGTGGGCGGCGTGGCTGTCACCCGCCGATCGCGCTCATGGGCCGGATCGGCTGCGCGAAACCTGCCTCGTTGATCTCGTGCCCCGCGAGTTTGCCCCACATCGCCTCGCGCCACGCATCGGCGATCCGTTCGTCGTCGGCGCCCTCGCGGAGCAGGCCGCGCAGGTCCGTCTCCGTGGTGCTGAACAAGCACGAGCGCACGGCGCCGTCCGCGGTCAGCCGGGTCCGCTCGCACGCCGCGCAGAACGGGCGGGTGACCGACGGGATGATGCCGACCTCCGCCGGGCCGCCGTTCACCAGCCACCGTTCGGCGGGGGCACCGCCTCGTTCCGTGGGGCTGGGCGTGAGGGTGAACTCGGTGCTCAACAGCTCGACGATCTCGTCGGCGGTGATCATGCCGGCTCGGCTCCAGCCGTGCTGGGCGTCGAGCGGCATCTGCTCGATGAAGCGCAGGTGATAGCCGCCGTCCAAGGCGAAACGCAGCAGGTCGACGGCCTCGTGGTCGTTGATGCCGCGCATGAGCACCGCGTTGATCTTGACGGGTTCGAGGCCCGCGTCACGGGCGGCGGCGAGGGCGTCGAGCACATGACGGAGCCGGTCCCGGCGCGCCAGCCGGGCGAAGGTCTCGCGGTTGATGGTGTCGAGGGAGATGTTGACGCGGTCGAGACCCGCCTCCGCGAACGCCTGAGCGCGTTTGGCGAAGCCGATTCCGTTGGTGGTCATCGCGAGCCGGGGGCGGGGGCGCAGCGCGGCCATCCTGGCGACGAGGTCTTCGAGGTGAGGCCGCAGGAGCGGTTCCCCGCCGGTGAGCCGGACGTCGGTGACACCGAGGAGCCGCACGGCGATGTCGACCAGCCGGACGAGTTCGTCGTCGGTGAGGATCTTCTCGTTCGGCATCCAGTCGAGCCCCTCGGCGGGCATACAGTACGTGCAACGGAGGTTGCACCTGTCGGTGACGGACACGCGCAGGTCGGTGGCGACCCTGCCGAAGCTGTCGATCAGTGCAGGGTCGTTCGGGCGCGGCCGGTCGGGGGCCGTGCGTGAGGCGGGCACCCTGGGGATGCCGAGATCCACTCCCGTCACCATTCCCAGCCTAGTGCCGGTTTCGGCGAAAAAGGTGGCCGCGAACACGGAAGCTTTCTCCGCGAGGACTGTCGTGTCCGCAGACGCGGCATTATGGTCGTTTTCGTGCCGCAATTTCGGATCGCGGAGGCCGCTCGGCTGTTGGGGGTCAGTGACGACACCGTGCGTCGCTGGGTCAAGGCCGGGCTGCTGACCGAGTACGTCGACGCCGCGGGTCGCAAGGTTCTCGACGGCGCGGAACTCGCCGCGTTCGCCCGGAGGAACGCCGACTCCTCACCGGACCCCACCGGGGTGGCGCGGTCGGCGAGGAACCGTTTCGTCGGGCTCGTCACCGACGTGACCACCGACGCGGTGATGGCCAAGGTGGAACTCCAGTGCGGGCCGAACCGGATCGTCTCCCTGATGAGTTCCGAGGCCGTGGCCGAGCTCGGGTTGCGGCCGGGGGTGATGGCCGTCGCCGTGGTCAAGGCGACTCAGGTGATCGTCGAGACCCCGGCCGTGCCCTCCGCGTGGGGGACGGCCGGATGAGGCGCGGGGCGGTGGCGGTGATGGCCGCGGTCCTCCTCACGACGTCGGCCACCGCGTGCGGAGGCGGGGGAGAGCGGGTGCTCACGGTGTTCGCGGCGGCGTCGCTGACGGACGTGTTCACCGAGCTGGAACACCGTTTCGAGCGGACCCACGACGGTGTCGACGTGCGGCTGAACTTCGCGGGCTCGTCCCGATTGGCCCAGCAGATCGCCGAGGGAGCCCCTGCGGACGTGTTCGCCTCGGCCGACACCGAGCCGATGGCTCGCCTGGCCGAGGACGGGCTGCTGGAGGGCCCCGCCGTCCCGTTCGCCACGAACACCCTCACCATCGCGGTGCCGCCCGGCAATCCCGCGAACGTCACGGGGCTCGCCGATCTCGTCGCCCCCGACCTCACCGTCGTGGTGTGCGCGCCCTCCGTGCCGTGCGGAGCGGCGGCGAAGCAGGTGCAACGGCTCGCCGGGGTGACGTTGCGGCCCGCCAGCGAGGAGGCCGATGTGCGGTCGGTGCTGACGAAGGTGGAGGTCGGCGAGGCCGACGCCGGACTGGTGTACGTCACCGACACCGCCGCGTCGGAGCGCGTCGAGGCGGTGGAGTTCCCCGAGGCGGCCGAGGTGGTCAACACCTACCCCGTCGCGGTGCTCGCCGACGCGGGTGAGCCGTCCCTGGCGCGGCGGTTCGTCGACCTCGTGCTCTCCGAGGAGGGCGGTCGATCGTTGCGGGAGGCCGGGTTTGGGCTCCCGCGGTGACCGGCGCTCCCGTGTCGTGTCCGCGGGGGTGCCGCGGGTGCTGTGGGTGCCCGCCGTGGTGGCGTTGGCGCTGGTCGTGCTGCCGGTCGTGGGACTGGTGGTGCGCATCGATCTCGCTCGGCTGCCCGAGCTGCTCGGCTCCGCGGCCTCCGGGAACGCGCTGCGCCTGTCGCTGATCACGGCGGTGACGTCCACGCTGCTGTGCGTCGTACTGGGCGTGCCGCTGGCCGTGGTGCTCGCCCGCTCGACGGCGCGCGCCGTGCGGTTCCTGCGCGCGGTGGTGTTGTTGCCCCTGGTGCTGCCGCCCGTGGTCGGCGGCCTCGCCCTGCTGTTCCTGCTGGGACGTAACGGGTTGCTCGGCTACGTGCTCGACGTGGTGGCCGGGGTGCGAGTGCCGTTCACGACGTCCGCCGTGGTGATCGCGCAGACCTTTGTGGCTATGCCGTTCCTCGTGGTGAGCCTGGAAGGTGCCCTGCGGGCGTCGGGGGACCGCTACGAGCGGGTGGCGGCCACGCTGGGCGCCCGGCCGTGGACCGTGTTCCGCCGGGTCACCGTGCCCCTGTTGCTGCCGTCCCTCGGCTCGGGGGCCGTGCTCTGCTTCGCCCGCGCGCTCGGCGAGTTCGGCGCCACGATCACGTTCGCGGGCAGCCTGGAGGGCATCACGCGGACGTTGCCCGTGGAGATCTACCACCAGGCGGAGGCCGACGTCGACAGCGCGGTGGCGTTGTCGTTGTTGCTGGTGGTGGTCGCGGTCGTGGTCATCGTGGTGGCGCGGCCGAAGGCGTTGGAGGGGGTGCGGTCGTGACCCTGCACGCCGAACTGGTGCTGCGCAGGGCGGAGTTCGCGCTGTCCGTGTCGCTGGACGTGCCCGACGGCGGCGTGCTGGCCGTCCTCGGGCCGAACGGCGCGGGGAAGTCCACGGTGCTCGCGTGTCTGGCCGGGCTCGTGCGAGCGCAGCGCGCGTACGTCACGTTGGGGGAGCGCGTACTCGACGACGACGCCGTCCACGTGCCCGCGCATCGGCGCGGGGTGGGGCTGCTCGAACAGCGGGCCCTGCTGTTTCCCCACCTGTCCGTGCTGGACAACGTGGCTTTCTCGCCGCGGGCGCGCGGGGTCCCCAAGGCCGAGGCCCGTGACGTGGCGCGGCGCTGGCTTGCGGAGGTGGACGCGAGTGACCTCGCCGACCGCACGCCGGCCGCGCTCTCCGGTGGCCAGGCGCAGCGGGTCGCCATCGCGAGGGCACTCGCGGGAGAGCCCGACCTGTTGTTGCTGGACGAGCCGCTGGCCGCGCTCGACGTCGACGCGGCCCCGGCCGTGCGCGGGGTGTTGCGGCGGGTCCTGCGGGACGGCGGGCGGAAGCTCACCACGGTGTTGGTCACGCACGACCCGTTGGACGCGCTCACCCTCTCCGACCACGTGGCCGTGCTGGCCGACGGGCACATCGTCGAGCGGGGACCGACCCGTGAGGTGCTCGCGTCACCGCGGACGGCGTTCGCCGCGCGCCTGGCCGGGGTGAACCTGGTGGCCGGGGTGGCCGAGCGCACCGGGGCCGGGGCGGCGGTTCGGACGGAGAGCGGGCTGCTGTTCCACGGGATGCCGGCTCGCGATCTCGCCGACGGCGACGCGGCGGTGGCGGTATTCGACCCCGGCGCGGTGGCCGTTCATCCTCGGGACGCCGCGGTGGTCGGTTCTCCCCGCAACGTCGTCGACGCCGTGGTGACGGCCCTGGAACCACACGGGCCCGTAGTGCGGGTGCGCACTCGCGAGGGCCTCAGCGCCGACCTCACCCCCGCGTCGGTGGCCGATCTCGCGCTCGAACCCGGAACTCCCGTGCGGCTGGCGGTCAAGGCGGCGGCGGTTTCCGTTCACGCGGCTCCGCGAACACCGAACGAGGGGCGACGCAGGCAATAGGCTAGGACACCATGACCGAGCAGCCGACCGAGCAGCCGACCGAGCAGCCGCAGTGGAACTACCTCACCGACATGGATGGCGTGCTGGTGCACGAGGAACACCTCGTGCCCGGAGCCGACGAGTTCCTCGCCGAGTTGAAGGCGAACGGGTCGCGGTTCCTCGTGCTGACCAACAATTCGATCTACACCCCGCGGGATTTGCGGGCTCGCCTGGCGCACACCGGCCTGGACGTGCCCGAGGACGCCATCTGGACCTCCGCCCTGGCCACCGCCCGGTTCCTGAGCGACCAGCGCCCGAACGGCTCGGCGTTCGTGATCGGGGAGGCGGGGTTGACCACCGCGTTGCACGAGGCGGGCTACGTGCTCACCGACGTGGACCCCGACTACGTCGTGCTCGGCGAGACGAGGACCTACAGCTTCACCGCCATAACTAGGGCCATCCGGCTCATCGAGCAGGGAGCGCGGTTCATCGCCACCAATCCGGACCCGACCGGCCCCAGCCGGGAGGGCGTGCTCCCCGCGACCGGCTCCGTGGCGGCGTTGATCGAGCGGGCGACCGGCATGTCGCCGTACTACGTCGGCAAGCCCAACCCGCTGATGATGCGCTCGGCGCTGCGGGCCCTCGGCGCGCACAGCGAGCACACGGTCATGATCGGTGACCGCATGGACACCGACATCCACTCGGGCATCGAGGCGGGACTGCACACGGTGCTGGTGCTCAGCGGTATCTCGACACGGGAATCGGCCGAGCGGTACCCGTTCCGTCCGACCATGGTCGTCGACTCCATCGCCGATCTGGTCGGCCGCACCGCCGACCCGTTCCGGGCGGGCTGATCCCCGGACCCTGACGAGGTGGGCTTATCGTCGGGGCGTGAAGGACCATCCCACGTTCGTGGTCGGCGATGTCCACGGCCACCGGGACGAGCTGGCCGAGGCCTTGAGCGACGCCGGGCTCGTCGATGACGGCGACAACTGGATCGGCGCGGACGCCCACCTGTGGTTCCTCGGGGACTTCGTGGACCGGGGACCCGACGGGGTCGGTGCCATCGACCTGGTGCGGTCGCTGCAACGGCAGGCGCCGTCGTCGGGCGGGTTCGTCGAGAGCCTGCTCGGCAACCACGAGATCCTGCTGCTCGGCATGCACCGCTTCGGTGACACGCCGGTGCCCACCGACGCGGGCGGTGTCGGGCGTAGCTTCGCGCGGAGCTGGGCCGTCAACGGCGGACAGCTGGCCGACCAGGACGCGCTCACCGACGAGCACATCGAGTGGCTGACGTCGCGCCCGGTCGTGGCGTTGGCCGCCGATCACCTGTTGGTGCACTCCGACACCCTCGACTACCTCGACTGGGGAGAGACGGTCGAGGAGATCAACGAGACCGTCCGCGAGATCCTCACCGGCGACGACCTCGCCTCGTGGTGGGACGTGTGGCGTCGGATGACGACGCGGTTCGCGTTTCGGGGGCCGGAGGGTGTCGAGGCGGCCGAGGAGTTGTTGTCGCAGCTCGGTGGGAAGCGCGTGGTCCACGGCCACAGCGTCATCGCCGACCAGGTCGGCGTGCATCCCGTCGAGCTCGACGCTCCCCACCTCTACGCGGGCGGGAAGGTGCTCGGTATCGACGCGGGCCTGTTCGCCGGTGGCCCGTGTCTCGTCGTGGAACTGCCCTACCGGCCACTCAACGATCCGGAGTGAGCAGGTCGTTCTCGCGCACGGCGACCAGCGACAAGGTGCGGTAACCGACCTCGTCGAACAGCACCGTGAGCCGGTCCGCCTCGTGGTTCACCACGACACCACGACCCCACTCGGTGTGGCGGACCGGCGTGTCGACGCCGAACTCGGTGTCCTCGTCCTGCGGCGGCGCGTGCTTCCGCGCGCTGCCCCGCTCGCACGTGTCGCAGAACCCGCAGGGTTCGTCGAGGGCCTCGCCGAAGTAGCCGAGCAGGAACTGTCGTCGGCACGACCGGGTCTGCGCGTACTGGCGCAGCACCTCGATCCGCGAGCGGTCGAGCTGCCGTTGCCGCTCGAACTCCCGCTCCACGGCTTCCCGAGGGTCCTCGCCGCCTCGGCAGGCAAAGCCACCGCGCTCGTCGGGCACCACGACCTCGGCCTCCTCCAGCAGGTTGAGGCTGTTCATGGCGCTGCGGTGGGACTGCTCGACCGCGTCGTCGATCTCCGTGGGATTCGGTGCTCCGTCGTGTTCGCGCACCGTCTCCGCGACCTCGCCCACCTTGTCCACGTCGAGGGAACGCGAGGTGAGGAAGCGTTGCAGTCGGTAGTCCTCCGGCCGGTGCACCAGCAGGGCGTCGGCGCGTTCGCCGTCCCGCCCGGCACGCCCGATCTGCTGGTAGTAGGAGTCCAGGGAGTCGGTGGGAGCGGTGTGCACGACGAACCGCACGTCGGGTTTGTCGATGCCCATGCCGAACGCCGACGTCGCGACCACGACTTCGACCTCGTCGTCCATGAACGCGTTCTGCGCCCGCCTGCGGTCCTTCGCCGACATGCCCGCGTGGAACGCCGTCGCCCGGACTCCGCCTTCGGCGAGCGCGTCGGCGAACGTCTCGGCGTCGGCGCGGGTGGGCGTGTAGACGAGACCGGGCTTCGCGGCGTCGGACACCCACGCGCACACGAGCTCACGACGCCGGTCGTCGTCGGTGACCCGCGTCGCGGCGAGGTGCAGGTTCGGCCGGTCGAATCCCGTCACGATCCGAACCGGATCGCGCATACCGAGGTGCTCGACGATGTCGTCGCGCACCGGGCCACCCGCCGTGGCCGTCAGCGCGAGCAGCGGTGGGCGCCCCATGCGGTCGACGGCGTGGCGCAACCGCAGGTAGTCGGGGCGGAAGTCGTGGCCCCAGTCGGACACGCAGTGGGCCTCGTCCACCACCACCAGGGTGGGCCGTGCCTCGCGTAGTTCGGCGAGCGTCTCCTCCTTCGCGAGTTGCTCGGGGGAGAGGAAGAGGTATTCCGCGTCGCCGTCGCGCACCGACCGCCACGCCCGCCGTTGTGCGCCACTGGGTTGGGCGGAGTTCACGGCCACGGCGTCCGGGACGTCGGCGTCGTCGAGGTGCTCGACCTGATCGCGTTGCAGGGCCAGCAGCGGTGACACCACCACCGTCGGGCCGGCGAGCAACACCGTGGGCACCTGGTAGACGGCGGACTTGCCGGAGCCGGTGGGCATTACCGCGAGCACGTCGTGGCCGTGAAGGAGAGGCTCCATCGCGGCCAGTTGTTCGGGTTTGAGCGACCAGCCGAACGACGACTCGGCGACGTGCTCCAGGCGGTCGGTTTCGTGGGACACGCCCGATCGGGTTCCCGCGTGGGGAGGCCGGAAACCGCGGGCGGGTCAGCCTTCCGCCAGCTCCTTGATGCCTCGCAGCGTGGCCTCCATGGCGGTGCGCAGGTCGGCGAGGCGACGCCCGATGATCTCGTCCTTCTTCTCCGGCCTCGCCTCGATCACCTTCGTCATGCCCGAGCGGGCGGGCCCGAGTCGTACGCCGTGCCGCAGCAGGACGCCACCGTCCCGCGGTTGGAGTTCGAAGCGCCAGGTCGCTATCGGTTTGGCCGGGTCGGCGTCGTGGTCGCCGAACCGGCCGTCGGGGTCCACGACCGCCCACGAGAACACCCTCGGCGGGTCGAAGGCGACGACGTGCGACACGGTGCGCCACTCACCGAGGATGTCGTTGCGGTTGTGGCCCTCGAACCGCGCTCCCGGCTTCGGCCCGGTGACGCCGTCGAGCCAGCGCACGCGCTGCAGTTCGGGACTGAACCGGGTGGGAGTCTCGATGTCGCTCACCAGCTCCCACAGCCGTTCCGGGGTGGTCTCGACGACGATCTCACACGCGGCCTCCATGCGAGCTCCTCAGCGAATCGACACGGTTTTCCTGCCGAGTGGCGGAAGCGCCACCGGTGCGAGTTCGCCGTCGCCGAGCCCCGGCCGAAACTCGGACGGCATCGAATCGGACACGTTCGGTATCGCTCGCACCTCGTCATTGTGCCGCGCTTTCGCTCTCGCGCGGGGATGGCTTTTGTGACGTGGCTCTCCGTACACTCGCTCCTGCTGTCGCTTCGCCGTCGAGGAGGCACCATGTCGACCCCGCCCGCCGTCCCGAGCTACTCGTCCGGTCTCGCGGAGGTTCCGTTGCTCGGGGACACCATCGGCGACAACCTCGATCGCACCGCTCGGGCGTATCCCGAACGCGACGCCCTCGTCGACCACGCCACCGGGCGGCGCTGGACCTACCGCGAGTTCGTCGCCGACGTCGACGCCCTCGCCCTCGGACTGCTCGCCAGGGGCGTGAAAAAGGGCGACCGGGTGGGCATCTGGTCACCGAACTGTCCCGAGTGGACACTGCTCCAGTACGCCTCGGCGAAGATCGGTGCGATCCTCGTCAACATCAACCCCGCGTACCGGTCGCACGAACTCGAATACGTGCTGAACCAGGCCGGGGTCTCCACCCTCGTCTCCGCGGAACGGTTCAAGACCTCCGACTACGCGGGAATGATCCGCGAGGTGAGGCCCCGCTGCGCCTCGCTGACAGATGTCGTGCTGATCGGTGGCGACGACTGGAACTCGCTGCTTACCACGGGAAGGGCCGCCGACCCGGCCGAGTTGGCGAGGGTCAGGGCCGAACTGGGTGCCGACGACCCGATCAACATCCAGTACACGTCCGGCACCACCGGATTCCCCAAGGGTGCCACGCTGAGCCACCACAACATCCTCAACAACGGTTTCTTTGTCGGGGAGTTGTGCGGCTACACCGAGGAGGACCGGATCTGCATACCGGTGCCCTTCTACCACTGTTTCGGCATGGTGATGGGCAATCTCGCCGCCACGTCGCACGGGGCCTGCATGGTGATTCCCGCGCCCGCGTTCGATCCGAAGAAGACTCTTGAGGCCGTGCAGGCCGAACGCTGCACGTCGTTGTACGGCGTGCCGACGATGTTCATCGCCGAGCTCGCCGACCCCGACTTCGAGGACTACGACCTCACCAGCCTGCGCACCGGCATCATGGCGGGCTCGCCGTGCCCGGTGGAGGTGATGAAGCAGGTCATCGAGCGCATGGGCATGGCGGAGGTGTCGATCTGCTACGGCATGACGGAGACCTCTCCCGTGTCCACGCAGACCAGGGCGGACGACTCCCTCGAACGCCGGGTGTCCACCGTCGGCAAGGTGGGCCCGCACCTCGAAGTGAAGATCGTCGATCCCGCGACGGGGCTCACCGTGCCCCGCGGTACGCCCGGCGAGCTCTGCACGCGCGGGTACTCCGTGATGCTCGGTTACTGGGAACAGCCCGAGAAGACGGCCGAGGTCATCGACGCCGCCCGCTGGATGCACACCGGCGACCTCGCGGTGATGGACGACGACGGCTACGTCACCATCACCGGCCGGATCAAGGACATGGTGATCCGGGGTGGCGAGAACATCTACCCCCGCGAGATCGAGGAGTTCCTCTACACCCACCCGGACATCCTCGACGCGCAGGTGATCGGCGTGCCCGACCCCAAGTACGGCGAGGAACTCATGGCGTGGGTACGCATGCGCGACGGCGCCGAGCCTCTCACCGCGGAGAGTCTGCGCGAGTTCTGCACCGGCAAGCTCGCCCACTACAAGATCCCGCGCTACGTGCACGTCGTGGACGAGTTCCCCATGACCGTCACCGGCAAGATTCGCAAGGTGGAGATGCGGGAGCGGGCCGTGGAGCTGCTCGGCCTCGACGGCGGGGTGTCCTAGCTCCGCAACGCGCGTTCGAGCTGGCGCTCGGACAGGGGTTCGGCGCTGATGTAGTACAGCACCGAGCCGGGCTCCAACTTCGTGTCCCAGTGGGGGTTGACGTCGAGCGTGTCGCCTGTGCGCGCCGCCAGCAGGGTCGCGTTGTACTGCCTGCCGAGGACCGTGCGACACCGTTCCACCGACACCGTGCCCACCGTGTCGGGCAACGTCACCGAGTAGGTGTTGGCACCGCCGTGCGTCATCAGGTCGGCGTAGACCTCGCCGATGCCGGGCGACTGGAGTTCCTCGGTGATCATGCGCGGGGTGTGCCACTGCACGGGGTGGATGTTCCCGTCCACGTAACCGAGCAGCGACGAGCGCTCCATGTCCCGCAGCGTGACCACGACGTGGGCTTCGGCGGTCACGTGGGAGACGGCCAGCGTGACGGCGAGGGCCTCGTTGTCGTCGCGGACGTCCACCAGCACGGTGCGGGCCCGATGCACGCCGGCTCGCCGGAGCACGGCGGCGTCCGTGAGGTCTCCGCGCACGAACGTCACCGCCTCACCCGGCATCGGGTGGTTGCCCACCTCGTCCCAGGCGCAGAGCACCAGCTCGCGGTCGTCACTGCCACCGTTGTCGACGAGCAGTTCCGCGACGATGCGCTCCGTCCGTCCCGGCGTGTAACCGAGGAGCACCGTGTGGTCGGACGCGTCCACGGTGACCGAGCCCTGCATCCGCTGTCCCTTCGCCTTCTCCAGCACCGAAGCCAGTTTCGTGAACACCGTCGTGAGTGCCGCGATGCCACCGAGGATCACGTAGCCACCCACCACGCGGCCCGCGGCCGTCTCGGGATGGAAATCGCCGTAGCCCACGGTCGAGGCGGTCACCACGAAGTACCACCAGTAGTTTTCGGGCCGGACGAGTTCACTGTCGTCCGGCTCGGCCAGCGCCATCAGGGGCCAGCTCGTGAAGAACACGAACGTCACCACGGCCACCGGGGTGATCCACGAGGTGAGCATCGTGAGCCGCGCCAGCAGCCGGGCCAAGAAGAACGGCAAGACCGCCTCCGGTAGTCACCAAGAGTTACCGTCTGATTTCTAGCAGTCCGCGTTCTTCGTCCGATACGGAGGGGAGCAGCGCGGTAGCCGGCACCCCGTACCGCGTGGGAGCACGACGGCGAACTCGCCGTACGGGGCGCGGGCTTTCCCGGTCGTGCGTTCAGGACGCGTGCTCGGATGCCTCGGCGAGAGCCTTCTCGTCCTCCCGGCCGAAGGCCTCCTCCAGTTGTTCGGGGGAGTGGTCGATGTCGATCTCGGCGACGTTCGCGCCGCGCGCCGACTCGATCGCGCCGAGGCGGCGCTGCGCGCGGTCGGCCGCGTACTGCACGAACTCGTCGTTGTCGAAGCCGAACCGCGGGGTGTCGAACTGCTCGTCGACCCACTGGATCATGCCGACGGCGTGCGGGAGGAGTTCACCCATGCGCTGCTGTACGACCTCCCACAGCGAGTCGTCGGCGGCCACGTGCCGTCGGCACGTGAACGTGCCCCACGCCATGTGCCTGCGCTCGTCGTCGGAGATGTACCGCACGAGCTGCTGCATGCCGGGCAGGATGCCGTAGGTGGTGCAGACCTTCTGCCAGGCGTAGTACCCGGTCAGCGCGAGGGAGCCCTCGATCACGTGGTGGTAGGTGACGCTCGCGCGGACCTGGTTGCGTGGGCTCGGGTCCTCGGCGAGGACGCCGAGGGAGGCGGGCAGCTCCTCGTAGAACAGCGCGCGGTAATGCGGGTTCTCGGCGACGAAGGAGTGCAGGTCGTCGGTGAGGCCGACCGCGTCCATCCACCGCCGGAACACCTCGGTGTGCTTGGCCTCCTCGAAGCAGAACTGCGTCAGGTACATCTCGTCGCCCAACCTGCCCTCGGCGGCCATCGCCTTCATGAACGGCTGGATGTCCTCGGTGACGGCTTCCTCGCCCGCCACGAACTGCGCGCACAGGTAGGTGGCCGAGCGGCGTTGGTCGTCGGTCAGGGACTGCCAGTCGGCCGCGTCGGCGCCGAAGTCGATGTCGGCCGGGTTCCAGAACTTGCGGTTGCCCTTGACGAACAGGCGCAGTGGGAACGAGTCCCAGTTCAGTCCGCCGCGGCGCAGCGACTGGAAACCGTCACGGTGCTCGGCCGGTGTCGCGGTCATGGTTTCTGTCCCTTCGGTCGCGTGCTGTCGAGATGCTCGGAGGGAACGTCGTGTCGGGGCGGAGGAGGGCAGCCACCACGGTTCGGACGTGGTCGGCCGCGTCGGTGGCGGAGCCGTGCGGCAGCACGAGGTGGCTGAGGGTGAGTCGGGCCATGGTGGTGGCGACGAACCGGGGATCGGCGAGGTCGGGGAGTTGTTCCCGCAGGTACGCCTCGGCGAGATCGGTGGCGGCGTGCAGCACGGGCTGCCCGCGTGTGGTGATCAGGGGAAGCAGGTCCTCGGCCGGGCGTGCGCCCATGACGGCGGCCACCAACCGGTTCCTGCGCGCGTGCTCGACGGTGTAGACGGTGGCGGCGTGGACGCCGGTGAGGACGTCGCCGGCCTCGTCGAGCCGATGTCGGATGCCCTCGGTGACCTCGCCGAGGATGCGCAGCACCACGGCCTGGACGAGTGCGGCCTTGTTGCCGAACTCGTTGTAGACGGTCTGTCGGCTCACGCCCACCGCCGCCGCGACGTCCGCCATACGCAGCCCGGCATACCCGCTCTCGGTCAACAACTCGGTGGTGGCGTCGAGAAGCTGTTCGCGTAGCGATGCCCGAACTCGATCCGCATGGTTCGTGATCTGCGCCACAGCTCGATCTTGACAGAATGGGCTGCAGTGTCAATCGGCTGGACGGGTCTTCCCTCGCTGTCGAGCGAAGCTACCGTGGGCCCGTGGGCACCTGCGTGGGGTTCGACCTCGACATGACACTGATCGACCCTCGGCCGGGCATGGTCGAGGCCATGAACGCGCTCGCGGACGAGTCCGGCTTCCCGTTCGACGGTGAGCACTTCGCCGCGAATCTCGGGCCGCCACTCGACCACGTCCTGCGCGACTTCGGTGCTCCGGTCGAACGCATTCCCGCGCTCGTGGCCCGGTTCCGGCAGATCTACCCGGAGATCGTCATCCCGCGCACGGTGGCGTTGCCGGGGGCGGCGGAGGCGCTGGAGGCGGTCCGCCGGGTCGGTGCCCGATCACTCGTCGTGACCGGGAAGTACGCGCGCAACGCCGACCTGCACGTGCAGGCCCTGGGCTGGACGGTCGACACGCTCGTGGGCGAGCTGTGGTCGACGGAGAAAGCGGCGGCGCTCACGCGACACGACGCCCACGTGTTCGTCGGCGATCACGTGGGCGACGTCCGGGGCGCACTGGCGGCCGGGGCGGTCGCGGTCGGCGTCACCACCGGACCGTGCGATCGTGCGCAACTGCTCGACGCGGGAGCGCACGTGGTGCTCGACTCGCTGACGGAGTTCCCAGCGTGGCTCGCCGAGCACCGCGACGTCGGGTTCAGGCGCGACGGTGCTCGCGGACCAGCGAGATGAGTCCCAGTCCCAACCCGAGTGGGGTCACCACTCCGGCGGCGGCGGACAACCAGACCGGCAGTTCCGAGTAGCCGGCCGCGAAGAGCAGGAACACCGCGACGACTGCGAGCATCCCGAGCGCGAAGAGACCGATGCCGATCCGCATCAGCCACGGCTTCCGCGTGGCAGTCGAGTTCTTGTTCGGAACAGCGGTTTCCATGAGGTCATCTTAGAGGCGGCCCCGATGCCGTGCCTCGGCGTGTGTGACCCATCCGTCGGAGCGTGACCTGCGTCGCGATCGAAAGAGGGCAGCCTGCGGGAACTCGGCACTTGAGGAGTCCTTTGTGGAAGTCGAGAGGCGCGTCGGCCCGGGAGGGTCGTCGTGCGCGGTGTCGTCGGTGGCCGACGCTTGCCGTGAACATCGACGGCCACGGTGCCGGGTCGAACCGGACAATCACCCTCGCCGTCGAGGGTGCGGCGCGATACCCTGAAGGAGTGCGCGTCCTGGGTACGCCTGGGGCGCGTTCGTCGTGCGGGGCCGTGCGAGTTGCAGGGTCCGTTGCAGGAGAGCGAAGGAACGGTGAGAGGCAGTGCCGACCGGCAAGGTCAAATGGTACGACGCGGACAAGGGGTTCGGCTTCGTCACACAGGACGGAGGCAAGGACGTCTATGTTCGTAAGTCTGCGCTGCCGAAGGGTGTCGAGGCGCTGAAGGCCGGTCAGCGGCTGGAGTTCGGTGTCGCCGACGGCAGACGCGGCCCGCAGGCCCTGTCCGTTCGGTTGCTCGACCCGCCGCCTTCGGTGGCTGAGGCCCGGCGGCGCCCGGCGGAGGAACTCCACGGCCTCATCGAGGACATGATCAAGCTGCTGGAGATGAAGGTGCAGCCCGACCTGCGCCGGGGTCGGTACCCCGAGCGCAGGAACACCAAGCGCATCGCCGAGGTGATGCGGGCGGTCGCGCGCGACCTCGACCCGTGATCGCGGGGGCGCACACCTGATCGTCGACAAGGGCGGGCACGCGGGTGCCCGCCCTTTTTGTGATGTAAAGCGGACTCGGGGAGTCGTTAATCACAAACGAGTACGGCGGAATCCGGTTTCGGGGTTAGCGTCCCGGCGTGCAGCTCAACCGGTCCACGGACATCGCGCTCAGGGTGTTGATGTACACGGCCGCCAAGGACGGTCGCCGGACGGTCGACGAGCTGGCCGCGGCGCTGTCCGTGCCCCGGCACCACCTGGCGAAGGTGGTGCAGCGGCTCCAGCGCCTGGGGCTGCTCGCCACTGCCCGGGGCCGTGGAGGAGGGGTGGAGCTGGAACCGGGCGCCCGGCGAGTCGGGGTGGGCACCGTCGTGCGGCGGCTCGAAGCCGACGACGAGGTCGTGCAGTGCGACGACCCACCCTGTCCGCTGCGTGGCCAGTGCCAGCTGCGCTCCGCCTTCCGCCGGGCCCACGACGCGTTCCTGCGCAGCCTCGACGAGGTGTCACTGGCGGACCTCGTGGCGGACGACGCCGGGCCGGTGCTGCTCAGCATCGGATGGAGCTCCGGGGACACCGGGGCACGCTGAGAGGAGGACGCCATGCTGTCGGCCAAGTCAGCCGAGATCGTCCGGGCCACGCTGCCGGTCGTTCGAGACCACGGGCCCGAGATCACGACGCAGTTCTACTCCGACCTGTTCGCCGGACACCCGGAACTGCTCGACCTGTTCAACCTCGGCAACCAGGCCAACGGCGACCAGCAGCGCGCGCTCGCGGCGGCGGTCGTGGCGTTCGCCGAGTACCTGGTGGGCGAGCGGCAGGCGGACTTCACGCCCATCGCGGAGCGCGTCGCGCACAAGCACGTGTCGCTCGGGGTGCAGCCCGCGCAGTACACGATCGTGGGGAGGTACCTGCTCGGCGCGGTCGCCAAGGTACTGGGTGACGCGGTGACCGACGAGGTGCGCGCGGCGTGGGACGAGGTGTACTGGCTGTGCGCCTGCCACCTGATCGCCGCGGAAGCGCAGCTGTACCAACGCGGTGAGGTCGAGTCGACGTCGCCCTGGCGGGACTGGCGGGTGGCGAAGCGGGTCGCTGAGGCCGAGGACACGGTCTCGTTCACGCTGGTGCCCGACGACGGTGGCCCGGTGCCGGCGTTCCGGCCGGGCCAGTACGTCTCCGTCGCGGTGACGCTGCCGGACGGGCGTCGTCAGCCCCGGCAGTACTCGCTTTCTCAGGGCCCGGGCCGGGGTTCGTTGCGGATCACCGTCCGCCGGGTGCGGGGCGCTGACGGCGCTCCCGACGGCCGTGTGTCCAACCATCTGTGCGACCGAGTGGCGGCAGACGACATCCTGCAGGTCGGACCGGTGGCCGGAGACGTGGTGCTGGACCAGGGTGACGACCCGGTGGTACTCGTCAGCGCTGGTATCGGAGTGACACCGATGGCGGGCATGCTGGACCACATCGGGCGGACCCAGCCGTTCCGCGAGGTCGTCGCGGTCCACGCCGACCGCTCGCCCGAGCGGCACGCACTGCACGACGACGTCGCGCACGCGGGCGCGCAGCTGCGCTCTTTCGAGCAGTTGAGCTGGTACGAGCAGGGCGCGACCGGCGACGCACGGCCGGGGTTGCTGAACGTCGACGAGATCCCGCTCCCGGAGAACGCGCTGGTGTACCTGTGCGGCCCGCTCCCGTTCATGGCGTCGGTGAGGGCAGGATTGCGCAGGCGCGGGGTGCCCGCCGAGCGCATCTTCACCGAAGTGTTCGGCGCGGGGATGCTCACCGGCGACGGGTGAGTCCGTCGCGTCAGTCCGGGTCGATCTGGAGCGACCAGACACCGCGCACGACGAGCTGCGGCGACCCCTGCTCGTCCATGATCGGCTGGTCGTTCTCGTCCACGGCGTAGGCGGCGCCGAGCTGCTGGACCTCCACCACGAGCGGCTGATGCTCGGGCGTCTCCGGCACCACGGTGTGGGCGTGCCGGGTGCCGTCGGTGAACACCTCCTGCTGCATCGGCAGCAAGGTGCCGTCGGGGGCGGCGGACTGCACGATCACCAGCCATGGCGTCTCGGCGATCTCGGCGGGAACGGAGATCTGCACGGGCTGACCGGGGCGGGCGTCCAGCGTGACGGGTTCGCCGTCGGTGTCGCAGGCCGTCAGCAGCGCGTCGCAGTAGCTCAGCGGTAGCGCCTGCACGCTGTCGCCGTCGGCGTAGAAGGTCACCTCGGGAGGGTGCGGAGCGGAACAGCCGGTCAGCACGGCCGCCCCGGCGGCCGTCAGCGCTACTACTGAACGTCGCATGGGGCGAGACTACGAGTCGCCCCGCGTCGGTTCCGGAGCGGGTCCGGCCGAGCGGGAGCGCAGGGCGGGGATCAACGACGAGCCACCTCGCACCAGCCAGGTCTGTGTGAGCCCGATCGCGAGCAGCACGGACACCACGAGGAAGCCGATCCAGTAGGTGGGCGGCAGCAGCAGACCCACCGCGCCACCGAACACCCACGCGAGCTGCAACACGGTCTCGGAGCGGCCGAACGCCGACGCGCGCGATTCCTCGGGCATGTCCTGCTGGATGACGGCGTCGAGGCTGTTCTTCGCGAGCGCGCTGGCGGTGGACCCCACGAGTCCGACGAGTGCGGCGGTGGCGATGCCCGCCACGACCGTGGCGACCACGGTGGAGGCCAGCACGCTCGCCAGGCACGCCAGCACCACCTGGTCGGGTTTGCCGAACTGCATGCGCGAGCCCAGGGCGTTGCCGAGGAACCCGCCGACTCCCGCGGCGGCCCCGATGACGCCGAGCAGCAGCAGCTGCACGAACGCGCTCTGCCCGCTGTCCTCGGTGGAGGCCTTCACCGCGAACGCGGCGAACATCATGAGGAACCCGGTGAGCACCCGGATGGAGCCGTTGCCCCACAACGCCACCATGACCTGCCGGGCCATCGGGCGGCGCTGCTTCTTCGCCTTCCGCATGGGCAGCTCGCCGGTCAGGGAGGCCGGCACCTCGCCCTCGGTGACCTCGACCCACGCCGGGATGCGCATGGCCTGAACGGCGCCGACGGCACAGATGAGCGCGGTGAACCACAAGGCCCCGGCCGAACCGAACGCCCAGTTCAGTCCGCTGGCGACCGCACCGAACACGCCTCCGGCCGCGAGGCCGAACACGGCGAGTCTGGCGTTGGTCTTCGACAGCGTGATCTCGGGCGGCAGCACTCGTGGCGTGACGGCGGCCTTGAGCACCATGAACGACTTCGACAGCACCATCTTGCCGAGCGCGGCGGGGTAGAGCACCCAGCTTTCGAAGTTCAGCGCCATGAGGACGCACATCAGCGCCTGGCCCGCCGAGGCGACACACATGGCGAGCCTGCGGCCGCGCTGGATGCGGTCGAGGGCCGGTCCGATCACCGGCGCGACGAGGGCGAACGGCGCGATGGTGATCAACAGATACAGCGCCACCTTGCCGCGGCTCTCCCCGCTGCTGGCCGCGAAGAACAACGTGTTGGCGAGTGCCACTGCCATCGCGGCGTCGCTCGCGTAGTTCAGCATCACCGCGTAGGTCAGCGAGGTGAGGCCCGATTTGTCGGCCCCATCGGCCGTGGTGGCCCTGCGGAAGGCCGCGATCGCCTGGCCGGAGAGCTCCCGACCACGAAGCGCCGCCACGCGTGTGACGGTGAGTTTCTTGGGCATCCGGCGAACGTTCTCGGTCGCCTCGAACCCGTGCTTCGTGGTGGGCTGCTCGTTTCCGAACGCCTCCCGAGGCTGGCCCGGTGGGTAGCCGCCGGTGTCGTAGTGCTCGTACGGGGGCTCCGGGCGGCGGGATCGCCACGGTGGGGGCGGTGCGGCGGGGCCGGGGTAGAGCCGCGCTCCGCGGGGAGGCGACGGTGGCTGTACCGGTACCGCGCCGGTCGGTGCCTCGTCGGCGGTCGGAATGGTGTCCGATGGGGGAGGGGACCCGGTCGCGGGCGGCGATTGGGGTCGCCGCACCCAGGTAGGGCCGGACGACGGTCGGCTCGCCCGTGGTTCGGGCGTCCACTTCCGCCTACCCCTACGACCGGAACGCATAGACCAATCCTGCCGCACTCGACGCGGGTTCGTGCGGGTCATCGACTCGTCGGGACGAACCTCACTGCGAACATCTTCGGCCACAGTTTCCCCGTGACGAGGAAACGGTCCGGCTCCTCCAGCGCCGCGATGCCGTTGAGGACGTCGGCCTCGGCCGCCTCCTCCGGGGTGAGGAGTCCGGAGGCGTCGATGCGCGCGGTGACGGCCCCCCTCTCCGGGTCGATACGGAGGATGTCGTCGGTGTGCCAGACGTTGGCGTACACGACGTCGTCGACGCACTCCAACTCGTTGAGCTGGGACACCGGGGTCCCGCTGTCGGTGACCTCGACGGTGCCGAGCACGGAGAAGTCGTCGGGATCGCGGAACGTGAGGGTGGCCGTGCCGTCGCTCATGACCAGCCGGTCGGGCTCGCTCTGGTGACACAGCCCCCAGCCCTCGCCGTCGTAGTCGACACGGCGGAGTTCCGCCAGCGTGTCGCTGTCGCGTTCGATGGCGACACCGTCGCGCCACGTGAGCTGCCAGAGGCGAGAGCCGATCACGGTGATGCCTTCGCCGAACAACGGTTCGGGCAGCGACACCGTGACGGTCGGGTCGCCCCCGATGGGGCCCTTGCGGACGGTGGACTCGCCCACGAGGCCCGTGCCCTCGTACAGCGTGTCACCGACGACCTCCAGTCCCTGGGTGAACGCCTCCGGGTCGTGCGGCAGCACGTCGAGGACCTCGACCGTCCACTCCTCCGGGGCGGCGGCCGGACCGCTGTTCCCCGGTCGTTCCGGGGCGGGCGCGCGCCCCTGCGTACACGCGCACACCGCGGTCAACGCGGCGAGCACCGTCGCTCCGACCCTGATCATCCGACTGGTCATTCGACGCACGGGCACCACCCTGGCACGAACCCACCGCTTCGGTGTAGTGGCTCGGTGCTGCACAATTGGAATCATGACGCTGCTGCTCACGCACGACGACGGCACGATCCGCAGGAAACTGCTCGATGCGGTGGAGCCGGCGCGCGAGGCAGCGGTGGAGGACGCGGGCGACGGCAACGTGGGCGAGTACGTCGGTGCCGTGGCCGAGGACGCCTTCGCGGTCACCCATCTGTTCGACTCGACGTTGCCCGGCTATCGAGGCTGGCGCTGGTCGGTGACGGTGGCCACCGCCGACGAGGAGGCGCCCGTCACGATCAGCGAGGTCGTGCTCACGCCGGGGCCCGACGCGATCGTGGCACCGAGGTGGGTGCCGTGGGCCCGGAGGGTGCGTCCCGGCGACCTCGGTGTGGGGGACATCTTTCCCACGCAGCCCGACGACCCGCGGCTGAGCCCCACGTACGCGACGCTCGACGACCCCGAGGCCGAGGAGGTCATGCGTGAGATCGGCCTGGGGCGCGTCCGGGTGATGTCGCGGCTCGGTCGGCAGGAGGCCGCCACGCGCTGGCATCGCGGGGAGTTCGGGCCCCGCTCCGACATGGCGCGCAGCGCGCCCGCCACGTGCGGCACGTGCGGCTTCTACCTCCAGCTCGCCGGGTCGTTGAGGGCCGCGTTCGGCGTGTGCGGCAACGAGATCTCGCCCGCCGACGGGCACGTGGTGCACGCCGAGTTCGGGTGCGGCGCGCATTCCGAGGTGGAGATCGAGACCAGCTCGTCGGTGCCGGTGGCGGAACTCGTGTACGACGACTCGTTGCTGGACGTGGAGCCGACCACGGACCCGGCAAGCGACACCGAGGCCGAGGCGAACTCCGAGACCACCGAGTCGCCCACCACCGGGACCGAGGAGTCGGTCCCCTCCGAGGAATCCGCCGAGACGGCCACGTCCGAGACCCCCGACGAGACCACCGAGTCGGCCACGAAGCGGACCGACACCGAGTCGAACCCGAACGCCTGAGCGGAAGCCCGAGTGGGAAGGCCACCGGAAGACTCGCTGTCCACCGACGAGCTCAGGGAAGCGGTACTGCGGTCGTGGCGTGACTCGCCGACCCGGTTCACCGAGGACACCCACGCCGAACGCGACCTGCGTGTCGGCGCCTACCGCGACCGGGTGTTCGTCGAACTCGCGCAGAACGCGGCCGACGCGGCCGCCGCCCTCGGGGAGCCCGGCAGGCTGCGCGTGCGAGTGGTCGACGGCGAGTTGCGGGTGGCGAACACGGGCGCCCCGCTCGACCAGCGCGGTGTCGCGGCGCTCGCCTCGCTGCGGGCGTCGGGCAAGGACCCCGAGAGTTCTCCCGACACGGTGGGCCGGTTCGGAGTCGGGTTCGCCGCCGTCCTCGCGGTCACGAGCGAACCGCGGATCGTCTCGCGCACCGGGGGAGTGGCGTTCTCCGAGGCCCGCACGCGCGAGGTGTGGAACGCCGACGAGGTGCCGGTGCTGCGGCTGCCCTGGCCGCTGACCGACGACGAGCCCGCGGTGCCGGACGGCTTCGACACCGAGGTGCGCCTGCCGCTGCGGGACGGCGCGAGCGACGTGGTGGAGCGCATCGAGACCGAGGTCGCGGACGTCCTGCTGGTGCTGCCGTGGTTGGCCGAGATCGAGGTCGAAGGGCGACGCTGGGTGCGGCGCACCGACGGCGCCGAGGTGGTTCTCACCGCTCCCGACGGCCGCCACACACGCTGGTTGACCCACCGGGGCTCCGGATGCGTCTGGGCGGTACCGGTCACCGACGACGGTCGGCCGCTCCCGCTGGAGGAGGACGTCCTCCACACCCCGACGCCCACCGACGAACGGCTGTCCCTGCCGGCGCGGTTGCTCAGCACGGCGGTGCCGATGGAGCCGTCGCGGCGCCGGGTGCTCGCGTCCGCCGACGCGCCCGACGTCCGGCGAGCGTTGCGGGCGGCGGCCGACGCCTATCCGGGGCTGATTCGGTCGTTGCCCGCCGAACACCGTCTCGCGCTCGTGCCGTCCCCTCGGTTTCCCGTCTCGGACGTCGACGGGCTGCTGCGTGAGTTGCTGACCGAACGCCTGGCCGACGAGGGGTGGTTGCCGTCGGCGTCGTCGGGACTGCTGCCGGGGCGACGGGCCCGGATCCTCGACGTCGCCGCGCCGCGTCTGGTGGAACTGGTGGCCGACGTGGTGCCGGGACTGGTCGCGGCACCACTGTGTGGGCGGGAGGTAGTGCGAACCGCGACGGTTACCGGGGCTCGCGGCCTCGGGGTGGCCGAACTCGTGGACGCGGTGAGCGGGGTGGGTCGGCCCCCGGAGTGGTGGCGGGAGCTGTACGACGAGTTGCTCGCGGCCGTCGATCGAGCCGAGGTGGAACTCGACGAGCTCGGCGCGATGCCGGTGCCACTGGCCGACGGCCGCACCCTGCCCGGCGCCCGTGGGGTGCTCCTGGCCGAGGACACGGTGGGCGATCTCGCCGCGCTCGACATTCCGGGTCTGCACGTCGTCCATCCGCGGGCGGTGCATCCCCTGTTGCGGCGGCTCGGGGCGACGAGTGCCGGGCCCGCGGAACTGCTGCGCACTCCCGCCGTGACCGATGCCGTCGCCCGCAGCGTCGAGGACGCGCTGGCCGGGCTCGACGTGAGGCCGCTGGTGGACGCGGTGCTGACGTGGGTGTCGAGGACGGGTGGCGCGCCCGGACTCGGGGCCCTCGCGCTGCCGACGGAGACCGGCTGGCGCCGCGCCGACGAGTTGCTGCTGCCGGACGCCGCGCTTCGTGAGGTGCTGGACCCCGAGGCCGTCGGGGACGACGCCCCGCTGGATGTGGTGGCCGCCGACACGGCCCGCCGCTGGGGGCGCGAGACGCTGTTGGCCTGCGGGGTGCGCGACACCTTCACCGCACCCGACGATGGCGCCGTCGACACCGAGGTCGATCCCGACCTCCCGCCCGTGCCCGACTTGGATCTCGTGGCCGACGACGCGTGGCCCCACGCGGTGCGGCTGCTCGCGAAGCAGCCGGACACCTGGCGCGTGCTGACCGCGCGGGACCGACGGCTACGCGACTGGTTGTCGGCGAACGCGTTGCTGGCCGGGCGGGCGCCGAGGTGGTGGCGGCTGCCGTCGGCCACCGAGTTGTCCGGTTTGTTCGATCGGCCACCGAGTTGTCCGGTTTGTTCGATCCGGTACCCGAGGTGGGGCTGAGCGAGGACCTGCTCGCCCTGACGGGGGTTCGCGGCGAACTCGCCTTGGACCCCGACCACGCCGCCGAGGACGCGGAGCTGCTGTGCGAGCGGCTCGGCGACCCGGAACGGCGCGTGCCCACCGGGGTCGTCCTGCGCGTCCACAGCGCCCTCTCGGCGCTCCCGCCCGAGGACGTGGAACCGCCGGAGCGCGTGCGCACACTCGCGGGCTCGGTGTGTGACGCTGCTGACACCGTGGTGCTCGATGCCCCCTGGTTCCTCGCGATCTGGCCCGCCGAGCGGCTCGTCGCGGCCGCCGATTTCGCCGACGCGCCGGCGCTCGCCGACGTTCTCGATCTCCCGCTCGCCAGCGAGGAGACCACCGCCACCGTCGACGAGAAGGAAGGCGAACCGAGCTTCGCCGAGTGGGCGGAACTGCCCGCGATCGGGGAGGTGGCCGACCTGCTGGGAATCAGCCTTCCCGCTGGTGGCGTGCTGATTCACGAGGAGCTGACCGTCGTGGGCACCCCGGTGCCGTGGTGGTGTGACGACTCGGGTGCCCTGCATGCCGCCGACTCACCGGAGGGGTTGGCGCGGGCTTTCGCGTGGGCCGCGAACCGGTGGGCCGACAGAGTGTCGGTGGAGCGACTCCTCGACGATCCCGACCCCCGCGCTGTGCTGGGGTGACGATGTGGTCCGGCGGAGTGCACGGGCGGTGACTGTGCTAAAGGTTGCGTTGGGCAAAGCGCGACCCTCTGCGGGACGCGGCTCGCTGCCACACCATGATTCCCATGCCCACCAGGCCGAGCCCGCCTCCCGCCAGGGTCGTCCACAGCCACACGCCGCGGACACCGCAGATCAGCAGCACGACGAAGGCGACCAGCCAGAGGATGGTGCCGGCGATCACGGGAATCCAGAGGCTGACCACCGATGTCGGCAGTTCAGGCGTAGGACGAAGCCGTCCTGCGGTCTCCGGTGGGTTGTTCGGTTCGTCCACGCGGGACAGGCTACCGCTGCCGTGACGACGCGAGGCAGGTGAGCGATGTCAGATGTGACCGCGCAGCAGCAGCGGTCGAGGCTCGACCGGTTCTTCCGGATCAGCGAGCGAGGGTCCACAGTCGGCCGTGAGGTCCGCGGTGGTCTGGTCACGTTCGTGACGATGGGGTACATCATCGTCCTGAACCCGCTCATCCTCGGCAGTTACTCGGCCGACGACCCCGGCGCCGCCAAGGACGCGACCGGGGCGATCCTGCCGGTCGATCAGGTCACCGCCGTGACGGCTCTCGTCGCGGGCGTGATGACCATTCTCATGGGGATCGTCGCGAACTATCCCTTCGCGATCGCGGCGGGCCTCGGTATCAACACCCTGGTGGCGGTGTCCATCGCCCCGCAGATGACGTGGCCCGCCGCCATGGGGCTGGTGGTCGTCAACGGCATCGTGGTCATGCTCCTGGTGGTCACCGGGGTACGCACCATGGTGTTCAACGCCGTGCCCCAACACCTCAAGGCGAGCATCGCCGTGGGCATCGGCCTGTTCATCGCCCTGGTCGGTCTGGTGGACGCGGGATTCGTGCGTCGTGTGCCGGACGCGGCGGGCACCACGGTGCCGGTGCAGCTCGGTATCGACGGTTCGATCGCGTCGTGGCCCACCTTCGTCTTCGTGGTGACGCTCATCCTCATGGGCGTGCTCGTCGCCAAGGGCGTCAAGGGTGCGATCCTGATCGGCGTCCTCGGCGGCACGGTGCTGTCCATCGTCATCGAGGCCATCGTCAAGGCCGGTCCCTCCCAGGGCGTCGACCCGAAGGGGTGGAACCTCGGCTACCCGGCGTTGCCCGACTCGGTCTTCGACCTTCCCGATCTCTCGCTGGTGGGGGCCTTCAACTTCGACGCGTGGGTCCAGGTGCCCGCGATCACCGCGGCCTTGCTGGTGTTCACCCTCGTGCTCACCGACTTCTTCGACACGATCGGCACGATGACCGGGCTCGGCCACGAGGCGCGTTTGGTGGACGAGAAGGGGCGGCTGCCCAACGTCGGCAAGGGGTTGTTCATCGACTCGGCGAGCGCCATCGCGGGTGGCGCGGCCTCGGCCAGCTCCAACACCATCTTCGTGGAGTCGGCCTCGGGTATCGGTGAGGGTGCGCGTACGGGGCTGGCGAACGTCGTCACCGGTCTGCTGTTCCTCGCCGCCATGTTCTTCACCCCGCTGTACCAGGCGGTGCCGATCGAAGCCGCCGCGGCCGCCCTGGTCGTGGTCGGGGCGATGATGGTGCGGCAGATCGCGGAGATCGACTTCAAGGACTTCTCCGTGGCGCTGCCCGCGTTCCTGACGATCGTGGTCATGCCGTTCACGTACTCGATCTCCAACGGCATCGGCGCGGGCTTCATCAGCTACGTGCTCATCCAGACCGTCACGGGCAAGGCGCGTCAGGTGCACCCGCTCATGTGGGTCACGTCCGCGGCGTTCGTCGTCTATTTCGCGATCGAGCCGATCCAGCAGGTGATCGGCTGAGCGACTCCGGCCCGCTCGGCGTCGGTGGGAGACCGGCGCCGAGCGGGCCGAGGGAAGGTCACGACGGCAACGCGGGCAGCCGGGGCTCGACGATGTAGGCGACCGTGGTGGCGATGTCGCAGCTTTGGCCGCGTGGGCCCACAATTCCGACGTCGATCCGAGAGACGTCGTCGATCTTCATGCCGACCGTGCAGTTCGTTCCCGAAGGGTCCGGGGCCACAGCGGTGGGGCGTGAGTTGACTTCCGACGTCGTCACTTCTCCGCCGCCGACCGGGTTCATCGACTCCACGGTCTGTTGATCCCGGATGTCGAGATCGACGACGATTCCGTTGAAGTCGTTCTCCATGCTCGGAGGTAACTGCCACCGGCAGGTACGCGAGTCCGGCATCTGCAGCTTCTCGGGGCCTTCGAAGGCCCCGAGTTCAGCGAGATCATCGGGGGAGAGCAGTTCGCAAGGGTCGAGCGAGAGGCTCAAGGCTTCTCCGGATTTACCGGATGGCGCCGTCTCCGCGCTGGAGCTCGGAACATTCGCCTGAGTGCTCGGTTGCCCCGTGGTCTCGTCCGAACATGCGGTGAGGCTCAACAGAAGGCCCACTGACACGAGCGCAAGGCGCGGTCGAAGCATTCGTTCTCTCTTTCGTGTCGATCAACTCTGTGCCATGAGCCTCAGGCTGTGCTGTATTTCGGCTTCACGCTCCTCGTACTGATCGGAGGCGTGTAAGAGAGCTTCGATGCTCAGCTGCAGCACCGTTCTCAGCTGCGTGATCGCCACTCGTGCGGAGCCCGGACCGTTGGCTGCCTCGTATTGATGCTGGGCCACGAGCTGGCCGTAGGGATGGTTTCCGAGGTTCGGCCTCTGGTCGAAGTTCCGCAGTGTGCCCTCTGCCCTGTCCAGGTCGCTCAAGGCGTTCTGCAGCGCCTTGATCAAGTGATTCGCGCTTTCCTTGGTGACCTTGAACCCGCCGTTTTTGGCGGAGGCGACCAACTCGCCCGCCGCCTTCTGGGCCTTCTCCATCGCGTTGGAGCTCAGGGACCCCTCGGCTCCGTACAGCTTTTCCCATACGGAACCGAGGAATCCGCCCGACCCTCTGGTGGTTCCGCCATCCAGGTCCATGTCCTTCAGCTCGGTCACGGCCGTTCCCCCCATTCCGTGTCGTCCACCGTGCGAGACCGTGCGGTTCCAAAGTGTAGACAGCGGGAGAGGGTTCCGAGCCGAGTCTTGTGGCACGTTCGCCGCGTGCCGGTGTCCCTACCTGGGATCATGACGGCCGTCTCATCGTGGAACAGGTAGGGAAGGCCAATTGTGAGGTATGCTAAGGATGTGTCGGAAACTGCTTACGAACGATCGCTGGCGAGCCGTCTGAGGCTGGCGGTCGTTCGGCTGAACCGCAGGTTGCGGGCACAGCGAGCCAGTACCGACCTGTCGCTCACCCAGATCTCGGCTTTGTCGACTCTGCACAAATGCGGGCCGATGACGCCGGGGCAGTTGGCCTCTCGGGAGGGTGTGCAGCCACCCTCGATGACCCGTGTCATCTCCGCGCTCGAGGAAATGGGCTACGTCGAACGCAGCCCGCACCCCACCGACGGTAGGCAGGCGATCGTCACCCTGACGCAACCGGGCCGCGACTACATACACGCGACGATTTCCCGGCGGGAAGCCTGGTTGGACATGCGACTGGCCGAGTTGAGCGACGAGGAGCGCCACGTGCTCTCCAAGGCAGCGGAAATCATCGAGCGCATGGCAGAACACGGCTGACCGTCGCCGCGAAGGCCATGCTCCTGACAGGAGGCGACCTGACCGCGTGAGTATCACGGGTAGCGAAGCGACCACATCCCGTAAGAAGCCCGCTATCCCCGATTCACCCGCTCCGCCCCGATCCGGTGCCGACCGGAAGTGGGGCACGTTCGCATCTTTGAAGGTCCGTAACTACCGCCTCTTCTTTGGTGGCCAGATCATCTCCAACATCGGCACCTGGATGCAGCGCATCGCCCAGGACTGGCTGGTGTTCGAACTCAGCGGCTACGACCCCGTGGCCCTGGGGGTCACCGTGGCATTGCAGTTCGTGCCGACATTGCTGCTGTCGCTGTGGGCGGGTGTGCTCGCCGACCGGCTCGACAAGCGCAAGCTGCTCATGGCCATCCAGGCCGGCGTCGCGTTGCAGGCGCTCGGTCTGGGCCTCCTCGTGTTGAGCGGCGCGGCGCAGCTGTGGCAGGTCTATGCCCTGGCCTTCGTGCTCGGCACGCTGTCGGCGCTGGAGGTACCGACGCGGCAGTCGTTCGTGTCCGAGATGGTGGGCCGCGATCAGGCCGCCAACGCGGTCGCGCTCAACTCGTCGATCTTCAACCTGGCCCGCATCGTGGGGCCCGCCATCGCCGGTTTCGTCATCGTGCTGGTGGGCACGGGGTGGCTGTTCGTCGCCAACGCCGTGAGCACCGTCGCCGTCATCGCGGGGCTCGCGTTGATGAACCCGGCGGAGCTGTTCCGTTCCCCCGCCGTCGCCCGCGCGAAGGGACAGCTCCGGGAAGGGCTGCGGTACGTGCGGAGCAGGCCCGACCTGGTGATCGTGATGGTGCTGGTGTTCTTCGTGAGCACATTCGGCATCACGTTCTTCACCTCGTTGGCGGTGGTCGCGGCCAACGTCTTCGGTACCGAGGCCGACGGCTACGGAATGCTGTCCACGTTGCTGGCCGTGGGCACCTTCACCGGCGCTCTCGCCGCCGCCCGGCGGGGCAGCAGGGGAGGGCCGACCCTGAAGTTGCTCCTGGTATCGGCCGCCGCGCTCGGCGCCATCGAGTTCGTCGGGGCGTTCATGCCGACCTACCTGACGTTCGGCCTGGCGCTCGTGCCGCTGGGCTTCGCCACGATCACGTTCCTCAACACGGCGAACGCGCTGGTGCAGACGACCGTGAGTGCGCAGATGAGAGGGCGTGTGATGGGGCTGTACGTCCTGGTGCTGATGGGCGGCAACCCCGTCGGTGGCCCCATGACGGGCTGGATGGCCGAGGCGTTCGGCGGGCGTTCGCCCTTCTACATCGGCGGGGGTGTCGCGCTCGTGGCGGCGTTGGTGTGCGGCTATCTCGCCTACCGCGTGAAGCGGGAGAACGACTCGCCCCACCTCTTGCCCGCCGCATGAGGTTAGGCTAACCTCAGTTGCGCCGCTTCGTGGTGGGAGTGGCAGTCAGTTCGGGAAATGAAACGAGGCCCCGCGCAGGCGTGCGGGGCCTCGTTTCGTGCTCTCGGCGCCGGGGTCAGCTCAGCAGCAGACCGTTACGGCCGGCACGAGCGTCCTCGAAGCGCCTACCGATCTCGGCCCAGTCGAACACGTTCCACAGGGCGTTGATGTAGTCCGGCTTCACGTTCTTGTACTGCAGGTAGAAGGCGTGCTCCCACACGTCCACCAGCAGGATCGGGATGGTCGGCAGGATGAGGTTGTTGTGGTGGTCGCGCAGCTGCTGGGTGATCAGCGTCTTGCCGATCGGGTCCCACGACAGCGCACCCCAGCCGTTGCCCTGGATCGTGGTGCAGACCGCGGTGAACTGCGCCTTGAACTTGTCGAAGGAGCCGAAGGCCTCGTCGATCGCGGCGGCCAGCTCGCCGGTGGGCTTGTCGCCACCGTTCGGCGACAGGATCTTCCACCACACCACGTGGTTCGCGTGGCCCGCCAGGTTGAAGGCCAGGGTCGTCTCCAGGCCGACGATCGCGGAGAAGTCGTTGGCCTCCCGAGCGGCCGCCAGCTTCTCCAGCGTCTGGTTGGCACCATTGACATAGGTCTGGTGGTGCTTGCTGTGGTGCAGCTCGTTGATCTCGCCGGAGATGTGCGGCTCAAGGGCGCCGTAGTCGTAGTCGAGGTCGGGAAGCTCGTACGTGGGCATGAGCCCTCCTTCGTATCTTGCGGACCAAGCCTTTGCGTCGCTGCCCAACCTAGTAGCCATCGGGTGGGCAGGCTAACCGGGGCGTGATGAAGTTGACCTTGCAAAGTGGAGTTAAGTAGAGGTCAAGGAAGTGTTAGGACCGACACACGCGCTGCCGTGGCTCCGTCAGTCCACCGGCCACGTGTGCACGGGCTCCCCGGAGCGGGAAAGTTCCAGATAGCGGGAGAGCATGAAGGTGAGCGCGGCCTCGCGGTCCAGGCCACGGTCCTCGGCCCGCACCACGGTGTCGCGCTGCCAGACGCTTCCCGTGCGCTGGCGCAGGCACCGCTGCTCGATCACCCCGAGGTAGCGGTCGGCGACCTCCGCGGCCACGCCCGAGCTCCGCAGCCCCTCCCTGGCCAGCGGCAGCAGCACCCGCAACGCGAGTTCGTCCGGCGGCACCCAGCCGATGCCGGGCCAGTAGAGATGCGCGTCGAAACCGTTGCGGGCGCCCGCGTAGAGGTTCTCCTCGGCGGCCTGGAACGACATCTGCGTCCACACTGGCCGCTCCTGCTCGGCCAGGGCTCGCTGGGCTCCGTAGAAGAAGGCGGCGTTGGCCATCATGTCCACCACGGTCGGACCGGCGGGCAGCACGCGGTTCTCCACCCGCAGGTGTGGTTTGCCGTCCACCACGTCGTACACCGGGCGGTTCCACCGCCACACCGTGCCGTTGTGGAGGCGAAGTTCGGTGAGCTGCGGGACCTCGCCGGACTCCAACGTCTCCATCGGGTCCTCGTCGTCGGTCTCCGGTAGCAGACCGGGGAAGTAGCGGACGTTCTCCTCGAACAGGTCGAAGATCGACGTGATCCAGCGTTCGCCGAACCAGACCCTCGGCCGCACCCCTTGGTTCTTCAACTCCTCGGGCCGCGTGTCCGTGGCTTGCAAGAACAGTGGAATGCGCGTTTCATGCCACAGTGCCTTGCTGAGCAGGAACGGCGAATTGGCACCCAACGCCACCTGCACCCCGGCGAGACACTGGGCGGCATTCCAGTGCGCGGCGAACTCCTCTGGTGCCACCTGCAGGTGCAGTTGAACCGACGTGCACGCCGCCTCGGGCAGGATCGACTGGGCGAACGAGCGAAGTCGTTCCGGAGCCCGGTCGGGCAGCCCCACTCCCTCCAGCGACAGCAGGGGCTGCTCTCCCCGTGAGGCGAGGATCTCGTCGTTGAGCAGCGAGTAGCGCGCGCTGTTGGTCAGCCACTTCTGGTCGAAGTGCTCCGGTTTCAGGGTCGGCAGCACCCCGATCATCGCGACGAACACGCCCACGTCCCCCGCCTTCCGGTGGGCCTTGTCCAGGTAGTCGTCCAGCACCGACTCCAGCCGCAACGCGGAGGTACCGTCCAGCGGGCACGGGGGCACGTTGAGTTCGATGTTGTGCTGGGAGAGCTCCGTGGTGAACGAGTCGTCGTCCAGGGCGTTCAACACGGCCGTGTTCGACATCGACGGCCGCATGTCCTCGCCCACGAGGTTCAGCTCGACCTCCAGCCCGATGTGCTTGCGGGGGAACGTGAAACTGCCGTCGGACAGCATCCGCGCCAACGTGTCCAGACAGCGTTGGACCTTGCGGCGGTAACGTCCCCGGTCTCGCGGGGTGTAGGCGTTTGGTGCCACGTCCCTACCCATGAGAAGTTCCTTCTCCCGCTCGGCCTCGGCTCGCCCGAACGCCTTGGCGTTGACCCCTTGCCAGGCGGCAACGTTGGCACACCCGAGAGGCCGCCACTAGCGGCCAAACTGGTGCACTCTGTCACCTTGAGGTAACCCAGCGCACGCGAAGCCCGTTCGTACGACCGGGCTACCCAGCATTCGGAGTACCGACTCCTTGGGAGAAGGAGGAGTGCGACACTCCACACGTGGCCAAGCTGATCGAGATCGACGACGCGGCGGACCCGCGCCTGGACGACTTCCGCGACCTCACGACCGCCGACCGCCGACCCGATCGGCCGGGAGGAAGAGGCCTGGTGATCGCCGAGGGCGTCGTGGTGGTGCGACGGTTGCTGCACTCGGCCTACCCGCTGCGTGCCGTGCTCGGGGTGCCACGCAGGCTCGACGAACTCCGGGACGATCTCGCGGACGTCGACGTTCCCGCCTACGCCACCTCCGCGCAGACCATGTCCGACGTCGTCGGCTTCCACCTCAACCGGGGCGTGCTGGCCGTCGCCGACCGGGCGCCCGCGCCGTCGTTCACCGACGTCGTCGACGGCGCGAGGGTGCTCGCCGTGTTGGAAGGCGTGAACGATCACGAGAACCTCGGTTCGATGTTCCGCAACGCGGCCGCGCTCGGTGTCGACGGCGTGCTGTTGGGGGCCGGCTGCGCCGACCCGCTGTACCGGCGGAGCGTTCGGGTGTCGATGGGGCACGTGCTGCGCGTACCGTTCACTTCCGTGCCGGAATGGCCGGGTGCGCTCGATGTGCTGCGGCGACACGGTTTCCACGTCGCCGCGCTGACCCCGCGCTCCGACGCGATAACGTTGCGTGACATGCGGAAGGCCGGACACGAGCGGGTCGCGCTCCTGCTCGGCTCGGAGGGCCACGGCCTGTCGCGGGCGGCTCTCGACGCCGCCGACAGCGCCGTGCGGATTCCGATGGAATCCGGCGTGGACTCGCTCAACGTCGCCACGGCGGCTGCCGTTGCGTTCTACGAGCTGACGAGGTGAGGTGCGAGGCGCGGGTGAGCAGGTGTGAATGAGGCCGAGCTGCTGGTACGGGACGACCGTGCCGTCCTCGTGGGCGTCGTCGGAAGCGAGCGGGGCGGGACGAGGCGGACGACCGTGGTCGCCGAGGGGCGGGGCGGCGGCGAGACGGCGGGCCTCGACGACGTGGTCGGCGCCGACCTCGCCGAGGCCCTCGACGAGTGGGCCCGCGTGTGCGCGGCGGTCCGCCGTAATCGCGGTGAGGCGGGCCGGGAGGTCGTGTCCAGGCGGGGCAGGCAGCTCGTGAGTCGCGTGGCGGCGGTGCTCGACGAGCCAGTGCGTTACCGCGATCCCATGACCGACGAGACCACGCTCGTCTCCCCGCCACGAGCCGGGGCGCACCCGATGCCCGCCGCGTCGCGCCGCGCGCGGAACGCCACGGTGGTGGACCCGACGTTGTGGGCCACCGGGCTGACCGTCGCGGGTTTCGTCGCCGTGTTCGTCATCGTGGCGATGCTCGCGCTGGCATCCACGCTCGCGTCGGAGACGGCCGGGTGGGTCGCCGTCCTCGCCGCGGCCGTGGTGACCGCGGGGCTGGCGCCGTCGTTGTGGTTGGGGCGACGGGTCCCCGTCGTGCGCTGGATCGTCCTCGGCGCCGTCGCCGGCACGGCGCTGTCCTGGATCGGAGTCCTCCTGGTCGCCTTCACCTGACCCCGGCGTGTCCTCAGTTCTCGCACTCGTGTCCGCAGCTCACGTACGCGTGTTCGCAGTTGGCGTACGCGTGTTGGCGCTTTGGACGTCCCGTTTGTGCGGACACGCGTGCGCAGCCTGCGGACACGTGTACGTGGACTGCGGACACGATGGTGGGGTTGCGGGTACGGGTTGGACCGAACGGAGCACGGGGTAGTTTGACCCCATGTCTTCCGCCACGAATACAGACTCGTCCCATGTGGTGGTCACGGGCGGTTGCGGTTTCATCGGGCGCGCGGTCGTCGCAGCCTTCCGGCGCCGTGGCGCGCGGGTGACGATCGTGGACCGGGAGCCCGCGCCGCCGCACGACGAGGGCGTCGTCGCGATCCAGGGCGACCTGGCCGACCCGGAGATCCGGGAGCGCGCCGTGGTGCCCGGCACCGACGGCATCATCCACCTCGCCGCCATCACCTCGGTGCTGCGTTCGAAGGAGATGCCCGCGAAGACGTACGCGGAGAACGTCGGCATCACCCACGAGCTGCTGGAGCTGGCGCGGATGCACGGCGTGCGCCGGTTCATCCTGGCCTCCACCAACGCGGTGGTCGGCGACGTCGGTACGAGGACCATCACCGAGGACATGCCGTTGCAGCCGCTCACCCCCTACGGGGCCACCAAGGCGGCCTGCGAGATGCTGTTGTCCGGCTACGCGGGCGCGTACGGCATGGCCACGTGCGCGCTGCGGTTCACCAACGTCTACGGCCCCGGCATGAGCCACAAGGACAGCTTCGTGCCGCGGCTCATGCGGGCCGCGCTGTCGGACGGCGGCGTGAAGGTCTACGGCGACGGGAAACAGCGGCGCGACCTGGTCTTCCTCGACGACGTCGTGCGTGGCATCGAGCTCGCCTGGGACAGCGAGCACGTCGGCAGGGCGATCATCGGCGCGGGCCGGTCGGTCTCGGTGCTGGAGCTGATCGACACGGTCAGGGAGGTCACCGGACGTCCGATCCCCGCGGAGCACGTGCCCGCGCCGGGTGGCGAGATGCCCGCGGTGGTCGTCGACGTCTCGCGCAGTGCGGAGAGCATCGGGTACCGCCCGACGTTCAGCCTGCGCGACGGTCTGGCCGCCACCTGGCAGTACTTCCTCGACCACGACAGGCAGAAAGTGTTCTGAGTGATCGGCTTCCTCCGCCGCCATTGGTTGCTGTTCGCCCTGCTCGCCGGAGGTATCACACTCCGGGTACTGGTGTGGCTGGCGTACGAGCCCGCGCTGCTCTACATCGACAGCTTCCGTTACCTCGGCAACCTCGACGCGCTGCGGCCCACCGACCTGAACCCGCTGGGGTACACGGTGGTGCTGAAGGTGCTGTTCACCTTCGGCGGGTTGGCGTTCGTGCAGGCGGTGCAGCACGTGGTGGGCGTCCTGCTCGCCGTGTCGCTGTACGCGCTGACGCTGCGGTACACGTCGCGGCGGTGGATCGCCGCGATCGTGGCGGCGCCGCTGCTGCTGGACGCCTACCAGCTCCAGATCGAAGCGCTCATCATGTCGGAGATCTGGTTCCAGGCCCTCACGGTCGGCGCGTTGTGGGCGCTGCTCGGCCGTGGTGAGCCGGCCTGGTGGCGGGCCGGGGTCGCGGGCATCCTGATCGGGCTCGCCGTCGTCACGCGGACCATCGGGTTCACGCTCGTGGTGCCGATGGTGGTCTACCTCGTGCTGGCCGGTGGGGCCTGGCGCAGCAAGGCGGGCTGGAGGCGTATCGGCGTCCGGGCCACGGCCGGGGTGCTCGGTGTCATGGTGGTGTTGTTCCCGTACTCGGCCTACTTCTACTCGCAGGCCGGTTACTGGGGTTTGACCGGAGCCACCGGCAACGTGCTCTACGGACGCACGGCCAGCATCGCGGACTGCTCGAAACTTCCCCCGGACGACGCCGGGCTCCAACTGTTCTGCCCCGACGAACCGCTGTCCGAGCGGCAGGGCATCGACTACTACACGCACTTCGTGTACGGCAACCCGGACTGGCCGCCGGAGGGGCTGCCCGACGAGCGAACCAAGGAGGAGCTGGCCAACCAGTTCGCCAGGGAAGTGGTGCTGAACCAGCCGTTCGACTTCGTCGGGTCGATCCTCAAGGACTTCGCGAAGAACTTCGACCCGATCAAACGCACGCACCACAACGACGTGCCCGTGGAGCGCTGGCACTTCCAGCTCACCTACCCGTACTACTACGTCGGCGAGTCCACGCTCGAGACCTTCAACGCGACGACGTACACCTACGACGGGGTACTCCCGAGCGTGAACACCGACCTCACCTCGTTCCTGCGCGGCTACCAGCTCGGCGGTGGCTACACGTGGGGGCCGCTGCTCGCGGTGTTCGCGTTGCTCGGACTGGCCGGTGCCGCCGGGGTCGGCCGGGCACGGCGCTCGGGGTTGAGGGCGGCCGCGTTCCTCGCCACGGGCAGTGGTTTGATCATCCTGCTGGGAGCCGCGTCGTTCGAGTTCTCCTGGCGTTACCAACTCCCCGCGCTGGTCTTCCTTCCGCTCGGAGGTGCGCTCGGACTCGCCGCGATCCTGGGGGCCCGAGCGGAGTCGATCGGCGCGGCGACAGGACGGAGGCCCAAGATGGACGACTACCCCGACGACGTCGACGCCGAGGCGGTGGCCGACTTCCGGCAACGTTACGGCAACAGTCCGTTGACCCCGTTGGTCGTGGTGATCGCCGCGTATAACGAGGCCAAGGGCATCGGCACGGTGCTGAGGGAGATGCCCACGCACTGCGGTGATCTCCCGGTCTCCACGCTCGTCGTGGTCGACGGCGCCACCGACAACACCGCCGAGGTCGCGCGTGAGGCCGGCGCGTACGTGTGCGAGGCCAAACGGAACCGCGGTCAGGGTGCGGCCCTACGTCTCGGCTACCACCTCGCGTCCGAGTGCGGAGCACGCTACATCGTCACCACCGACGCCGACGGGCAGTACGACAACAACGAGATGCCGTTGCTCGTGAAGCCGCTGCTCGACGACACGGCCGACTTCGTCACCGGTTCCCGCAGGCTCGGCAGTTACCAGCACGACAGCGCCATCCGCTGGCTCGGGGTGCGCGTGTTCTCGTGGCTGGCGTCCCTGCTGACCCTGCGCAAGATCACCGACACCTCGTTCGGTTTCCGCGCGATGAAGGCCGAACTCGCCACGTCGGTCACCTTGCGCGAACCGCAGTACCAGTCGTCGGAGCTCCTGCTCGGCGTCATGGCGCGCGGTGCGCGGGTGCTGGAGGTGCCGATGACCATGCGGCTGCGCAACAACGGCACCAGTAAGAAGGGGCACAGCATCGCCTACGGCGCCAACTACGCGCGGGTCATGTTGGGGACTTGGCTACGCGAATACGTGCTGCGTGGCGGAAAACGAGCCGATCGAGCAGTGCGAACTTCATGACGAAGACGATCACGTAGCTGGTGAGGAACACCGCGTCGAGCACCACGATCCGCAACAGACCGGACAACTGGAGCGGTTCGGTGAGCCACCCGGCGAGCGTGGTCAGGCCCACCGAGGCGAGGCCCGTCAGGCCGATCACCATGAGGTACGGCACGAGCTCACCCTTCACCCGAGGGGCGCCCCTGCGGCCCCACGCCCAGCGCCGGGCGAGGAAGAAGTTGGGAATCGCGCCCGCGGTGAATGCCAGGGCGCTGGCCAATGTGGGCCCGGCTCCCCACCACAGCAGGCCGATGAGGGTGGCCTGACTGATGCCGGTGGCGAGTGCGGAACTCGTCGCGGCCCGGAACAGGCGGACCAGCAGACGTGGGCGGCCGACCTCCGTCGTCGGGGGCTCCTCGGCAGCCGTCGGGAGGGTGCTCACTCTTTCATTGTGCATACCCGCCATTCGAGTGGCCGCGGAACGTACGTATCCTCCGGGCGGGTTGATCTAGAGGCTCGGGTGGTACACGGTAGGTCAATAAGCTGAACAGGTGCGCCCGATAGAGGTCGACTTCGGGTGCGCCGAGAAGTGACGATCTGGAGGCAGTCGAGTCGTGCGAGTCCTCGTTCTCGGTGGTGATGGATATCTGGGGTGGCCGACAGCCCTCCACCTTTCGGACTGCGGTCATGACGTCGGTGTTGTCGACAATTATGCCCGCAGGAAGTACGACGAGGAACTCGGTTCCCAGAGTTTGGTACCTATCGAGGACCTCGACACCCGCGTGGCGGTATGGAAGGAGGTCTCCGGCAAGGAGATCCCCGCGTTCGTCGGTGATCTGCTCGACGCCGACTTCGTGTACCGGGTCGTACGGGAGTACGAGCCCGACGCGATCATCCACTTCGCCGAGCAGCGAGCCGCACCGTACTCGATGATCGACCGCGAGCACGCCGTCTACACGCAGCACAACAACGTGATCGGCACCCTCAACGTCATGTACGCCATCGCCGAGATCAACCCGGAGATCCACCTGGTGAAGCTCGGCACCATGGGCGAGTACGGCACGCCCAACATCGACATCGAGGAAGGCTGGATCGAGATCGAGCACAACGGTCGTAAGGACCGGATGCTCTACCCGAAGAAGCCGGGCTCGTTCTACCACCTCACGAAGGTGCACGACTCGCACAACATCGAGTTCGGGTGCCGGATCTGGGGGCTGAGGGCCACCGATCTCAACCAGGGCGTCGTGTACGGGCAGCAGACGGACCAGACCGTTCGCGACCCGCGGCTGGCCACGCGTTTCGACTACGACGCCGTGTTCGGCACGGTACTGAACCGCTTCATCATCCAGGCCGCGCTGGGGCAGCCGCTCACCGTGTACGGCAAGGGCGGCCAGACCCGCGGCATGCTGGACATTCGCGACACCGTCGAGTGTCTGCGGCTCGCCGTGGAGAACCCCGCCGACCGCGGTGAGTTCCGGGTGTTCAACCAGATGACCGAGAGCTTCTCGGTCAAGCAGCTCGCGGAACTCGTCACCGAGACCTACCCGGGTTCAGTGGAGATCAACTACCTGGAGAACCCGCGGTGGGAGCTGGAGGAGCACTACTACAACGTGAAGCACACGGGACTCCTCGAACTCGGTCTCAAGCCGCACCTGCTCTCCGACACGCTGATCGAGTCGCTGTTCCCGATCGTCGAGGAGAACAAGCACCGCGTGAACCTGGACAACCTTCTGCCGAAGGTGAAGTGGTCCAACGCCAAGAACTCCTGATCACGGGCGCCGAGCGGGCTCCACCGAGGGTGAGAGCCCGCTCCGCCGTGTCCGCACTTCCCGCACGCGTGTCCGCACTTCCTGCACGCGTGTCCGCACCTGACGAACGCGTGTCCGCGGCTACCGGGCGCGTGCGGACGAGGTCAGCCTCGCTGGCTGCGCACTCCCAGGAGGACGTCCTCCCACGCGGGGACGGTGGGGTGGCTCTTCTTGGGCTTCCCCCGCCCTGCGATGGCCTGTTCGGGCAACGACGTCGAGGCGTCCTCCCCGTCCAGGTCGACCGACGCGGGGATCGGGGCCTCGATCACCGTGGCCCGGTCGCGAGTGGGTAAGCCGGCGACGGTGTGTCCGGCGCCGCGCTGGAGCTCGTCACGCTGACCGACCGCCCTGGGCAGGCGGTACGAGTCGGGGTCGAGCAGCGCCTCGGCCAGCTCGTCCAGGGCCGTCACGGTGCCGCCGTGGGCGCCGGGGGAGAAGGCCCAGCGCGCGCGGTTGTCCGAGCGCCCGGCCTGCCACTTGAGACCGACGATCCACTTGCCCTCGTTCGAGCGCCACGCGTCCCACGTGGCCTGCGAGTAGTCCTGCCCGCGCAGGGCGAACGAGTGCGCGACGATCTCGTCGAGAGTACGTACGTCGGGGCCGTCCTCCCTGGCCGGATGCGCGTTCCGCGCGAGCTCCGCCGTGCGGGCGCGTTCCGCCAGCACGGGGTAGGCGAACCGTTCGACCCGGGCCTTCGACATACCCGCTGCCGCCGCGACCTCCTCGACGGACTCCCCCGCCCGGATACGGGCCTGGATCTCGCGCGGGCGCATCGTGCTCTCCTGCTCGATCTGACCGAGCCGGGCGAGGTCCCCCCGCGCCGCCGCGCGCAGCCGTTCGTCCGCAGGCAGGAGGAACCGCTCGCGGCGCTCCGGGTCTTCGCACACGATGGACTTGCCGTCCTCGTGCAACCCGACCACTCGTAGCGTTCGCATTCCCGCCTCCGAAAGACATCACCTGTGTGGGTGCCCACGGTAGAACGGCGCGTCGCCTTGACGGGTGAGGCGCGCCGTGTTTTGAGCACATCCGCCGTCGATCGTGATCGTCACAACCCGCGGACCGTGCTCGGACGCGCCTTTTCCACCCGTTCAGGAGAACTTGACGATCGTTACTTCGGCAGGTTGTCCACGACCCACTCCACGCACCGGGTGAGTGCGGTGATGTCGTCGGGCTCGATCGCGGGGAACATGCCGATGCGCAGCTGGTTGCGTTCGAGCTTGCGGTACGGCTCGACGTCCACGATGCCGTTGGCGCGCAGCGTCTTGGCCACCACCGAGGCGTCGACGGAGTCGTCGAAGTCGATGGTGCCGACCACCTGCGAGCGCAGGGCCGGGTCACTCACGAACGGAGTGGTGTAGGAGGTCTTCTCCGCCCACTCGTACAGGCGGTTCGACGACTCGCGCGTGCGAGCGGTGGTCCACTCCAGGCCGCCGTTGGCGAGCATCCACTCGATCTGGTCGGCCAGCAGGAACAGCGTGGCCACCGCCGGGGTGTTGTACGTCTGGTCCTTGCGGGAGTTGTCCAGCGCGGTGGGAAGCGAGAGGAAGTCGGGTACCCAGCGATCGCTCGCGCCGATCTCGTTGACGCGTTCGATCGCGGCGGGCGACATCAGCGCGATCCACAGCCCACCGTCGGAGGCGAACGATTTCTGCGGCGCGAAGTAGTACACGTCGAAGTCGGCGGCGTTCACGGGCAGCCCACCCGCGCCGGAGGTGGCGTCGATGGCGACGAGCGCACCGTCGCTGCCCTCGGGCCTGCGCACGGGGACGGCGACACCGGTGGAGGTCTCGTTGTGTGCCCACGCCAGAAGGTCGGCGCCCTCCTGGTATGCGATCTCCGGGGCGCTGCCGGGTTCGCTCTTGACGATGATCGAGTCGCTGAGGAACGGGGCCTTGTCGGTGACCTTGGCGAACTTCGTGGAGAACTCACCGTAGGTGAAGTGCTGCGCACGCTCGCGCACGAGACCGAACGCCGCAGCGTCCCAGAACGCCGTGGTGCCGCCGTTGCCCAGGACCACCTCGTAGCCCTCGGGCAGCCCGAACAGCTCGGTGAGCCCGGCGCGGACCCGGCCGACGAGGGACTTGACCGGCTTCTGGCGATGGGAGGTACCGAGGACGCTCGCCCCATCCTTGGCGAGGTTGGCCAACTGCTCGGGGCGCACCTTGGAGGGCCCGCACCCGAACCGGCCGTCGGAGGGCTTGAGGTCCGCGGGCAGGGTCAGGTCAACGGCTTCGGTCATGTGCCCAGTCTTCCACGCACGGTCCGGATCTTGAATGCCCTGTCTCATTCCTCGGGTGTCGGCTGCCACCCGCGCTCGTCGACCCCGCCCGGAATGGGCGCGCTCGCGTCGTACGGCGTGCGCGTGAAGATGAACGTGGCCAGGTCGAGGTGGTGGGGCCGACCGTCGGAGTCCCTCGCGACGGTGAGGGTCTCGCCCGAGTAATAGCCGTCGAGGCCGAGCCAGCGGTCGTCGCCGAGCGGTCGGAAGCGGGACGCGCGGCCGGTGCCGGAGGCGGGGGAGAGGTCGAGCCAGCCGTTCGGCAGCACCCTGAGGTGGTACGGCGAGGGACCCCAGTGCCACAGCCCCGTGAGTTCCAGCAACGCGGGGTCGATCGCCGAGGGCCGCCACTCCGCGGGCAACGCCGGTTCGTAGTCGTCGGCCATCGAGATGAGGTCGGCGGTCAGCGAGAGGATGCCGATGCCCGAGGTCGTGTTGGCGAACGCGACGGCGCCGGTACCGGTCGCCGGGTCGATCATCGTGCAGGCGAGGAAGCCCGGCATCGATCCGGTGTGGCCCGCGAGGCGCTTGCCGTTCACCTGCACGAGCTGAAGGCCGAGCCCGTAGCCCGAGTTCCAGGGGCCGCTGTCGTCGATCACGGCGGCTTCCCGCATCTCGGCGACCGTGTCGGGGTGCAGGACCTCGCCGGTGTCGCCTCCCACGAAGGCCGTCCAGCGCGCGAGGTCGTCGACGCACGACCACAGCTGTCCCGCCGGAGCCATGGCTCCCGCGTCGTGTTCGGGCTCGGGCAGGAGGACGTCGGCGAACGGGTGCACGGCGTAGCCCTTCGCGTGCCTACCGCGCGGCCGGTCGGTGGTGTGGGACATGCCCAACGGCTGGAGGATCTCGCTGCGGACCGCGTCGAGCCACGACCCACCTCGCAGGCGGGCCACCAGCTCACCGAGGACCCCGTAGCCCACATTGGAGTAGTGGAATCGCCGTCCGGGGCGGTGTTTGACCTCGTCGGGGCGAAGGCTCTCGTTCAGCTCGTCCCAGGTCCCGCCCGGCGTGCGCTCCCACCAGGAGCCGGGGGACTCGGACGTGAGCCCGCCGGAGTGGGAGAGCAGTTGTGCGACGGTCACCGAACCGAAGTTCGTGCCGGGCACGTGCTTGTCGAGCGGGTCGTTCAGGTCCAGCTTGCCCTCGTCGCGCAGCCGCATGACGACGGTGGCGACGAGCGACTTGGTGATCGAGCCGATCCGGTACAGCGTGAGGTTGTCCGGGGCCCCGGAGTCCACTTCGCCGCGCGCGCCGGACCAGATCAGGTCGCCGTCGCGGACCACACCGGCCACGAGGGACGGCGCGCGGCCGGACGCCTGTTCGGTGGCGAGTCGGCGGAGCAGAGCGAATTCCGTGGTGGGCAGCATGGCGGCTATTCTGCCGCGTGCCCTCCCACCTCCGCCGTGCGGCCACGCTGCAGCCGGTGGATCACCAGTCCGACGGCGGCCAGGAGCAGGACCAGCAGTACCGTGCCGGGGTTGAGGCCGAGGCCGTTGGTGAACACGAACGCCAGTGCCCCCGCGAACAGGCAGTAGTAGATCATCGGGATGATCGTCTTGCGGATCGTCTCGCCTTCACGGCCGAGCAGGCCGACGGTGGCCGAGGCCGCCACGACGTTGTGCACGGTGATCATGTTGCCCGCCGCCCCGCCGACGGCTTGTCCGGCCACGATCGTCTCGGGACTCGCCCCGATCTGCTCGGCCGTGGAGAACTGGAACAGCGAGAACATCAGGTTGCTCACGGTGTTGCTGCCCGCCACGAAAGCTCCCAGCGCGCCGATCCAGGGCGTCAGGATCGGCCAGGCGTCCCCCACGGCGGAGGCGGCACCGTCGGCGAGCGTGAGCGGCATGCTCTCGTAGCCGGTGGAGTTCTCGCCGGAGTTGATGAACACCCGCACCAGCGGCAGCGCGAACAACAGGGCCACGGCCGTGCCCGCGAGCTGGCCGCCCGCCACCTTCCACGAGGCGGCGATCTGGGCGCGGTTCATGCGGTGCAGGGCGTAGGCGGACACGCTGGCCACGATGAAGATGAATCCCGGCAGGTAGAACGGTTCCAGGCTCTCGCCGATGTCGGTGCCGAGGATGGAGTCGAAGTCGATTGACAGTCCGGTGAGGAAGTCGGTGAGCGGGGTGAGGGTGCGGGTGAGCACCAACAACGCGGCCACGAGCAGGTAGGGGGCCCAGGCGCGCACGGGATGCATCCGGCGGCCCGTGTCGTCGGACTTCGGGGCCACCCTCCCCAGCCAACTCGGTTGCCAGCTCTCGCGGGGTCCGAAGTCCCATTGCCGTCGGGGCAGGAAGAGGCCTCGCCGCGCTGCGGTGACCACGATGCCCAGGCCGACGAGCCCCCCGAGCAGGGAGGGGAACTCCGGGCCGAGCACGGCCGCGACCGTCACGTAGGGCACCGTCATCGCCAGGGCCGCGAAGAGCGCGAACTTCCACACGCCGAGCCCGTCGGCGAACCGCGCCACTCGGGATTTGTCCTCGCTTCCGAAGAACCCCGTCAACAGGCACGCCAGGAAGAGCGGGACGAGGGTACCGATCAGCGCGTGGATGACGGCGGCGTCGAGCGCGATGCTCGCGATGTAGTCGGGCATGCTCAGCCCGAGGGTCGACGCCCGTTGCTCGACGGCCGCGCTGCCGGAGAGCCCGTCGGTGACGCCGACGAGGACGGGAGTTCCCACGGCCCCGAACGTCACGGGCGTGCTCTGGATGACGAGCCCGACCATCACGGCCGCCATCGCCGGGAAACCGAGCGCGAGCAGCAGCGGCGCGACGACGGCGGCCGGGGTGCCGAAGCCCGACGCCCCCTCGATGAAGCTTCCGAACAGCCAGCCGATGATCACCGCTTGGACCCGGCGGTCGGCGCTGATGTCGGTGAACGTCGCGCGGATGGTGGCGAGCGCGCCGCTGCCCGCCAGTGTTCCGAGCAGCAGCAACGCGCCGAAGACGATGTAGAGCAGTCCCACCGCGAGGATGAGGCCCTCGATGCTGGACGCGGCGATGACGACCGGTTCGACGCCCCACACGAACGCCGCGACGGCCACGACGACGGCGAAGCCGATCGGCATCGCGTACTTGGCGGGCCACCGCAGACCGACCAGGAGAAAGCCGACGATTGCGATGGGACTCAGTGCGATCAGACTCAACACCGCCAGGTTGTCCATCCCGCCCCGCCTTCGTTGGTGGTTCAGGTGCGCCTTTCACATCGTGGAAAGTGTTTTCCACGTGTTGCCGGGATCACACAGTGTTACAGCGGGCTGTCGTCGCGTCAATAGATCAAATGACGCACTGATCGCCCCTTAGCATGAGGCGATGCGAACGACGGTGACGACCAGCGACGGCGTACGGCTGTCGGTGCGGGTGCGTGGCCCCGAGCAGGCCCCGACGTTGGTGTGTGTGCACGGCTATCCCGACAACGCGGCACTGTGGGACGGCGTGATCGCTTCGCTACCGGACGAGATACGCGTGGTCACGTACGACGTGCGCGGCGCGGGCTCCTCCGGCCGGCCGCGCGCACGGGAGGCGTATCGGCTCGACCGGCTCGCCGAGGACCTCCGGGAGGTCGTCGACGCCGTCTCGCCCGACCGCCCGGTACACCTGCTCGCGCACGACTGGGGTTCCATCCAGGCCTGGCACGCCCTCGCGGGTTCGTGGCTCGACGGGCGGGTCGCGTCGTTCACCTCGATCTCCGGTCCCTCCCTCGACCACGCCGCTCGTTGGTTGTGGTCGCGACTGCGGCGTCCCCGCACCGTCGGGGCGGTGGTGAGGCAACTGTTCCGGTCGTCCTACATCGCCTTCTTCCGGATTCCCGTGCTGCCCGACCTGGCCTGGCGCACCGGCATCGCGGCCGCCCTGGTGCGGCGACGTGAGCCCGCGGAACCCACGCCCGTGACGGCCGACGCCGTGACCGGACTGAACCTGTATCGCGCGAACGTTCGAGGAGCGCGGCGGTCTCGCCCCCGGCCGGTGAAGGTTCCCGTGCAGGTGCTCGCTCCGCGTTCCGATCCGTTCGTCGGCGTCGGGGTGCAGACGGAGCTGGAGGAGTGGGTGCCGAACCTCCGTGTTCGGCGGATCCCCGGTGGCCACTGGGTCGTGCGTGCCGACCCGGCGCGGGTGGCGTCGGCGGTGGCCGAGTTCGTCACGCACGTCGAGGGCGGTACCGAGACCCGAGCGCTCAAGCGCTCCCGGCGCGGGGCGTTGTGCTTCGGGCGGTTCGACGGGCGGTTGGTGGTCGTCACGGGCGCGGGCGGGGGAATCGGTCGCGCCACCGCACTGGCCTTCGCGCGAGAGGGCGCCGACCTCGTGCTCGCCGACATCGACGCCGAGTCGCTCGCGGAGACGGCTCGTGCCGTGCGCGGTGCCGGGGTGACGGTGACGACCCACCGCGTCGACGTCGCCGACGGCGAGGCCATGCGGGACTTCGCCGACCGGGTGGTGCGTGAGTGCGGCGTGCCCGACGTCGTGGTGAACAACGCCGGCATCGGCATGGCCGGGCCGGTGCTGGAGACCACGGAGGAGGAGTGGCGGCGGCTCGTCGACGTCAACTTCTGGGGAGTGCTGCACGGCTGCCGCCTGTTCGCGCCCCACATGGTGGACCGGGGAGAGGGCGGCCACCTCGTCAACATCGCCTCCATGGCGGCGTATCTGCCGAACCCGATGCTGCCCGCGTACTCCACGGTCAAGGCCGCCGTCTTGATGTTCTCCGAGTCGCTGCGGGCCGAACTCGCGGCGGCCGACATCGGCGTCAGTGCCGTGTGTCCCGGATTCGTGGCCACCGGCATCGTCACCTCGACGCGGTTCGCGGGCACCGACGAGGCCGAACAGGAGCGGAGGCGGCGGCGAGCCCAACGTTTCTACACCGCCCGTAACGCCCGGCCGGAGCTCGTCGCGAAGGACGTGTTGCGTGCCGTGGAGCGAAACCTCGCCGTGGTGACGCCCACCGTGGAGGCGAAGGCCGCGCGCTGGCTGGCCCGGTGGGCACCGGGGCTCGTGCGCGCGGTCTTCCGCCGTCGCTGAGGAGGGGACGTCAGCCGGTCGTCGCGACGCGGTCCCAGCCCCGGACGTCCCGAGGCGCCCGAGGGCCGGGACCGACATAGGTCGCCGAGGGGCGCACGAGCCTGCCCGTGCGCTTCTGCTCCAGGACGTGTGCCGCCCAGCCGGCCGTGCGGGCCGCCGTGAACATGGCGGGCATCATGGCGGGCGGCACCTCGGCGAAGTCGAGGATCACCGCGGCCCAGAACTCCACGTTCGTCTCGATGGCTCGGTCCGGGCGCCGCTCACGCAGCTCCGCCAGCGCGGCCCGTTCCAGCTCGGCCGCGACCTCGTACCGCTTGGAGCCGAGTTCCCGGCAGGTGCGACGCAGGACCCGCGCCCTCGGGTCCTCGGCGCGATACACCCGGTGGCCGAAGCCCATCAGGCGCTCCCCTCGGTCGAGGATGCCCTTCACGACGGCGCGGGCGTCGCCCGTGCGCTCCACCTCCTCGATCATCGGCAGTACGCGGGCCGGAGCTCCACCGTGCAGTGGGCCCGACATGGCGCCGATGGCGCCGGAGAACGCCGCGGCGACGTCGGCGCCGGTGGAGGCGATCACGCGGGCGGTGAAGGTGGACGCGTTGAGGCCGTGTTCGGCGGCCGAGACCCAGTACGCGTCGAGGGCCTTCACGTGTGCCGGGTCCGGTTCGCCCCGCCAGCGGACGAGGAACCGTTCGGTGATCCCACGGGCTTCGTCGACGCGGGACTCGGGGACGGCGGGTACGTCGATGCCGCGTGCGGACTGCGCGATGAACGACAGTGCCGTGGCCGACACGCGCCCCACCTGCTCGCGGGCCTCCGCCTCGGAGATGTCGAGCAGCGGGCCCAGGCCCCAGCGGGGTGCCAGCGCGGGCAACGCCGACTGGACGTCCGCGCGAACGTCGCCGCTGCGAACCGGGAGCGGAAACGGTTCGTCGGGGGCCAGTCCGTTTTCGAAATGGCCGTCGACCAGCAGACCCCACACATCGCCGAAGCCGACGGCGCCCACCAGTTCCTCGATGTCCACGCCGCGATAACGCAGCGCACCGCCGTTACGGTCGGGTTCGGCGATCTCCGTGCGGAATGCGACGACGCCTTCCAGACCGGGACGGAAACCGTCGTCCGGTTCGGTGGCCTTCGTCGAGTCTGCTGTCGGCTGCCCGCTCGTGGTGGGTGTCATGGCAGTGGACCTTTCGTGCGAATCGCCGTTGGTCGTGGGCGCGGGAGGCCACCTTCACGCGCCTCGTCGCGCGTCGGAAGTGACTTTGCACCCATTACTGACCGGTAGCAATCAAAAAACCGGTGGTTTCCGTCACGATTCCGAGAACGATTCAGAATTGGGTACTCCCCCGAAGTGGTCCCCATCACGGCCAGCGCCCTTTCGCGCGCTCGTGAGACCATTTACCGTCAGCCACAGGCTGGGCAGTTCGGTGCGGGGAGGTTGACATGACCGAAATCGTGAACGGCGCTGACGGCAGCGCGGACGTAGCCGTCCGGTTGCCCGCCATGCGGGTCGCCTACGACGGTGGTTCGTTGAACGAATCCGATCTCGCTCCCACCTGGACCGAACAACTTCGGAAGTGGCTCGACGAGGCGCTCGCGCACGGTGTCGCCGAGCCCAACGCGATGGTGCTCGCCACGGCGGACGCCGACGGCCTCCCGTCGTCACGCACGGTGCTGTGCAAAGGACTGGACGAGCGTGGCGTCGTGTTCTACACCAACTACACCTCCGCCAAGAGTCACGACCTCACCGTGACGCGGTACGCGTCGGCCACGTTCCCCTGGTATCCGCTGCAGCGTCAGGTGCACGTCCGGGGAGCGGTGGAGAAGGTCGATCCCGCCGAGACCGCCGAGTACTGGGCCAGCCGTCCGCGGGGCTCGCAGCTCGGGGCGTGGGCGTCGCCGCAGTCGCAGTTCGTCGACGGCAGGCGTGACCTCGACACCGCGTTGAAGGCCATCGAGCGTCGCTTCCGCGACGTGGAGCAGATCCCGGTGCCGCCGCACTGGGGCGGCTGGCGCATCCGGCCCGACGTCGTGGAGTTCTGGCAGGGCAGGCAGGACCGCATGCACGACCGGCTGCGTTTCATCCGCACCGAGGACGGCTGGCAGGTACGCCGCGTCGCTCCCTGAACCCGCGGGCGTGGGGGGTCACAAAGCGGGTGGAGAAGGTCGTTAGCTCGGCTAAGCTCCTCCCTCGTGACCGAGCAGACCTCTACCGCGCCGCCCGGAAGCCGCCTTCGCAGGATTCTCGGTGCGGTCGTCGCAGACCGGAGGCCGCTGCGTATCCCCGCGTTCCGTCGGCTGTGGCTCAGCTCGATCGTCACCGCGCTCGGCTCCCAGCTCACGGCCGTGGCCGTACCCAAGCAGATCTACGACATCACCGGTTCCTCGGCGTACGTCGGTCTCACGGGACTGTTCGGACTCGTGCCGCTGCTCGTGTTCGGGCTGTGGGGCGGAGCCATCGCCGACACGGTCGACCGGCGCGTGCTGCTGCTCGTGACCAACGTCGGCGTCGCCGTCACCGCGCTGCTGCTGTGGGCGCAGGCCTTCACCGGGCTCGACTCGGTGTGGGTCGTGCTCGTGTTGCTCAGCGTCAACCAGGCGTTCTTCGCGGTCAACATGCCGACCCGGCAAGCCGTGGTGGCGCGCGTGGTACCCGAGCACCTGCTGTCGTCCGCGGCCGCGTTGACCGGCACGATGGCGACGTTCGGTGCGGTGTTCGGGCCGATGCTGGCCGGGGCGATGTTGCCGATCGTCGGGCTGCCGACGTTGTACCTGGTCGACACGCTGGCGCTGGTGGCCGTGCTGTGGGCCGTGTGGAAACTGCCCCCGTTGCCGCCGCTGTCGGGCAAGGTCCGTGCGGCGGGGCTGCGCGACGTGCTCATGGGGTTCCGGTACCTGGCCACGCAGAAGGTGTTGCTCGCGTCGTTCGTCGTCGACATCGTCGCGATGGTCGCCGGCATGCCGAGGGCGTTGTTCCCCGAGCTCGCCGAGCGCACGTTCGGTGATCCGCCGGGCGGCGGGACGGCGCTCGGCTGGCTGTACGCGGGAATCCCGCTGGGCGCGATGGTGCTGGGGCTGATGTCCGGTTGGGCGCACCGCATTAGCAGGCACGGTGTGGCCGTCGTCGTGGCCATCGGCGCGTGGGGTGTCGCGATGGTCGGCTTCGGCCTTTCGGAGTCGCTCTGGCTCGCGGTGGTGTTTCTCGCCCTCGGCGGCGCGGCCGACATGGTGAGTGCGATCTTCCGGCAGGCGATTCTCCAGACGGCGGCCACCGACGAGATGCGGGGACGGATGCAGGGAGCGTTCACCGTGGTCGTCGCGGGCGGACCGAGGCTGGCCGACCTGACACACGGGTGGGCCGCTGCTGCGGCGGGAACCACTTGGGCCACCGCGGGAGGCGGTGTTCTCGTGGTGATCGGGGTCGCGATGGCGGTGGCGTTGCTGCCCGCGTTCTGGAGGTACCGAGCGGAAGTGCCGCCTAGGTGAGCGTCGTTCGGCGGTGGTCGAAAAGTTGAATCGCCGAGTTTCTCAATTGCTAAAATGCTGCCACCGTGCGGTTGCCGCATGCAAGGCCCGCGAGTGAGGTGATGTGCCAGTGGCCGGTGGGAAGAAGGCCGACGACGGTGACGTGGACGCCATCGCCAGGGTCGGTCGGGAACTCGGACAGGCGACGGTGCTGTTCCACACGCGTCTTGCGGAGCGTCTCGGTCTCTCGGCCACCGACCACAAGTGCCTCGACCTGGCCATGCAGGCGGACAAGCCCCTGACCGCGGGAGCGCTCGCCGAACTCTCCGGCCTCACCACGGGCGCGGTCACGGCCGTCATCGACCGGCTGGAGCGCGCCGGTTACGCGCGCCGAGTGCGAAGTGAGACCGACCGCAGAAAGGTGTACATCGAACTTCCCGAGGATCGGCTGGAGGAAGTCAACGCGATCACCAGAAGCCTCGGTGAGAGCGCGGGGAAAGTTCTGCGGAAGTACTCTCCGGAGGACCGGAAGAAGATCCTCGAATGTCTTCGGGAGCTGACCGAGGTTCTGCGTTCCCACACGGTCGATTCCGACGAGCGATAATGGGCTCGTTCGAGTTTTCGACGTACTTTTTCGCTCCCGCCTTTTCGGTGCTCGGGTTGAATCTATAGTGGATGGTTTCGTGGTCGAGCCCGGTTCCTCGTGGTGTCCGGGTTCTCCGCCGACGGTTCCGGGGCGGTCATACGCCGGGGCAGGAAGAAGATCAGCAGGAAGCTGGCGCCGAAGACGCCGACGTTGTAGAGCAGGGACTCGGCGAAGGCCCGGGTGAAGACCTCGCCCCGGTGGTGGTCCGTCACCTCGGTCACCGCGGCGCCGAGCTCGGGATAGGCCGAGAGCAGTCGTCCGGCGTCTCCGCAGCTTTCCGGCATGGCGCGGATCTCGCCTTCCCCGAAGTGGTCTCGGAAGCACCGGCCGAACGCGACCGCGATGTCGTCGGCACGGTTGTCGGGCACGTTCGCGGAGGCCGCCGCGGCACGGACGTCGTCGATCACGTGCTCCGTCTGCGCGGCGCCGTGGGTCTCCAACCTTCCGAAGAAGATCACGCCGAGCAACGCGATTCCCAGGGCCGTGCCCACCTGCAACGCCGTGTTGAGGACGCCGCTGATCGCCCCGGCGTCCCGGTTCCCGGCCCCGGCGAGCACCAGGTCCATCAGACTCGGGGCGATGAAGGCCATTCCGATACCGGAGAGGGCGAGTCCCGGAGCGAGGTCGAGTGCTTCGAGCTCGGCGCCGTTCGACAGGGCGGACCACATCAGCGTCGCCATGCCCGCGACCATGATCACCGCGCCGAGGGAGAGCAGGTTGCGGCCGAGCTTGGCCACGAAGGCCAACCCGATACCCGAGAACACGGTGATGGCGATGGGCCAGGGCAACGAGGTCATCCCGGCGGCTAGCACCGTGAAGTCGAGCCCCGCTTGCAAGGTGATCGTGGAGATCATGAAGAACGACGCGATGCCGGAGAACAACAGGACGTGAACCACGAGCCCGGCGAGCAAGGTGCGGTTGGCGAAGACCGACGGCGGCAACAGGGGCGAGCGACCCTGCTGCTCCCGACACCGTTCCACCGACCAGAACCAGGCGAACACGGGGGCCGAGGCCGCCAGGACGAGGAAGATCCACGCCGGCCAATCGAGCGTGGGACCTTCGACGAGTGGGAAGAGCAGTAGCAGTAGCGCCAGCGTCACCACGCCGACGCCCAGCAGATCCAGCGTCGGGGGACGGGCCGACCGGGTCTCGGATACCAGGAGCAGCGCGGCACCGAGGACGAGCACCCCGACCGGCACGTTGATCAGGAAGACCACTCGCCAGCCGAGCCCGGCGAAGTCGTGCTCGATCAGTACGCCCGCGATGAGCGGGCCGCTCACGTTGGCCACTCCGGACATCGCGCCGAACGCCGCGAGGGGCCCCTTCAGGCGCTCCGGGGGGGGGAAGGCCGACTTGATGATGGCGAGTACCTGGGGAACCATGGCCGCCGCCGAAAGTCCCTGCAGGACACGGGCCACGATGAGCAGCTCGATGCTCGGGGCCGGGCCGCAGCCCAGCGAAGTGACCACGAACAGGGCTGTTCCGAGGAGGAACATCTTCTTGCGGCCGACGATGTCGCCCAGCCTGCCGCCGGTCACCAGCCCGAGCGCGAACGCGAGCGTGTACCCCGCGATGGTCATTTCCATGGCGGCCGAACCACCGCCGAGATCGGCCTGGATCGCGGGTGCGGCGAGAACGACGATCCCGTTGTCCAGGAAATCCATGAAGGCCGCGGTCAACACGGTCACCAGGACCGCGAGCCCGCGCCCGGTGGTGCGAGCCGCCCCGGCCGGGGGCCGCGTGTCGAGGACGTCGGACATCATCACACCCCCTAGTTATCTTAGCTACTAAGAAATTTAGCTACCGAGGGAGTTTTCGACAAGATCCGACTTCGTGTGGCGGGGTGAATGGTCGCGGCCGCCGACCGGGGTGTCGGGGGTTCGCCCGTGTCAGCTATGAACTTTAGTTCACTGTGAACTGTCCTAAAAGGCTTATTCTTTCGGTGAGTTTCCTTGGGGCAAAGCGCCAAGGTTTGAGTGTCAGCCCTTGTGGGAGCCCGCCATCCGGGCGAAGTCGGTGGCGTCGTGGGCGTTGAACACCGACACCGTCGCGCCGGGCGTGCGAATCAGCTCGGCCAGCCGTCGTCGGTTGCGCAGTCGGCTTCCGGCGATGGTCTCCATGCGGCGTTCGAAGAGCCCGAGGCCCCACGGCACCTTCGGGCCCGCCGGGTCGAGCGCGTTGGGATGGTAGTAGGCGTCGCCCGCGTGGAACAGCCAGCGCGTACCCGTGTCGATCGCGACGCCCGTGTGTCCGCGCGTGTGGCCCGCCAGAGGCACAAGCAGGATCTCGGGCGGCAGGCCCTTGAGCTCCCGGACGGCCTCGAAGCCGAACCACGACTCCCCGTCGGCCGAGTACGACTCGAACCGCGGGCCGTGCGCGAAGTGCTTCGCCCAGTACCGTGGCTGTTCCCGGCCGTCGGTCTGAGCCCGCAACGCCCGGAGTTCGGCCTCGTGGACGTGCACGGTGGCGTGGGGGAAGTCGGCGAGACCGCCTGCGTGGTCGCGGTCGAGGTGGGTCAGCACCACGTGCCGCACGTCCGACGGCGAGTAACCCAGCCGCTCGATCTGCCGTACGGCGGTGATCTCGGGGTCGAGCACGGGGTGAAAGAGCTTGACGAAGTTGCGCCCGAGCCATTCCTCCGGGTGCGTGGCGGCGCGGAGTCCCAGACCCGTCTCCACGAGCACGAGTTCGGAGTCGGTCTCGACGAGCAGGCAGTGACAGACGAGTTCGGCGCGCCGGAACAGTCCGGGCCGGCCGTCGACGAGGCGGCCGCCGGGAGGATGCATCGTGCCGCAGTCGAGGTGGTGTACCCGCATCACTTCGCTCCTTCCGCCAGGGTTCGCAGTTGTCGTCCGACGATGCGCAGTGGGGTGACGTCCCGGCGGGTCCTGGCCAGTAGCAGTGCTCCTTCGACGGCGGCGAGCACCGTGGTGGCCAGCTCGTCGGCCGCCTCGGGCTCGACGCCGTGGGAGGCGAGGTGGTCGACCAGCACGTGGTGCCAGGCGTCGAAGCCGCCCGAGCAGGCCTGCCGGATCGGTTCGCTGTCCGCCCCCGCGTCGAGAGCCGTCGTCGAGAGGGGGCAGCCCTGTCGGAAGTTCGAGGCTTCGAGCCCTTCGGCGAGGTGGTCCACCATCGCTTCGAGGCCCTCCGTGAGTCCGCCCGCCTCGGCCAGCACGCTTTCGAGCGTGGTGGCGAGTTCCCGTCCCGCCAGGGTGAGGGCCTCGCCCGCGAGTTGTTCCTTGCCGCCGGGGAAGTGGAAGTAGAGCGATCCCTTGGGCGCGGCGCTTGCGGTGAGCACCTGGTTCAGTCCGGTGGCGTGATAGCCCTGCGTGCGCAGCAACTCGGCCGCGGTGCGCAGCATTCGCTGCCGGGTGTCCGTCTGTCTCGGCATGGACGACACCATAGCGCTTACTATGACGACTGGTCTAGATAGTTCGTTGGTCGGTATCGTCTCCCGTATGGCGAAACCGACGGGGGAACAGTTCGAATTGACCAGGGGCGGCGCCCGCGCCGTGGTCACCGAGATCGGGGCCGGACTACGGGCGTTCGAGGTCAACAAGGTGCCCTACCTGGAGACGTTCGACGAGGACGCGACACCCCCGAAGGCCGCGGGGCAGGTGTTGTTCCCGTGGCCGAACCGCACGAAGGGTGCGCGGTGGACCTACGACGGCCAGCCCCAGGAGCTGGAGGTCACCGAGGAGGCGCGCGGCAACGCCATCCACGGCCTCGTGCGCCACAAGGAATGGGAGCTGCTGGAGCACGGCGAGTGGTTCATCCGGCTCGCGGTGGACGTCGGGGCCGAGCCGGGGTGGCCGGTGCCGCTGCGTACGGAGATCACCTACGACCTGGCCCCGCGCGGGCTCACCGTCACCCACGAGGTGCGCAACGAGGGCGACAAGCCCATCGGTTTCGGTGTGGGCACGCACCCGTACCTGCGGATCGGTGACGTGCCCACCGACGAGCTGACGCTCACGCTCGCGGCGTCACGGGTTCGGCCCTACGTCGCCGACGAGCAGCTGCCCTTCGGTGAGGAGATCGACGTCGACGGCACCGACTACGACCTGCGGGACGGGCGCATCGTGGGTGGTCTGGACCTCGACACGGCGTTCGGGGGGTTGGTCCCCTACGGCGACGGCAGGTACCACCATCTGCTGTCCCACCACGACACGACGCTCGACCTGTGGGCCGACCCCGACTTCGGGTGGGTCCAGGTGTTCACGCCGTCGGACTATCCGGGGCGGGGAAGGGCGATCGCCGTCGAGCCGATGACGTGTCCCGCCGACGCGTTGAACTCGGGAACCGACCTCATCGAGTTGGAACCCGGCGCGTCCTGGCGAGGTTCGTGGGGTCTCGTCGTCGATATTCGTTAGCGTAACGAACTATGACGACTGCGATCATTGGCGGCTACGTGGTCCCCGTCGACGGGCAACCGATCGACGGGGGCACCGTGCTTATGGAGAACGGCAAGATCCGCGCCGTGGGTGCCTCCTCGGAGGTCGAGGTGCCCGACGGCGCGGACATCGTCGACGCGTCCGGCTCCTGGGTGCTGCCCGGCTTCATCGACGCCCACGCGCACCTCGGCGTGCACGAGGAGGGCGAGGGCTGGTCGGGTAACGACACCAACGAGATGACCGACCCGAACGGCGCCCGGTTCCGTGCCATCGACGGCATCGACCCGTACGAGGTGGGCTTCGACGACGCGCTGTCCGGCGGTGTCACGAGTGTCGTGATCAAGCCCGGTTCCGGCAACCCGATCGGCGGCCAGACGGTCGGCGTGAAGACGTGGGGCCGGACGGTGCTCGACATGCTCTTCGCCGAGCACGTGAGCGTGAAGAGCGCGCTCGGGGAGAACCCCAAGCGGGTCTACGGCGAGAAGGACAAGACCCCCTCGACGCGGCTCGGCGTCGCGGCGGTGCTGAGGGAGGCGTTCACCAAGGCGCGTAACTACGCGGCCCAGCGCGAGGCCGCCCGCGCCGAGGGCAAGCCGTTCGAGACGGACCTGACCATGGAGACGCTGACCCGCGTCCTCGACGGCGAGCTGTACTGGGACCAGCACACACACCGCGCCGACGACATCGTCACGGCCGTGCGGATCGCGGAGGAGTTCGGCTACAAGCTGGTGGTCAACCACGGCACCGAGGGCCACCTCATCGCCGACTTCCTCGCCGAGCGCAACGTTCCGGTGATCCTCGGGCCGCTGTTCACCAGCCGGAGCAAGGTCGAGCTGCGCCAGCGCACCCTGCGATCGGCGGGCATCCTCGCGCGTGCTGGCGTACAGATCGCGATCACCACCGACCACCCGGTCGTCCCGATCAACTTCCTCGTCTACCAGGCCGCGCTCGCGGTCAAGGAAGGCCTGGACCCGGAGACGGCGCTGCGGGCGCTGACGATCAACCCGGCCCGCATCCTGGGGCTCGACGACCGCGTGGGAGCGCTCAAGCCGGGCTTGGACGCCGACGTGGTGATCTGGTCCGGCGACCCGCTCAACGTGATGAACCGCGCTCTGCGGGTGTTCGTGCGGGGCCGCGAGGTGTACCACTACGACGAGGCGGCCGGCGAGGGTGTCGTCGCCGACCGCCGTTATCGCGAGTGAGGGGTCACCTCGGGCGCGTTTCCCGCCCGGTCACAGCTTGCGCAGTTCCCGCGCGATGACCATGCGCTGGATCTGGTTGGTGCCCTCGAAGATCTGGGGCACCTTCGCCTCGCGCAGGTAGCGCTCCACGGGGAAGTCGCGGGTGTACCCGGCGCCGCCGAAGACCTGGACGGCGTCGGTGGTCACCTTCATGGCGGCGTCGGTGGCGACGAGTTTCGCCACCGACGACTGCCGGGTGAACGCCCACCCCCGGTCGCGGCGCCGCGCGGCGTCGAGGTACATCGCCCGCGCGGAGTCCACGGCGGCGGCCATGTCGGCGAGCAGGAACTCCAACCCCTGGAAGTCGATGATCGGCTTGCCGAACTGCGTGCGCTGCTTCGCGTAGGCGACGGCCTCGTCGAGGGCGGCCTGGGCGAGCCCCACCGAGCAGGCCGCGATGCCGAGCCTGCCCGAGGCCAGTGACGACAGCGCGATCTTCAGCCCCTGCCCCTCGGCGCCGATGAGCCGATCGGCGTCCACGCGGGCGTCCTCGAAGATCATCTGGGTCGTGGCGGACCCGGTGAGGCCCATCTTCCGCTCGGGCGGCGCGGCGGACAGTCCGGGCGTGGCACCGTCCACGAGCAGGCAACTGATGCCCCGGCCTCCGTCGTCCGACGTGCGCACCATCGTCGTGTAGTAGTCGGCGTGGCCGCCGTGGGTGGTCCACGCCTTCACCCCGTTGACCACGTAGCAGTCACCGTCACGTCGAGCCCGCGTCGTCAGTGCGGCGGCGTCGGAGCCGGCGTGGGGTTCCGACAGCGCGTACGCGCCCAGCAGCTCGCCCTCCAGCATCGCGGGCAGCCAGCGGTCGCGTTGCTCGTCGGTGCCGTACTCGGCGAGCGCGTAGCACGACATCGTGTGCACGGACAGGCCGACGCCCACCGACATCCAGGCCGCGGCGATCTCTTCGAGTACTTGGAGATATACCTCGTACGGCACCTCGCCGCCGCCCCAGCGCTGCGAGTACGGCAGTCCCAGCAGGCCGGCTCGGCCCAGGACGCGGAACTGTTCGCGGGGGAAGATCTCCTTCTCCTCGTACTCGGCCGCCAGGGGCGCCAGCTCGTCACGAGCGATCTCGCGGGCGAGGGCCAGCAGGTCCTCGGACTCGGTGTCGGGGAGCAGGCGCTGCACGGTGGGCCGCGCGGACGTCGCGGGCATCGTTGCCTCCGAAGGTGTACTGCGAATAGTACTGAAGTCTCAACTAGAGTACTAAAACGTACGATGGTGTCCATGTCTTCCACTGGGCCCCGGACCCGTCGGCAGCGGGCGTTGCTCGCCGAGTTGGAGGAGCTGTTCCTCGCCGAGGGCTTCCTCTCGTTCACCCTCGACGACCTGGCGGCGAAACTGCGCTGCTCGAAGACCACGCTGTACGCGCTCGCGGCGAGCAAGGAGCAGCTCGCGGTCAAGGTCGTGGCGCACTTCTTCCGAGGCGCCACCGAGCGGATCGAGGCACGGGTCGCGGGCATCACCGACGCCGCCGTGGCGGTGCGCACCTACCTGGCCGGGGCGTCGGAGGAGCTCGACCGTGCCTCGGCGGCGTTCCTGGCCGACGTTGCGGCGTTCGAGCCCACCCGCGCGGTGTACGCGTTCAACTCCGAGGCCGCGGCGCGGCGAATCCGGCAGTTCATCGCCGACGGCGTGGAGCAGGGGGTCTTCCGCGACGCCCACGCCGATGCGATCGCCGAGATGACCGGGATCCTCGTCGAAGCGATCCAGTCCGGCGTGGTGGGTTCACGGGCCCACACGACCGACGCCGAGGCGTTCGAGGCACTGGCGGAACTGTTGTTGAACGGGCTGCGGGTATAGCGCGAGACGCCGTCAGACCGAGCGTCTCGTCCCCCGGGAACTCACCGCGTGAGGCACTAGCATGCGCGACTGTGATTGTCTCCGGTGGCGAAGCGCTCGTCGATCTTGTCCCGGCCGGTCCCGAAGGTGACCTGCTGGCCCCCCGGCTCGGGGGTGGTCCGTACAACGTGGCACTCGCCGCGGCACGTCTCGGCGCGCCCACGGCGTTTCTGTCCCGTGTGTCCACCGATGCCTTCGGTGACGCGCTCGTCCGCAGGCTTGAGGCGTCCGGGGTGGACACTTCGCTGGTGCAGCGGGGACCGGAACCGACCACGCTCGCGGTGGTGACACTCGACGACGACTCCAGTGCCCGGTACAGCTTCTACACCGACGGCACCGCCGATCGTCTCGTCTCCGACCCCGGCCCTCTGCCCGAGGGCACCACGGCATTGTCGGTGGGAACCCTGGGAATGGTGCTCGAACCCGGCGCGAGCGTGTACGAGACCGTGTTGCGCCGCGAGCACGAACGCGGGGTGTTGACCGCTGTCGACCCGAACGTCCGGGCCGACATGATCGCCGATCCGGACGCCTACCGCGTGCGCTTCTCGTCGTGGCTGCCGTCGGTGGAGTTGCTCAAGGTGTCGCTGGACGACGCCTGCTGGCTCGCCGGGGTCACCGACGTCGCCGACGTCCTCGCCGCCGCGCGGTCGTGGCTCGACGCCGGCCCGAGCGCAGTGGTCTTGACCAAAGGCGCGGAGGGAGTGGTTCTTCTCACGTCCTCGGGACTGGACGTCACTGTGCCCGGTGCCACGGTCGAGGTGGTCGACACGATCGGCGCGGGCGACACGGTGCAGGGGGCCCTGCTGGCATGGCTGGTGCGTAACCAGGTGAAAGACCTCTCCGCGTTGTCCGAGGACGACTGCCGCGAGTTGTTGACGTACGCGTCGCGTGCGGCGGCGGTCACGGTCTCGCGCAGTGGTGCGGAACCACCGACCGAGGACGAACTGCAGCAGTGCGTGTGAACCTGGTCGCACTACGTTAGCTGTGGGTAACGCCACGGCTGCGTAACCCGCCTCTTCTGGACTAGCGTTAGAGGGCATTCATACCCCAGCGGGGCGGTGTGCGAAGTAGGTGACCCGCACGACCTGCGGTCACAACCGGCCCGTGTGACCGTGAGAGGCATGTGCATGTCCGACGCGACTGCGGCGCAGACCGGGGGCGAAAAGGTCCAACTCCGTCTGCCGACTGGCGAACACGAGTTGAACGTCGTGCGCGCCGTGGAGGGCGCGCCCGGTATCGAACTGGGCAAGCTGCTCGCTCAGACCGGATACATCACGTACGACCCGGGTTTCGTGAACACCGGTGCCACGGCATCGGCGATCACGTACATCGACGGTGAGCAAGGCATCCTGCGCTACCGCGGTTACCCCATCGAACAGCTCGCGCAGCACTCGACGTTCATCGAGGTCTCGTACCTGCTGATCTACGGTGAGCTGCCCACCAAGCAGCAGTTGGAGGACTTCACCTCCAAGATCAGCAGGCACACGCTGCTGCACGAGGACCTGAAGCGATTCTTCGACGGTTTCCCGCGGGACGCGCACCCGATGCCGGTGCTCTCCAGCGCGGTGGCGGCACTGTCGACCTTCTACCAGGACTCGCTCGACCCCTCCGACATCTCCAACGTGGAGCTGTCGACCATTAGGCTGCTCGCGAAGGTGCCCACCATCGCGGCCTACGCCTACAAGAAGTCGATCGGCCAGCCGTTCCTGTACCCGGACAACTCGTTGGGCCTGGTCGAGAACTTCCTGCGGATGACGTTCGGGCTGCCCGCCGAGCCGTACGAGATCGACCCGACGATGGCGAAGGCGCTCGACCTGCTGTTCATCCTGCACGCCGACCACGAGCAGAACTGCTCCACGTCGACGGTGCGCCTGGTGGGCTCCTCGGAGGCCAACCTCTTCGCCAGCATCTCGGCGGGCATCATGGCTCTGTTCGGCCCGCTGCACGGCGGCGCCAACAGCGCGGTGCTGGAGATGCTGGAGGGTATCAAGGCCGACGGCGGTGACGTCGACGCGTTCGTCAACCGCGTCAAGAACAAGGAGAAGGGTGTCCGCCTGATGGGCTTCGGGCACCGGGTCTACAAGAACTACGACCCGCGCGCGAAGATCATCAAGCAGACCGCGGACGAGATCCTCTCCAAGATCGAGGGTGGCGACGAGCTGCTCGACATCGCCAAGCGCCTGGAGGAGCGGGCGCTGTCCGACGACTACTTCATCGAGCGCAAGCTCTACCCGAACGTCGACTTCTACACCGGCCTGATCTACCGGGCCATGGGCTTCCCGACGCAGTTCTTCACGGTGCTGTTCGCCCTGGGACGCCTGCCCGGTTGGATCGCGCACTGGCGCGAGATGATGAGCGACCCGGCCACCAAGATCGGTCGCCCGCGTCAGATCTACACCGGTGAGAAGGAGCGCGACTACAAGCCGCTGTCCGAGCGCTGAGCGTCTCGACGCCGAAGACGATCGAAGGCCACCGCATCCCGTGTGAGGGACGGTGGCCTTCGTCGTGTCGTCAGAACACGCGTCGCAGGAAGTCCTTGGCGGTGTCGATGCCGTCCTCCACCACGTCGAGCCCATTCTTGCCCGCCTTGATCAGGCCGAGGGCGACTGAGCCTCCGAAGCCGAAGATCTCGTCCCCGATCGCGTTGCTTTCCCACGCTTCGTCCACGACTTTCTGGACGAACGAGGGGCCGGACACGGCCTGCTTGTCACCCGTGATCACGGCGGCGGCGTCGTTCAGGAACTTCTCGTCCTCCCAGTACTCCGTGTGTTCGGTGCTCGGGGAGACGTTCAGCTTCTCCGTGCCCTCGAACTCGCCGGGACCGTCACCGTGCACCTCCAAGCCGTGGGCGAGACGGATGAGATCGGACCCGCCCGTGGCGGAGTAGACCTTGCCGTTGATCTTCAGGTCCTTCGCGACGTCGTTGGTCGAGGAGTCGTCGAGGCCGAATCCGGCGCCGCCGACGGCGATGACGTCGGCGTTCATTCCCGGCGCCTGCCGCGCCGCCTCGCTGACCACGAGCGAGGCGTAGGAGTGCGCCACCAGGGTGGTGTGCGGCTTGCCGTCCTGATGGGTGGAGCCGAGACTGTCCACGAACGACCGCAGCGTGGGGCCGCCTTTGTCCGCGTAGCTCGGATCCCACGCATGCTTCGGCACGTTGTCCGGAGCGTCGTAGTCGAGCCACAGCACGGACGCCACGTTGCCGCCCTTCTTGCTCGCGGCGTCGAACATCGTCTGGGCACGATCCAGGTCCGTCTCGAAACCGTTCCACAACGAGGCCGTGGTGCCGGGCACGTAGACGGACACGTCGTCGGCCGTGTCGGGGTTGCCGATCGAGAGGATGACCTTGCCGTCCCCGGAGGGGTCGAGCTTCAACAAGTACACGTCGTCGGCTCCGTCGGTGTCGGCTCGGGAGTCGGCGATGCGGTCCCGGATCATCTCCAGGCGTTTGCGCTTGTCACCGCTCGCATCCTCGATCTTCTCGTCGAGCACGGCGAGGTTGGCCTTGTGGCGGTCCTCGGCGGGAACGCCGTCCAGGCCACCGATCAGCTCGGGGTGCTGTGCGATGAGTTGCTCGCGTTGCGCGGGCGTCAGGCCCTTCCACCAGGCCGCGACCTCGGCCGGGGTCTTGCCGGTGGGGATCGTGAGGGACGCCCCGCCCATGCCGTGCGGGTTCGGTACGCCCGCGGCCTCCCCCAGCAGGGACGCCAGCTCGGCGTCGATTCGCCCGGCCTCGGCGAGCGCCCCCTTGGCCAGAGCGGTGAGTTCCCGCGCGTCCGCCGGCTGCGGCTCCCGGCCGGGAAGTGGCTCGGCGGTGCCGTCCGGGGCGATACGCAGCCCCAGCGCCGGCGCCTGGTCACAGGCGCGACGCAGCTTTCCCTGAGCCGTTCGCCAGCCCTGGGCGGCTCTCGCCAGCGCGGTCGCGACGTGCTCCGCATCGTCGGCCGACGTGGTCAGGCTCGTGCGGCTCCGGGAGATCGCGTCACATGCCTTGTCGGCCGCGGGACCTCGCCAGCAGCCGCCCTCGATGGCGGCCAGGACCTCGGAGTTCATCTGCTGGGCCGAGCGGTTGAGCGCGTCGGCCAACGCCCGCCACGCGGAGGCGTCGGCATCGACGGCACCGAAGTCGGCCGAGTAGAGCTGCTCGGTGTTCATCACGCCGCCACCCCCACCCGATTCAGGAGGTCCAGAATTCGGCGAAGTCCCCCGGCGGCGTCGTTGTCGGTGGCCTCGTAGCGGTCCGCCGCCTGCGCCAGGCGGTCGCCGAGTGAGCGCAGGTCGGCCGAGAATTCCCGCACCCGTGTCTTCCAGGTGTTCGCGGCCGAGGTCAGGGCCGCACCCGAGGTGAAGCCCGCGAGGCCGCCCGCGGCCGAGTCGAGCACCGTGCCCGCGCCATCGTCGGCCAGTGAGTCTCCCGCCCGTGAGGCACTCCGTGCGGCCGTGCGCAGTTCCTCGCTGTCCACTTCTGCCCGCGACATCACCGCTCCTTCCTTCGCCTGTTCGCGTCCGTCGTGCGCTGGGACGCGGCGACGAGGAAGGCGGGCTCCGTCCGCGAGCGGACATGGCCGCCCCAGGACAGGGGTCAGACCCGGTCGAGTTCGGAACCGTCGAGCCAGCCGAGCTGAGCGGCCCGGAAGACGAGCTGGATGCGGCTCGACACCCCGGCGAGGTCGTAGAGTTCCGCGATCATGCGGCGCACCGTACGCGTGGAGACGCTGAACCGGCGCGCGACGGTCTCGTCCTTGTTGCCGTTGGCCACCATGATCAGCAGTTGTTTCTGGGCTCGCGTCAACGGGGTCTCGTCGTGACCGGGCGAATCGACGCCGTCGAGTGGAGTGGCCGTGAGCCAGTACTTCTCGAACAGGTCCGCCGCGGCGGCCACCGCGCCGGGGGTTCGTACGAGCAGGCTGCCCCGCGTGTGGTCGTCGGGGGCGAGCGCCGAGACGACGTACTCGCCGTCGACGACGAGGGTCCAGACGGGTAGCGCCGGTGCGGTCTTGATCTCCACGCCCGCCGCGCGCATGCGGTGTGCTCCCTCGACGAGCGGGGTGAGGTAGTTGATGCTGTCGAGCATGATCACGCGGAGTCGCACGCCGCGTTCGGCGAGGCGGATGGCGAACTCGATGATGGGCGTGTAGTCGGTCGGGTCGGTGATGCCCGGTGCGGGACCGGCGGCGGCCAGCGCGTCGACGCTTCGCGTGGCGGTGGCGGTGATGTGTTCGAGGCATTGGAGTGCCGCGGCCGTCCCGTGGTTGACCCTGGTCTCGGGCGAGGCGGTCGCGGGACTCCGCCCGGCGTGCACGGTCAGTTCCTCCACCGCGGCGGCGGCCAGGTCGAGCCGTTGTTCCTCGGCGCGCAGCTCGCGGCGGGCGCTCGCCAGCAGCGGCGGGAAGGCGATGGCGGGGTGCACCGGGCGGACCCGGTCGCCGGGCAGGTGCTCGACGAGTCCGAGCGTGTGGAGTTTCTCCAGCGTCGCCGCCACGGCGTCGGGTGACAGACCGAGGTGTTCCCCGACGAGCGAGGCCTCGCTCTCGGGACGATCGAGCAGCAGGCGGTAGGCCTGTTCGGCACGCTCGTCGAGCCCCAGGCACTCCAGCATCAGCCCCCCAGGTGTGACCTCACTGTGATGGACACCATACCGACCCGGAGTCTCGGGTGGGTTACCTCGGGGATTCACATCGGAGCGGGCGGACGCAGGCTGCGGACACGTGTGCGCAAGCTGCGGACACGCGTGCACAAAGTGCGGACACGCCGGGGTACTCCTCCTCGGAGGAGGGAGACGCGATGGCGGTGTGGTTGGAAGCCGGGTTGTGGGGGTTGCTCGCCGGATCGGCGCTGCTGCTCGGCGCGGCCGCGGGGTGGTGGCTTCCGGTGCCTGCCGCCGTTGTGGCCTGGGTGATGGCATTCGGCGCGGGCGTGCTGGTCTCGGCGCTGGCCTTCGAGCTGGTGGACGAGGCCGAACGCAGTGGCGGGCTGTTCGCCACGTCCCTGGGGTTCCTGCTGGGTGCGTGCGCCTACGTGGCGGCGAACGAACTGCTGTCCCGGCGTGGTGCCCGGCACCGAAAGCGGTCGGCTCGGGTGCAACCGTCCGAGGACGAGGCCAAGGGCAGTGGCGTGGCCATCGCGATCGGCGCGTTGCTCGACGGCATACCCGAGTCGGTGGTTCTCGGGCTGTCGGTTCCGAGCGGTGGGGGAGTGGGGGTCACCGTCCTCGCCGCGGTGTTCATCTCCAACGTGCCCGAGGGGTTGTCGAGTTCCGCGGGCATGAAACGCGCCGGACGTCCCGCGAGTTACGTCTTCGGCGTGTGGGCCGGGATCGCGGTGGTCTGCGGTGTGGCCGCGCTGCTGGGCCGGCTGCTCCTCGACGAGGTCCCTCCCGCCACGGTCGCGGTGATCACGGCGGTGGCGGCGGGAGGCATTCTCGCCATGGTGGCCGACACGATGATCCCGGAGGCGTTCCAACGGACGCACGTCCTCACCGGGCTGATTACCACCGTGGGGTTCCTCTCCTCGTTCATCCTTCAACGCTGGGGCTGATCCGGCCCGCCAGCACCTCGCGGGAGAGGTGGTCGGCGTGCCGGGTGGTCTCGGGGAGCCGGTACTTCGTGCAAAGAGTGATCGTATGATCACGTGCCGTGTCGAGGTCGATTCGGTGTCCTATCGAGACGAACACCGGCTTGACGCCGTCGCGGGTGCGCACGGCGGCTCCGACGACCTCGCCGTCGGCGACGAGGGGCGACCACGAGCCCCGTTTGGACGCGGGCGGGACGAACTCACCCACGAACACCGTCTTCGCCACCCCGAACGTCGGGACGCCGGTGAGGACTCCGAGGTGGCAGGCGAGGCCGAACCGGCGTGGGTGGGCGAGGCCGTGTCCGTCGCATACCAGCAGGTCCGGTGTGGTCCTGAGACGTCGGAGCGCCTCCACCACCGCGGGCAGTTCCCAAAACGCGAACAGTCCCGGTTCGTAGGGGAACTCCGTGGTGGTCACCACGGTGGAGGTTTCGAGTACCTCCAGGGTGGTGTGGTCGAGCACAACCACCGCCGCGGCGAGACGCGGCGAATTCCGGTCGTAGGCCACGTCCACACCCGCGACCGTGCGCACGGGCCGCGGTGTCTCGTCCACCGCGCGTACCTCGCCGCGCAGCCGTAGCTGTGTCTCCACGGCGTCGGCCACCGTCGTCGGCCACGGTTCCCGGAGCCGTATCTCCACGCCCCTACCCCCATTTTCGTCGTCCGTGGTTGGCAAAGTCCATTGTTGACAGTTTTGACCATTACGGGTGCGGCTTTTGTGATCGTGACGGCCTGTACGGGGGCCACAGAGATCGACTACGCTGAGCGGAGTAACAGGGTGGGCCGTTCGTGCCGCCGTTCATGTTGGGAAAAGCATGGAGGTGCACTGGGGTATGCGGTTTTCCGGCGCGCCCGTGACACGGTGTGCTGACACGTTCTGACCGACCCGACTGATCTGGGTGAACATGGAATTCTCGCCGACTTCGCCGCGTGGACCGCATCCCCTCGCGTGGGTGTGCGGCGCGCTCGCCGCCGGTTACGTGGTCGTCGTCTCAATCGTCCTGGCCGTCGGTGACGCCGGGCAGCCGTGGTGGCTGCTACCGGGCGCGGTGGCGCTCGTCGCGTTGGTCGCCCACGTCGTGCTCACCGCACGCGCCGCCCGGACCGCCGCCGCTTCTCACACGGCCCTCGCGAATCGGTACGCCTCCCTGGAGCAGGGGTACGTCGCCCAACGTGAGGTGTACGAGATCTTCATGCGCCACCTGGAGGCGCTCACGCGGGACCCGAATCCGCCCCCGTTCGAGCCGGGCCCGTCGCATCCCGAGGCCGCGGAGGCGTACGAGCGCATGAAGGCGCTCTTCGGCAAGGCTCTCGACGGCTACGCCGCTCAGCGCAGCGCCGTGCACTCCGCCGTCGTGTCGCTGGCCCGCAGGGTCCAGACCTCCGCACACCGCATGCAGGAGGAAGCCGGGCGCATGGTCAACCGGCACCCGAACGACCCGGACGTGCTGGAGACCAGCATGCGGATCGACCACGCCGCCGCCCAGCAGGCTCGATACGCGCAGTCGCTCGCCGCGCTCTGCGGTGAACGTCCGGGGCAGCAGTGGAACGAGGCGCTACCGCTGTCGGACATCGTGCGCGGCGCGGCCGGCCGCATCACCGCCTACCAGCGTGTGGAGGCGTCCGGCGACCCGGCCATCGCGGTGACGGCCCGAGTGGTCGAGCCACTCATCCACATCGTGGCCGAGCTGCTGGCCAATGCGGCGCAGTCCTCCCCTCCCACCACGAACGTGCTGGTCACCCTGCGGCACGTCCAGCGTGGTGCGGTCATCGAGATCGACGACTGCGGTGTCGGCATGGACGACCGGAGGCTCGAACAGGCCCGCGCCATCGCGTCGGGGGAGAAACTCGTCGACCTCTTCACGCTCGGCGAGGTCCCGCAGACCGGTTTGCCGTCCGTCGGTACTTACGCGCGGCGTTACGGGTTCCGGGTCGACCTCGGCGAGTCCGTCTACGGCGGGGTGCGCGCCATCGTCATGGTGCCGTCCGAATTGACCGAGCCATTGGCGCCCGGACACGCCTCGATCAGCGGGCAGCTCGCGCTGACCCGCCAGCACACCACGGCGGACAACCTCCGGCCCGTCGGGGCGCCGGAGCCGGTGCCCGCCCCGTCGCCGCAGGCTCAGCAGTTGCCCACACCCGAACCGGCCTCGGCCCAACGAGAGCAGCTCGCCGAGACACCCGCCTCCTCGGGTGAGGGGTCGCCCGAGCTGCCCCGGCGGAAGTCCCGCCGGGGCGAGGTCGTCGCCGAGAACAGCAACGAGATCACGATGAACCTGTCCGCCGTCCCGGCCGAGCCCGTCGATCCCCGCCGAGCCGCGGAGGAGGCGGGCCAGTGGATGAGTGCCTTCCTCAGCTCGGGCGAGGTCGCGAACGACCGGACCACCGACTCGAATTCGCCTTACGACCCTCGTGACACTTCGGAGGAGTGATGGTTGCTCACGCCAGTGACAACAGTTGGATGCTGGAGCAGATCAGAAGCGTGCGCGGGGTGCGGCATGCGATCGTGCTCACCTCCGACGGTCTGCTGAAGGTGAAGACCGAGCAGACCGCCACCGACGTCGCCGACAAGCTCGCCGCCGCGTGCGCGGGTCTGACCTCGCTCGGCAGGGGGGTCGGTGAGGAGTTCGGTTCCGGGGGAGACCCCAAGCAGGTGATGGTCGAGTTCGACGGTGGCTTCCTGTTCGTGCGCGGTGCGGGCGACGGTTCCCGGCTCGCCGTGGTCACCGAGCCGGTCATCGATCCGGGCCTCATCGCGCAACAAATGCAGCTCCAGGTACTCCAGATCGGCGAGCGGACCCTCAGCACACCCACCCGTACGCGCTGATCATGGACCACTCGGAGGAGTACCAGGACAGGCCGGTACGGCCGTACATCATCACGGGTGGTCGTGCCCATCCCACGCGGAACACGCTGCGGCCGGAAACCCTGTTGGTGGCCAACCCCGAAGCGCAGCTTCCGGTGTCGACGAGTCGGGAGAAGCGGTCACTGGTGGAGATGTGCCGAGGCGTGCTCTCGGTCGCCGAGGCCGCGGCGCACCTGCGTCTGCCCGTGAGTGTGGTCGTGGTGCTCGCGTCGGATCTGGTCGACACCGGACATCTCGTGGTGCGTTCCAGCCCGCAGCGACTCGTCATACCGGAAATCGATTTGCTGGAGAAAGTGCTGAATGGGCTCCGAAAGCTCTGAGCGTTATGTGCCGTCGACCGTCACGCAGTCGGTCAAGATCCTGGTCGTCGGCGCGTTCGGCGTGGGCAAGACGACCCTGATCGGCTCGGTCAGCGAGATTCCACCGCTGCGCACCGAGGAGACCATGACCGCCGCGAGCGTCGGCGTCGACTCCCTCGCCGGGCTCGACAGCAAGAGCAGCACCACGGTGGCCATGGACTTCGGGCGCATCACTCTGAATCCGGAGCTCGTGCTGTACCTCTTCGGAACGCCGGGGCAGAAGCGGTTCTGGAACCTGTGGGAGGGACTGGCCGACGGTGCCGTGGGTGCTCTCGTCATGGTGGACACCCGCAGGCTGCAGGACAGCTTCGAGGTGTTCGACCAGTTGGAGCTGCACACCCGCGTCCCGTTCGCGGTGGCCGTCAACCAGTTCCCCGGCTCGCCGACGTACGACACCGAAGAGCTTCGCAGTGCCCTCGACCTGCTGCCGGAGACGCCGATCGTGTACTGCGACGCGCGTGAGCGGCAGTCGTCGGTGCAAGCCCTGATCAAGCTCGTCGAGTACGCCATCGAGGTGCGCAAGCGCTCGGAGGTGGCGTGACGATGTCGTCGCAGGCGTCGCAGTCGCTGGTTCTGGCCGAGATGACTGGCCTGACTCCGCTGTTGCAGATCGTCAACTCCCAGAACCCGCAGGCCGTCTACAGCGAGTTGCGGGCCCGGTGGGGTCAGGTCGCGCCGGTGGAGCTCATGCCGGGCGTCAACGGCTGGCTCGTCATGGGACATGCCGAGATCTGTCAGGTGGCCCGCAACGAGCGGTTGTTTTCCCACGACCCGCGCACGTGGCGCGAGTACGCCAGCGGCGTGATCCCGCCGGATTCGCCGTTGGCGACGTTGCTGTCGCCGTTGGAGAACGCCGTGTACGCCGACGGCGAGAAGCACCGGCGGTTGCGGGCGCCCGTCGAGGAGGGGTTCGACAACCTCGACGAGCACCGGCTGCGTAGCACCGTCGAGCAGGTCTGCATGGAGTTCATCGACGGGTTCTCCTCCCGTGGGGAGGCAGACCTCGTCACCGAGTACTCCGCCGCCGTGCCCATGGTCGTGATGCTGTCGCTGCTCGGGATGTCGCCCGAGGACCGCGAGAAGCTCAGGGCGACGCTGCTGAAGGGCATCGAGTCGTACTTCGCCGACGACTCCTTCCTGCGGTTGCTGACGGACATGGTGCAACAACGGCGCGCCCAGCCTCGGGACGACCTGACCTCGCTGTTCGTGCGGCATCCGTCGTTCCGCGACGACACCGAGGTGCTCCACGCGATGATGATGGTCATCGGGATGGGGTACGAGGTCACGGGCGTCTGGATCGCGATGGCCCTGCGGCTCATGCTCACCGACCAGCGGTTCACCGCCCGGCTGCGCGGCGGCAGGCTCGGTATCGACGAGGCGCTCGACGAGGTGCTGTGGCGTGACCCGCCCACGGCGAACCTGATGGGGCGGTACGCGGCGGCCGACTGCGAACTCGCCGGAAAGCCCATCCGGCGGGGCGACGCGGTGATCCTCGGCCTGGCGGCGGGCAACTCGGACTTCCGGGTGCGCACCAACGACCCGTGGTTGGAGATCGGCAACCGCGCGTACCTGTCGTTCAGCGCCGGTGCGCATGCCTGCCCGGCACAGCGCGCGGCCCGGCTGATCGCGCGTATCGCCGTGGAGACGGTGCTGTACTCGTTGGACGACATCACCGTGCCGGTGCCGGTGGAGGAACTGACGTTCACCCCGTCGCTGTGGAACCGCAACCTGACGTCGTTGCCCGTGCGATTCACCCCGAGCCGGGCGGGCCACCGGTAACGGCCGCTGTCGGGTTCGCGAACGCTCGGTGTCGGGCGTGGAGCACTCGCGTCAGGACGACGGCACTCGCCACGGTCAGCAGGACGGCTGCCACCACCTCGAACGGCTCGGCGGCGCCGGTCGCGACCCGGCTTGCCACCGCGAACGGCGACAGCGGGGGCACGAACGACGCCACGAGCCCGATCATGCCCGTGGGATGCGGTAGCACGAGCATGCTCGTGCCCAGCCCGGCCACCACCACGGCGGCGACGGAGGGGATCACCGACCGGAGGGGGCCGCCACCGGAGCCGGCGGCCACGAACAGCGGCGAGTACAGCGCATAGCCGAGGGCGAACCACACCGGGCCCCACGCCAACGTGCTCGCCGCTGCTCCGAAGGTGGACAGCGCGCCCGTGGCGGTGGTGACCGCGACGGCCGCCGCCCCGAGGAGCAGGAGCTGAGTTCCGCCCGCGAGGCCGACGCCGACGACCTTGCCGAGCGCCACCCACCGGGAACGTCCGCCGTCCTCGACGAGGGAACGCGCCGCCATCAGTGAGCTTCCGGCGATGCCGAAGCCGAGCAGGAGCACGGTGGCCAACGCCAGACAGGTGCGCTCGGTGCGTGTCGCGACGGGAGGTTCGACGGTCTCCGCGGTGACGCGGGCGGTCGCCACGTCACCGTGCACGTCGGTGGGGTCGAGCCCGCTTTCCACGAGTTTGGCGTTCAGTACCTCGTCCCGTGCGATGCCGATGAGCAGCGCCCGTAGCGACTCGTCCAGTTCGGACCCGGACAGGGTCCGAAGGTCCGTCAGGCTACCCGAGACGAGGACGTCCAGTTCCCCGCGTGCCACGTCGGCCCGTGCTCGGTCGGCGTCGCGGTACGGAACGACGTCGAGGTCCTCGCCCACGTCGTTCGCGGCCTCCCGCAACGGTTCCGCCATGGCGGTGGCCTGTCCGACCAATCCCACCGTAGTGCCGCCCAGACGCGTGAACACCGAGGCGTGCAGCAGCAGGTAGCCCAGCAGGAGGGCGAGCACGAGCACCGTGCTGGTGACGAAATAACCGGCACGGGAGTGGCCGCGCAGCTCCCGCGCCGCGACGGTGCACACGGTCGCGGTCGCCCGCCGGGCGACCGGGAAGTCCTCGGGCACGCCACCCCCCCCCTTCCCGCGGTCGCGACGGGGGTGAGCATACGTCAGGTGAGCCCTTCCAACGACCGTTCGACCAGGTCGGACACGATGGGGCGGGCCGCTTCCGCCTCTTCGGGGACCAGCCCGAGCCGAGTCCGACGATGGAGCACGTCGTCGGCGTCGAGGGCTCCCTCGTGGCGCACCGCCCACACGACCTCGGCCGCCGTGACGGGACATCCGGGGAACAGCGGTCGCGCCAGCTCGGGATCGACCTCACCGAGCGCGGCCACCCGAGGGGCCTCACTTCCGTACTTGCCGACCAACCGACGTGGCGCGTCCACAGTGGCCAGATTGGTTCGCTTCGCGGACCCGACGAGCGGAAGCCGCGCCGTGCGCGACTCGGGCGCCCGGAGGCCCGCCCGCGAGACGGCGCGGTCGACGGCGTCCCGCGCCATCACCCGATAGGTGGTGAGCTTGCCGCCCACGACCGTGACGACTCCGGTGGCGGGATCGGTGAGCACGGCGTGTTCGCGGGACAGGTCGGCGGTCCTGTCGCCGGGATTGTCGAGCAGCGGCCGCAGCCCCGCGAAGGAGCCCAGTACGTCGTCGCGGGTGAGGGGGCGGGCCAGCACGCGCGACGCCACGTCGAGCAGGAAGTCCACGTCCGACTCCGGCACCTCGGTGACGTCGGTGGGCCTGCCGTCGAGGGGTTCGTCGGTCAGACCGAGGTAGACCCTCCCACCCGGTTGGGGGAGCAGGAAGACGAACCGGTTCAGCTCTCCGGGCACCGGGACCATGAGCGCCGTCTCGCCGAGCCCGACGCTCCGGGCGTCCAGCACGAGGTGCGAGCCACGAGAGGGACGTAACCGCACGCTCGGGACCAACTCCCCCGACCACACGCCCGCGGCGTTGATCACCTGCCGCCCTCGTAGTTCGACGGTCTCGCCGGTCAACTCGTCGCGGGCACGCACGCGCTCGGCGGACAACTCCAGGGCCCGCACTCGCGTGAGGACACGGGCGCCGAGCCCCGCGGCCGTCCGGGCGAGTGCCACCACGAGACGCGCGTCGTCGGTGAGGGCGCCGTCGAAGGCGAGCAGCCCACCGCGAAGGCCGGCTTCTCGCAGTGCCGGGACGAGCGTGAGAGCCTGCGCGGCGGGCACCGTGCGGGGACGGGGCAGCAGCGACGACGGAGTGCGGGCGAGCCGGCGCAACGCATCGCCCGCCGTGAGACCGGCGGCGGTGAGCGCGTAGTCGCGCGACGGGGTGTCGGCGTAGCGGGGGAAGAGCTGGGCCATCGGCCGGGTGAGGTGGACGGCGGTGCGGCGCATGAGGATGTCGCGTTCGACCGCGCTCTCCCTGGCCAGGCCGACGTGCCCGTGCGCGAGGTACCGGAGTCCGCCGTGGACGAGTTTGCTGGAGAACCGGGAGGTCCCGAACGCGAGGTCGTGGGCCTCCACCAGCGCCACCGACAGGCCGCGCGAGGCCGCGTCCAGCGCGACTCCCGCGCCGGTCACCCCGCCGCCCACCACGATCACGTCGACCCGTTCCCCCGACGCGAGCGCGTCGAGTTCCCGTGCGCGCCTCCGTGCGGTCAAGGAAGCGTGGATCACGTTCGTTCCCGTCATGGTTTCAGGCTTTCGTCGAGTAGGTGTCGTAGTTCGGAGAGCAGGGCCTCGCTGCGGACGTCGCGGGTGGCGGGACGCCACGAGAGCACGAACGACTGCACGGTCAGCAGCAGAGCCCTGGCCTGCGCGTCCGGCGCGCCGCGGCGAACGGACCCGTCGGCGTGGCCCTCGATAAGGAGCTCGCTCACCACCCGTTCGGCGAGTCGTTGGGTGCTGCCCAGCCTCTCGGTGACGTAGGGCAGCAGCAGTTCGGCGTCGCGGTCGAGCACGGTGCGCAGCAGCGGATCGGCGTTGAGCGCGCGCACGGCCGACACGGCCAGCTCCACGAGCCGCGCCCGAGCGGGCCGCGTGGCGTCGATGCCGGTGCCGACCCGGTGGAGCAGGGCGCCGAACTCGCGGGTCATGAGGGCGGCGAGAACGCTGCGGACGTCCGAGTAACGCCGGTAGAGGGTCATGCGGCTCACGCCCGCCGTTCGCGCGATGTCGGTGAGCGTGGTGCGGCGGACGCCGTCCGCCAGCACGCAGGTCCGTGCCGCGTCGAGGAGCACGTCGTCGGGTACTCGGGTGGTGGCGCGCTCGGCCACCTCCTCGATCGCACCCGTCCGCACGGGGCTGTGACGTTCAAGCTCCATGTGTCACACTCTAGCCGTGAACGACGTCGTCGACCATCGACTTCGCACCTCCTGGACCCCGGAGGCGGGGAAGGCCGCCGCGTTGCCGCCCCACGCGGTGCGGTGGCTCGCCCACCGCATCGGACCGTTGTCGCCCTCCGCCCCCGTCGCGCCCGAGTCCGCCTACGCCGTTCCGCCGTCGCGGCTGTCGGACGCGGCTCGCGCCGCCCTCGTCGAGGCGGTCGGTGCCGAACACGTGCTGGAGAACGAGCGGGAGCGACTCGGCCGGGCGGGTGGCATGTCCTATCTCGACCTGCTGCGCCGCCGCCATCCCGACGGCCTCGCCGTGCCCGACGCCGTGGTGCTGCCCGGTGACCCCGACGAGGTGCAGCGGGTGGTGGACGCGTGCGTGGCCCACGACGTCGGGGTGGTGCCGTTCGGCGGAGGCACGTCCGTCGTCGGTGGGGTGACCGCGCTGCGAGGGGACAAGGCCGCGGTGATCGTGGTGGATCTCGCAAGGCTCGACCGGCTCGTCTCCGTCGATCCGACCTCGCGGTTGGCCGTGTTCCAAGCCGGGGTCCGAGGCCCCGACGCGCAGCGTCTCCTCGCCGCGCACGGTCTCACCCTGGGCCACGTGCCGCAGTCGTTCGAGCGGGCCACGCTCGGGGGCTTCGCCGCGACGCGTTCGGCGGGGCAGGCGTCGTCGGGATACGGCCGGTTCGAAGACATGGTGCAGGGAGTCCGGCTGGCGACGCCCTCGGGGCCGTGGCGTCTCGGCGTGGCACCGGCCTCGGCGGCCGGACCGAACCTGCGGGCGCTGGCCGTCGGTAGCGAGGGGGTGCTCGGAATCATCACCGAGGTCACCGTGCGGGTGAGGCCGCTGCCGGAGCGGGAACGCTACGAGGGCTTCGTCCTCCGGGGCTGGCGGCACGCCACCGAGGTCGTGCGCGTGCTGGCGCAGCACGGGCTGTTGGCCGACGTCACGCGGGTGTCCGATGTCGACGAGACGGAGGTGACGCTCGCGCTCAAGGGTGGGTTCGCGGCAAAAGCCCTACGCCGCTATCTCGCCGTTCGCGGGGTCCACGAGCCGTGTCTGCTGATCCTCGGCTGGCTCGGAGCCGCCCCACAGCGGGCGCGGGCACTGAGGTTGTTGAAGGCGGCGGGTGCCGTCCCACTCGGGAAGGCACCGGGGGAGGCCTGGCGACACGGTCGCTTCTCCGGCCCCCGCCAGCGCGACGCGCTGCTCGATCTCGGGGTGTGCGTGGAGACGTTGGAAACGGCCACGCACTGGTCACGGTTGGGCGAGCTCTACGACAAGGTGCGCGAGGCCCTGTACGACGCGCTCGACCGCCCGGTGGTGATGTGCCACGTCTCGCACGCCTACGAGACCGGTGCCTCGCTGTACTTCACGGTGCTCGCCGCGCGCGACCCGCACGACCCGTTCGGCCAGTGGGAACGCGCCAAGCGGGCGGCGAGCGAGGCGATCAGCGAGGACGGTCGCGGCACCATCACCCACCATCACGCCGTGGGCACGGACCACGCGCCGTACCTGCGTGCTGAGATCGGTGACGTGGGCATGTCGGTGCTGGCGGCGGCCAAACACGCCACCGACCCGATGGGAATCCTGAACCCCGGCAAACTCGGCCTGTAATCCGCCACCGTGTCCGCAGTCTGTGCACGCGTGTCCGCAGCTTACGTACGCGTGTCAGCGGTCTGCGTACGCGTGTCGGCCGATCGACGGCAGCGGCTTCCCGGCCGGCGCGATGAGGTACACCACACCCGCGTTGGTGTCGACGAGGTCGCCGTCGGCGTTTCGGCGTCTGCCGCGTCGCCAGACGGTCTCGAACTCCCCTCGGGGATACACCCGTCGCACCGCGGCCGCGGTCTCGGCGGCCGGGTCGTGGGCGATGACGTCACCGGTGTCGGTGAACCCGACTATCACCAGCAGGTGCCCCGCGGTGTCGTAGTCGGCTCCGGTCAGCTCACCGGAGGTGAAGGAGACGGAGGCGATCACGGGAATTCCGTGGGCGATGTGGTGCTCGACGTCCCGCAACGACGCCAGCCGGGTCACTCGCCCGCGTAGCCCGTACTGCGACGCGTAGGCGACGTTGAACGGCCAGTTCCCCGTACCGCCGTAGGCGTGGTCGAAGGTGTGGCGGGCGGCGTACACCACGGTGCGGTCCGGGTGCTCGCGGGGAATCCACGCGAGTTCCGTCTTCGTCGGCCCCGCGCCCCAGTACTCGACCACCATTTCCGTGGACGCCGGGGAGCACCAGCCCTCGCCACCGCCGCCGTACTCCGGGAAGTGACCTCTGTGGACGTACTGGGCGTAGCGAGGAACGGGGAGTTCGATGCCGAGCCCCGGACCCGGCGGGGACGTGGGAACCTCGGTGCGATCGTCCACAGTCGACGCCACAGCTCCCACCGCGGTCAGTGTCGGGGTGGCCTCGGTTCCCTCCGCACGCCCCAGGGTCACCCTGACCCGATAACCCCGCAGCCGCACGCCGTCGGCGGTCACGAGCCGGTCGACCTCCACGCGGGCCAGCTCGTCGCGTTGCCCGGACACCGACGTCCGCCGCATGTCGGTCTCGTCGAACGACCAACGTCCCATCGAATACCACGGGGTCTGTTGTCCCGAGTCGGTGCGTGCCTGCGCCTCGACGGTCAGCCACGTCCCCGGAGGGGTCACCGCGTTCCACGAGACGACGAGGTCGTCGGCGGTGAAAGGCAGCTCGTGCTCCGGCGAGGTCCACCACGCGTACTCGCCGCCGTCCCCCACCCCGGTGATCGACCCGACGCGCAGTCCCGCGCCCGTCACCTCGATGCCCGACGACTCACCGCCGCGGAAGTCCGCCTCACCGCTCCAGGAGTGGTAGTCGATGTCCACACCACTCACCATACGGCCGAGCGGAGCGGCCTCAAGCTCGCAGCACCGCCTGGCTCTGGCTGACCTTGGCGACCAGGTGCCCCTCGTCGTCGCGAACCTCGGTCTCCACCACGATCACCCGACCACCGGCGTGCAGAGGTCTTGCCGAGGCAGTGGCGTGCCCGCCACGCACGGGGCGGAGGAAGTTCGTCTTCGACTCGATGGTGGTGGTGCCCTGCGCACCCTCGGGCAGGTTGAGGAACGCGCACACGGCGGCGGCCGAGTCGGCCAGCGACATCAGCACGCCGCCGTGGAGTGCGCCGCCCAGGGTGCAGAGGCTTGCGTCGTGCGCGAGCCGGGCCACGACGAGTTCGCGGGAGTGCCGCAACACCTCGATGCCCAACCGCTCGGTGAACGGCATGGTGCGGTGGAACAAAGCCGTGCCCTCGTCGTCGAGGCCGGCGGCCGATACCGTGTCCATTCGCGTAACCCTGCCGTACCGAGCGGTGATCGTCCAGCCACGCCGTGGCCTAGAGGTGGGCGACGTCCAGCTTGCCCTCGGCGTGGGCGGCCCGGAGCCGCTTCTTGTCGAACTTGCCGACGCTGGTCTTCGGCACCTCGCTCACGAACGTCCAGTTCTCGGGAAGCTGCCACTTGGCGACCTTGTCCCGGAGGAATTCCCGCAGTTCCTCCGCCGTCACCTGCTCGCCTTCCCGTACGACGACGGCGACGAGCGGCCGCTCGCCCCATTTCTCGTCCGGCACGCCGATCACCGCGGCCTCGGCTACCGCCGGGTGCCCCATCACCGCGTTCTCCAGGTCCACCGAGGAGATCCACTCGCCGCCGGACTTGATGACGTCCTTGGCCCGGTCCGTCAGCGTCAGGTAGCCGTCCGGGGTGATCCGGCCGACGTCTCCGGTGCGCAGCCAGCCGTCGTGGAACTTGTCGGGGTCGGCCCCGCCGTAGTAGGAGCCCGTGATCCACGGTCCCTTCACCTCGAGTTCGCCGACGCTCTTCCCGTCCCACGGCACCTCGTTGCCCTCGTCGTCCACGAGCCGAGCCTTGACGAGCGCGGGGAAACGGCCCTGCGTGTAGCGGTAGCGCCAGGCCTCCTCGCCCGTCGCCCCGGACGGGGGCCGGGCCACGCTGCCCATCGGCGAGGTCTCGGTCATGCCCCACGCGTGGAGCACGGACACGTTATAGCGTTCCTCGAACGCGTGCATCATCGCCGGCGGGGCGGCCGAGCCACCCACCACGACCTCACGCAGGTGCGAGATGTCCTGGGGGTTGGCGTCGAGGTGCTGGAGCAGCCCCTGCCAGATCGTGGGCACCGCGCCCGCGAACGTCGGCTTCTCCGCGGCGAGGATCTCCGCGATCGGCGCCGGCTGCAGGAACCGGTCGGGCAGCACCATCGACGTTCCGATCATGAACGCCGCGTACGGCATGCCCCACGACATCGCGTGGAACATCGGCACGATGACGAGCGCCCTGTCCGAGTCGGTCAGGCGCATCATGTCGGTCATGCAGATCTGCATGGAGTGCAGCCAGATCGAGCGGTGGGAGTAGACGACGCCCTTGGGGTCGCCGGTGGTGCCGGAGGTGTAGCACATGGCCGCGGCGGAACGCTCGTCGATCTCCGGCCAGTCGAAGGTCTCCGGCCTGCCCGCCAGCAGTTCCTCGTAGGAGTGCACGGTGACGCCCGAGGGGGCCTCCAGCGCGGCGGCGTCCCCGTTCGCCACGATCACGTGCCTGACGGTCTTCATCTCGGGGAGCTGCTTGGCGAACAGCGGCAGGAGCGAGCCGTCCACCACGACGACGTGGTCCTCCGCGTGGTTGGCCACGTAGGTCAGCTGCTCCGGGAACAGCCGGATGTTGAGGGTGTGCAACACCGCGCCCATCGCCGGCACGGCCAGGTAGCACTCCAGGTGTTCGGCGTTGTTCCACATGAACGTGCCGACGCGCTGGTCGTCGGTGACGCCGAGTTCGCGCAGCGCGTGGGCGAGTTGCGCCGCTCGCTTGGCGACCTGGCCGAACGTCGTCCTCCTCGAACCGCTGCCGGTCCAGGTGGCCACCTCGGTGTCACCGTGCATGCGTGCGCCGTACTGCAGCAGGTGAGCCAACGACAATTGGTCGTCCTGCATCGTGCTCAACATTGAGCCTCCCACCGAAGATCGAGGTCCAGGTTGAGGCGACTGTAGTGCGCATCGCACGTTCGAGGCTTGTGCGCAGCGCCCAACGGTGCTCCTCGTCGCCGGTTCGACACCGCACGTGAGCAGGGAATGGCCCGGTCGGGGAAACCTCGCGTGTCGATTTCGCGTCCCCGTCGTACTTGGCGTTTACTGAGGCCCAGGACCTCGACGGCCCCGCGAGACGGCGTGGCCCGGTCGGGTCCCGTCGCCGCGCGTACGCGGTGTTCGACAAAGCACGAAAGGATCACTACGTTGCCTCTTCCCACCTTGACCCCGGAGCAACGGGCCGAGGCGCTCGCCAAGGCCGCCGAAGCCAGGAAGGCGCGGTCCGAGCTGCTGGCCAACATCAAGTCGGGCAAGGAGAGCATCGAATCGGTGCTCAACCGGGCCAAAGAAGACAGGACCGTCGGCAAGACGAAGGTGGTGCAACTGCTCAAGGCCGTGCCGGGCCTCGGCCAGGTGAAGGTCGCGGCGCTGATGGAGCAGGCGGGCATCGACCCCGACCGCAGGGCTGCCGGTCTGGGCGATCGTCAGCGGGAAACCCTCATCAACGCTCTGAAGTGACGTGCTGAGGGTGTGATCACCCTCGGCACGCGAACGACGCCTCGACGGCGAGGCGAGAAGATCGGGCGCCGACCCTCCGTTCGGTCGGCATCACTCCTGGGGCAGGCCCATCGCGCGCAACAACGTCGCGAACTTGGCCGTCGTTTCCTCCAGTTCCGCTTTCGGATCGGATTCCGGCACGATCCCGCCGCCCGCGTACAGCCGTAGCGACTGCGCCGCCACCTCGGCGCACCGGATCGACACGGTCCACTCGCCGTCGCCCTTCGCATCCACCCAGCCGACCGCGCCCGCGTAGTAGCCGCGGTCGAACTCCTCCAACTCGGTGACGAGCTGTCGCGCCGACGGCGTCGGCGTGCCACAGATGGCGGGAGTCGGGTGCAGGGCGACGGCGAGGTGCAGTGCGGTGACGTCGGGGTCCGACAGTTCCCCCGTGATGGTGGTGCCGAGGTGCCACATGGTGGGCGTGGACACCAACGTGGGGCGGGACGGCACCGTCATCCTCCGGCAGTACGGCCGTAGGGTCTCGACGACGGCCTCGGTGAGCACCGCGTGTTCGAGGTGGTCTTTCCGGGACGACATCAGAGCCTGCGCGTGCTTCGCGTCGGTGGTGGGGTCGGCCGATCTGGGTGCCGACCCCGCGTGGGGGTGCGACACCACGGTCCCCCCGCGTCGGGACAGCAACAGCTCGGGGCTGGAACCGAGCAGCGTGCCGCCGCCCGGCAGCGCGGCGGCGAAGGTGTAGCCGCGCTCGTTGTCCGCGACGAGGTTGTGCAGGATCTCCTCGGGCTGCGTGGGAGCGTCGAACTCGACGTCGAGGGCGCGGGCCAGTACCACTTTGCGCAGCTTGCGCTCCTCCAGCGCCGTGACGGCCGAGGCGACGGCCTCCAGGTGTCGCGTCGGTTCGGGTACGGGCCGGATCGCGACGGGGGTTCGCACCTTCCGCCGGGGCAGCCACGCGGCCCGCGGGTGGGCGGCGCCGGCGAGGTGGGCTTCCGCCGGGACGACGACGTAACCGGGAGTGGCGGTGTCGCTGTGGAACGGCAACGCGCCCACCGCGATGGGAGGGTGGTCGGGGGCGGCGGTGCGTAACGTCGTCCGCACGCGCTCGGCGAGAGCGAACTCGTCGGCGTCGCACACCGCGGTGTGGACGCCCCGGCCCAGGAGGGTGCGCTCCGCCGTGGCCAGGAAGAAGTCCCCGCGCCGGTAGTTCGCAAGGAGTTCCAGAGGGCCTCGCCCGGTCACGTCCGGCCCCCTTTCCGCGGTCGCCGCTGTTCGTTCCTATTGTCCGCCGAGTCCGGCCTCGGGCGTCCACCAGGACTCGGTGACGTCGATCTCCTCCGACGTAATGACCGCCACGGCCGCCCGGTAACCGTGACCGGGGTCGAGATCGGTCATGCGGGTGGTGGCGGGGGACAGGGAGCCGTCCTGCGCGGCGAGCAGCCGGGCGGGCTCGTCGGCGCCGGAGAGGGTCAGCGAGCGCAGGGGAATGCGCAGGCCGCGCCCCGTGGCCTTCATGAGCGCTTCCTTGCGGGTCCAGAAGACGAAGAACGCCTGGGCGCGGCCCTTGGGGTCCGAGGGCAGGCTCGCTTGTTCGGTCTCGGTGAGGGCGTAGGAGATTAACGAGTCGTCGGCGTCGCGTCGCGTGGCCTCCACGTCGAGTCCCACCGGGGCGCCCGAGGTGGCGGCCACCCCCACGCGGTCGCCCGCGTGGGAGATGGAGAGCTGGAGCGCGGCACCGGGGACGCGCACGGGGCCGTGTTGCTTGCCGCAGTCCTCGCAGGTGGCGTCGAAACGGATCTCCTCGGGACGACGGTCGAGCCGCGAAGCCGCCACGGTCTTGGCGAGTACTCGTCCCGTGAGGAACCGGCGTTGGTCCTCCGGCCGGCGGTAGGCCTCGTAGCGCTGGCGCTCGGCGGAGTCGAGCAGGGCCAGCGCGGTCGGTGTCGCGGTGATCGGCTCCGCCCACCACACGGCACAGTCGGTCATGTGTCTGCAGGCCCCCTCACGCCCCGTGTTGGTCCGGCCGGACTCAATCTAGGCGCTGCCGGGGCTGCCGCCAAGGCGGTTCTTGCGCTACCGTTCCACTAAGCAATCGCTTAGTCAGCATGACGACGCCGTCTAGGAGCGTGAGCCGATGGATTTCAGCCTCAGTGACGAGGAACGCCAGATCCGGGACTGGGTCCGGACGTTCGTCCAGCGAGAGCTCGTTCCTCTCGAACAGGAGGTGCTGCGCCGGGAGCGGGCCCATCAACCCGGCCTCACCGACGACGAGCTGACCGAACTCCGGCTGAAGGCGAAGAAGTCCGGGTTCTGGGGAGTGCAGACCCCGCCCGAGTACGGCGGCATGGGGCTGTCGGCCGTCATGACGGCGCTGTTGGAAGCCGAACTGGGCCGCACGTTCGTCCCGTTCAGCTTCGGCGGGGCCGCGGACAACATCCTCTTCCACGCCAACGACGAGCAGAAGGAGCGCTACCTGCTGCCCACCATCGAGGGCAAGCGCAAGTCCTGCTTCGCCATCACCGAACCCGGTGCGGGCTCCGACGCCAAGGCCATCCGCACCACCGCGCGCCGGGACGGCTCCGACTGGGTGATCAACGGGGAGAAGACCTTCATCACCGGCGGTAACGAGGCCGATTTCGCCATGGTCTTCGCCGTCACCGACCCCGAGAAGGGCGCGAACGGCGGCGTGACGTGCTTCCTCGTCGACCGCGACATGGGTTGGCGGTCGGAGTACATCGACACGATGGGCGAGTGGGGCCCCGCCTCGTTGATCTTCGAGGACGTGCGCGTTCCCGAGGGGCAGGTCCTCGGCGAGGTGGGCCAGGGCTTCGCGCTGGCCATGCAGTGGATCGGCCGGGGCCGCTACCTGCTGCCCGCCCGAGCCATCGGCGCGTGTGAACGGCTGCTGTCGATGGCCATCGAGCACGCCAACACCCGCGAGACCTTCGGCGCTCCTCTCGCCGAGCGGCAGGCGATCCAGTGGATGATCGCGGACTCGGGGGTGGAGATCGAGGCACTGCGCTGGCTGGTGCTTCACGCCGCGTGGCAGGTCGACAAGGGCATGGACTCCCGCCACGCGCAGTCGATGGCGAAGCTGTACGGAGGTCAGAAGGCCAACGAGATCGTGGACCGCGTGCTGCAGATCCACGGCGGCATGGGCTACACCAGGGAGCTGCCGATCGAGCGCTGGTATCGCGAGCTGCGTCTGCTGCGCATCTACGAGGGCACCGACGAGATCCAGCGGCGCACCATCGCCCGCAACCTGCTCAAGGGACACGTGAAGGTGGGCGGCGTCCTGGGCTGACGCGCACCGACCACGGGGACGCCGTGGAGCGTGGGTGCTACGCGCCCCACGGCGTCCGTGTCACTTCTTTCGCGTCGCTGTTCGATTGTGGTGCTCGGTGACTACCTCGCGGCCCGTTCCCGGAGAGCGACCGGCACGCCGGCCAGGTCCTCCTCGTTGCACAGCAGCTTCAGGTCGTAGTACGGGTAGCCGTCACGTTCGTCGTAGTCGAGGTGGACGGCGAGTACGTCCACCGGCTCCCCGAGCCACTGTTGGGCCTGCCGGAGCCAACCGGCGCAGCGCTCCAACGCGGCGGAGAGATCGTCGTCGCGGAACTCCACCGGTCGGTAGGGCACGTCCTGGATCCGGTCGCGCGGGTCCGAAGGCTGGGGCAGCTTCGGGGAGACACCGGCATCGTTGAGTTCCAGCTGGATGGTTTCCTCACTCACCCCTCGACTGTCCCTCAGCCGAGCGCTGCGGGCAAGCTCCGACGGCCCGTAGCGCCACCTCGGCGTAGTGCGTGGCGAGGTCGTCGAGCGACAACGAACCGCGCGCCGAATACCACCGCGCGACGCCGTTGCACATCTCCAGCAACGCGATCCGGGTCACGCCGGGATGTGCCGTGGTGAACACCCCGGACGCCACGCCGTCGCCCACGGCGTCGGCCCAGAGCCGTTCGTAGGCGTCGCGCAGCTCCACGATCGACCGACGGGTGGTGGGGGCCAGCACGTGCAGCTCATGGTCCACGATGCGCGTCTCCCTCGGCTTGCGCGCATGGGCTCTGACGTGCAGTTTCACCAGCCTGCGCAGGCGCTCGGCGGGGTCGGTGAGCCCGGTCAGCTCGGCTTCCGCGGAGTCGAGCAACGTTCGCAGGCAGTCGCGCATGATGTCGGCGAGCAGCTCCTCCTTGGAGCCCATGTAGTGGTACAGACTCGCCGTCGACAGATTCGACTCCTGGGCGAGGTCGCGGATGCCCGTGCCGTGGAAGCCCTTGGTCGCGAACAGCTTCACGGCGGCCCTGCGAACCCGCTCGCGCGTGTCTAACGCCACCGCTGCTCCACCCGGTCGTAGGAGTCTTCGGGGGTGGCGGCACCGGCCTTGCGGAGCTCGCCCTTGGCCACGCGCTCCGACGCGGTGAGCGGCAGCGAGTCGACGAAGGCCCAGTACCGCGGCACCTTGAAGTAGGCGAGCTTCGTGCCGCAGTGTTCGGCCAGCTCGTCGGGCGTGACGTCGTGGCCGTCGGCGAGCACCACGAGGGCCTTCACCTCCTCGCCGCGCAACTCGTCGGGCACGCCCAGCACGGCGGCGGTGCGGACGCTCGGGTGCAGCAGCAACGCGCGCTCGACCTCGTCGGCGACGATGTTCTCGCCACTGCGGCGGATCATGTCCTTGGTCCTGCCGATGTAGAACACGCGGCCCTGCTCGTCCATCCGGGCCACGTCACCCGTCCGGAACCAGCCGCCGCGGAAGGCCTTCGCCGTGGCCTCGGGGTCGTCGTGGTAGCCGTGCATGAGCCCCACCCCGCGCACCAGCAGCTCGCCCTCCTCACCACGCGGGAGCGGGCGCCCCCGGTCGTCGGCGATCATCACCTCGCGGCCGGGCGCGGGGCGGCCGAGGCATCCGGTGCCGACGCACTCGTCGTGGTCCTCCGGGTACATGCGGATGTCGCCGCCCGTCTCGGTCATGCCGAACGCCTCGAACCACGGCGCGCCCCAGCGGCGTTCGAGCTCAGCGTGCAGGTCCTTGGGAATGGCCGACGCGCTGACGGCCCGCACGCGATGGTCTCGGTCGGCCTCCGAGGGCGGCATGCGCAGCAGCAGCGTGGGCATGAGGCCCAGACAGTAGAACCACGTGACGCCGTGCTCCCGCACCTTCTGCCAGAACGTCGAGGGATGGAACCGGTCGAGCACCACGAGGGTGGCGCCGGAGGCCAGTCCCAAGGCGACATTCCACTGAGGATCGATGTAGTGGAACGGCTGCGCGGTGAGGATCGTGTCGTCGGCGGAGATGTTGGGGAAGTGCGAGACGAGTCCGTGGGCGAGCGTGGTCCAGTAGCGATGCGGCAGCACGCACCCCTTCGGGGCTCCCGTGGTGCCGGAGGTGTACTGGATGTTGGTGGGCGACTCGGGCACGAGCGCGTATGGGGGAAGCTCGCCGCCGTCGGGCAGTTCGGACGGCGTCAACACCCGCTCCACCGACGTCCTCGGCGCGATGGTGCGCAGCAGCTCCACGAACTGCTCACCCGCGACGGCGAAGCGAGCGCCCGAGTGCGCCAGGACGTGTTCGCCGTCGAGCTCCCGGTAATTGATGTTGACCGGCACGAGTACCGCGCCGAGCCGGGCCAGAGCCAACCACAGCAGCGGGAACTCGGGTCGGTTGTCGAGCATCACGGCCACGCGGTCACCTCGCCGCACGCCGAGCGCGTGCAACGAGGCCGCGACCGAGTCGGTGCGGTCGGCGACGTCGGCGAACGTCAGGCGCTCGCCCGTCGCGTCGAACACCCAGGCGGCCTTCTCCGGCCACGCCTTCGCGGCGTGGCGCATCAGGCTGATCAGATCGTCGCTCACCGGTTCTCGAACTCCTGCTTCGACGCGGCTACCTCGGGGGTGTGCTCGGTGATCAGCGCGTGGCTGACCTCCAGTTCCAGTGCGGCCTCCACGGTGGAGTCGAGGCCGCGGTCGATCGCGCGCTTCGCCAGAGCCAGCGCCGACGCGGGCTTGCCCGCCAACGAACGCGCCACGCCTTGGGCGTGCTCCACCAGCTCGGCCGCCGGGACGACCGTGTTGACGAGCCCCATGGAGTGCGCCGTCGCCGCGTCGATCCGCTCGCCCAACATGATCAGCTCCTTGGCCCGCATCGGCCCCACCAGCAGCGGCAGCAGTCGCGAGGCGGCGCCCGTGACACTCAGGCCCAGCCCCACCTCGGGAAACGCGAACACCGCGTCGTCGGCCGCCACGACGAGGTCGCAGCCCAGCGCGAACTCCGCGCCCGCGCCGATGGCGTAGCCGTGCACGGCACCCACCACGGGCTGCTGCAGGTCCCGCAGCGCACGGGTGACCTCCTGTAGCCGCTCCAGCCGGGTGCGGGACTCCTGTTCCGGCGGCGGCTGTTTGAGGTCGTGCCCCGAGCAGAAGGCCCGGCCTCGGCCGGCCAGCACCACCGCCCCGACGGCACGGTCACCCGCGACGCGGCCCAGCGCGTCGAGCAGGTCGTCCACGAGCTCGGGGGTCACCGCGTTCAGGCGGTGAGGCCGGTTGAGCCACACCGTCGCCACGCGGTCGTCGAGCTCCAGGTCCACGGTCGCAACGTCTCGCCCCATGGCTGCGTAGCCTAGCCATACGATCGATCGATCGATAGGGTTTCCGTCATGCCGATTCGAGACGCTGTGGAAGGTGACATCGAGGACATCTGCTCGATGATCGAGGAACACGCTCGTTACGAGGGCAAGAACGACCTGGTCCTCGACCGGGCGGACATGGCCCGGCACCTATTCGGCCCCGACCCGAAGGCGTGGGTGATCATCGCCGAGGTGGACGGCGTGGCGGCGGGCATGGCGTTTTGCTCGTGGAACTTCTCGACGTGGGAGGCCAAGCCGGGGATCTGGCTCGACGACCTCTTCGTGCGGCCCGACTACCGCAGGCTCGGTCTCGGCACGCAGCTGCTGAAGGAGCTCAAGGCGCGTACCGACGGCAGGGTCGAGTGGGACATGCAGGAGGGCAACGAGAAGGCCGCCGCGTTCTACGCGGAGCTCGGAGCCGAGCCCGTGCCGGGCTGGGTGCGCTATCGCTGGCGCGGTTGAGCGGTACGTATCGTAGGAGGCATGGTGGGTGCCTCGAACCGTCGATCGGCCTCGATCGAGGACTACCTACGGGCGATCTACGGCCTGGAGGAACGCGGTGAGGACGTGACGAACACGTCGCTGGCCGCCCGGTTGGCGGTGAGCCCGTCCTCGGCCTCGGGGATGGTCACGAAGCTTTCGCAGCAGGGACTGGTCGAGCACGTGCCGTACCGGGGGATCGAACTGACCCCCGACGGTCGGCTGCTCGCCCGGTCGGTGCTGCGGAGACACCGACTCATCGAGGCATACCTCGTGTCCGAGCTCGGCTACACGTGGGACGAGGTCCACGCCGAGGCCGACCTGCTCGAACACGTCGTGTCCGACCGCCTCGTCGAGCGCATCGCGGCGAAGCTCGGCAACCCGGTGCGCGACCCGCACGGCGACCCGATCCCCGCGGTGGACGGCTCCGTCGAGGAGGTGTCCACGAAGCTGCTGGAGGATCTGCCCGCGGGCACGGTGGGGGAGATCGTGCGGGTGTGGGACACCGACCCCGAGTTGCTGCGGTACCTGTCGGACCGCGCCATCGGGCTCGGGCAGCGTATCGAGGTCCTCGAACGCCAGCCGTTCGGCGGTCCGATCGTGGTGCGGGTGGGGCAGCCCCCGTCCGACACCACGCACGCGCTCGGCAGGGAGATCGCCCAGGCCCTGTCGGTGTCGCTTCGTTAGCGCCGTTTCCCGCCGTTCCAGTGCGGGTGGTGGCGTCTCAGCCGATGGATGGTCTCGGCAAGGACGTCCTCGGTCCGGTAGACGCTGTAAATTTCGTCTTCCTGGCGCAGATAGAGAAGCGCCAGCCACTCCAGCAGGGTTTTCGAGTAGAGAACGTTCGCGTCGACGAGCACCCTAGTGATCGGCATGGACGCGGGCCAGAGGACGGGGGAGCCGAGGAAAGCCCGTTCGACCCCGAGGCCCAGCCCTCCTCTTCGAGGGCACGCAGCTCCGCGAAGGCCCGCCTCCGGCGCTCACGACGTTGCCGCCGGAACTTCAGCACGTCCGCGGTGCGCAGTCGGGTGTGGGTGCCGACCTTGCGCGCTTTGATCTCCCTCTCCCGGATCATCTTCATCAAGGTCGGTCGGGACACGCCCAGTTGCTTGGCGGCCATCGTGGTCGTCAGCTCTTCGGGCATCGCGCTGACCGTGATCGTCCCGCCCCCGGCCATCGCACGCAGGATTCTGCTCATGATTGCCGACAGCTCCGGCGGTAGCGGGATCGATTCGCCACTCGGCGCGGTGGCCGTGAAGCTTTGCCGAGCGTGCGGAAGCGCTTCGACCACCCGCCGGGCCTGATTCAACTGACGTTCGTTCGCCAGCACCATGCCACGCTCGCCGGTCTTGGCAGGCATGGTGGTCCCTCGCACTTCGCGATGTCTTACAGATACAAGTGCAACGGATTCCGTGGGGCGCTCCGTCCGTCACCGTCGCCGCGGGGCGGGAGCGCCCTACCCGGCGACGTGCGCGGAGCCCGGCTTCGAGAACGGACGGTGTATCCGGGCGAGCAGGCGATCGGGAAGCAGCCGTCCGGCCAGGACGAACGCCCAGTTGTAGAACGGGCCGGTGACGACGTGGGCTCGTCCCGCCATCGTCGCCCGGTAGGCCTCGCGTGCCACGCGTGCCGGGTCGTCCTTGAACGACGTCGCGCCGATCTTCGTGCGCAGCATCCCCGATCGCGCGAAGAACTCCGTGTCGGTGACGCCGGGCAACACCGTGGTGACGGTGACGCCCTTCCCGCGTAGTTCCTCGCCCAGGGCCGCGGCGAACGACGACAGGAACGCCTTCGACGCGTTGTAGGTGGCCTGGTAGGGGCCGGGCAGTCCGGCCACCGTCGACGACACCACGACGAGCCGTCCGCCGCCCCGCTCGACCATCGCGGGTACCAGGCGCTTGGCCAGATGCACGGTGCCCACCACGTTGAGGTTGACGACACGCAACTGCTCGTCCAACGACTCCGTGCTCGTGGCGAACGGCCCACCGACCCCGGTCCCGGCGTTGAGCACCAGCACGTCCACCGGACGGTCGAGCGCCTCGACGCGGTCGGCCAGCTCCACGACGCCCCCGTAGCGGGAGAGATCGCTGGCCACGCCCCACACCTTTCGCCCCGACGATTCGAGCTCGGCCACGGTGGCGTCCAGTGCGTCGTCGTCGGCGGCCAGCACGAGATCGAACCCGTTCCGGGCGAACTCCTCGGCAAGCTTGCGGCCTATTCCCGTCGACGCACCCGTGATCACGGCTAGCTGGGCAGCCATCTTCCTCCCCTTCCGCGGTCGCTACCTACGGATACCCACGTTCTCGGGGCCTTTACGCTGCTCGACGTGATGACCGACGCACGACTTGCCGCGCGGCTCGCCGCCGAAGCCGGGGAACTGCTGCTCCGGATCAGGGACGAGACGAGCCGGGAACCCGTCCGGGACCCCCGCGCACTGGGACGTCGGGGTGACGCGGAGTCGAACGCCCTGATCGTGCGGACACTCGCCGAGCACAGGCCGGGCGACGCCGTGTTGTCCGAGGAGTCGGCCGACGACCCGAAACGGCTGCGCGCGTCTCGGGTGTGGATCGTCGATCCGCTCGACGGGACACGGGAGTACGGGCTGGGGCGACCGGACTGGACCGTGCACGTCGCGTTGTGGCAAGCCGGAATCGGGATCACGGCCGCCGCCGTCGCTCAACCGGACTCGGGTTTGGTGATGAGCACCGACGAGCCGAGGAAAAGTTCCTCACAATTACCCGGAAAAAAGAAACGAATTCTGGTCAGCAACACACGACCACCCGAATTCGCGAAAAAAGTTGCCGAAGAGGTCGACGCGGAACTGGTTCCGATGGGGTCCGCGGGAGCCAAGGCTCTGGCGGTGGCGCGTGGGGAGGCCGACGCCTACGTGCACGCGGGGGGTCAATACGAATGGGATTCGGCGGCGCCCGTCGGTGTCGCCCGGTCGGTGGGCTTGCACGCCTCGCGTGTGGACGGCTCCGAGTTGAGCTACAACGGCGTGTCGCCGTACCTTCCCGACCTGCTGATTTGCCGTCCCGAGCTGGCCGAGCCGCTGTTGCGCGCGATCGCGCGGTGGAGGGACTGACCCGAACATGGAAACGGGTGGGAGACCTGTGGCCTCCCACCCGTGGCTGGAGTAACGACGCTCAGTCGTTGTTCGCCTCCGCGTTGGTGCAGACCGTGTCGCCCGTGACGTTGGCGCCCAGCAGAGCGATCAGGTTGAGGTCCAGCGTGTCGCAGAGGTTGATGTCGTTGTTGCTCAGCACGTCATCAACGTTGATAAGGCCAATCTGGTTCGTGTTGTCGTTGGCCTCCACGTCCGCCGGCGTGGTCGCGAAAGCGGGCGAGCCGATCATCAGCAGTCCGGCCGCAGCGGAGGCGACAATAGCAGTCTTCTTGAACACCTTAACCCATTCCTATCGACTCGAGTGACGTTCTGCTGCGGTTGGGAATTCACCGCAACCGACCACGAATCTACAAGCACGACAACGGGGGCACACGGCAAAATGAAGCCGAAGGGGATCACCCGTTCTGTGGTGATGTGAATCACTTGATTCCTTTGATAAGCACCCAGGAGTGCTCCGACCAGCGGATATGCAATAAATGCAGGTTGCGTTTCGTAGTTGGACACTCGATTGCGCAGGGGGTGTTACCCGTTTCGGTGTCTGGTGAAGAGCGAAGCGTATTGGGTGGAGGGTGTGCAAATGGCCCGATAGTATGAAAGTTTGCCGCGAGTATCGTGAAAAGCCGCTCGTGTTCCGCTCATTGTCGCCCGTGGTGGACGTCTCGGACGTCGTTATGGTCCTATGTGTACTGTTCGGATGCGAGGGTCTGCTTCCCGTCCTTGGAAGGGGCGCTTACGACGCCAGTACGCCCAACACCTCGTCGCCGTAGCGGTTCAGCTTGGTCTCGCCCACACCGCTGACCGTGCTCAGTTCGTCGCGATTCGACGGTCGTAGCGTCGCGATCTGCCGCAGCGTGGCGTCGTGGAAGATCAGGTACGCCGGGACCCCTTGTTCCTTGGCGGTGCTGGCACGCCAGGCCCGCAGCCGCTCGAACACGGCCGACGCCTCGGCGTCCAGCTCCTGCGTCTCGGCGCCCTTCGACGTCGTCGTGCGGGAGGAGCGCACCGTGATCCCGGCCGGGTCCTTACGCATGCGCACCGTCCGGCCCCGATACAGCACCTCGTCGGAGGCGGGCGTGGTGACGAGCGTGCCGTAGTCGCCCTCGACGGCGAGCAGGCCCTGGGCGAGCAACTGCCGTATCACCGCGCGCCACTCGCCCTCGCCGAGGTCGGTCCCCACCCCGAAGACCGACAGCGCGTCGTGCCGGTACTGGGAGACCTTGGGGGTGCGCTTGCCACGCAGGATGTCGATGATCTGGCCCGCCCCGAACTTCTGCCCGCGTTCCCGGCGCAGGCGCACCACGGTGGAGAGCAGTTTCTGCGCGGCCACGGTGCCGTCCCAGGACTCCGGGGGCGAAAGGCAGGTGTCGCAGTTGCCGCAACGACTCACGGCGCCGTCCTGCCCGAAGTAGGCCAGTAGGCGGGCCCTGCGGCAGTCGACCGTCTCGCAGAGGGCGAGCATGGCGTCGAGGTGGGTGGACAGGCGTCGCCGGTGTGCCGCGTCGCCCTCCGAGGTGTCGATCAACCGCCGTTGCGCCACGACGTCCGCGAGACCGTAGGCGAGCCATGCCGTCGCGGGTAGTCCGTCGCGCCCCGCCCGCCCCGTCTCCTGGTAGTAGCCCTCCACCGACTTGGGCAGGTCGAGGTGTGCCACGAAGCGGACGTCGGGCTTGTCGATACCCATGCCGAACGCGATGGTGGCCACCACCACGAGCCCGTCCTCGCGCAGGAACCGTGCCTGGTGGTGGGCGCGGGTCCCCGCGTCGAGCCCCGCGTGGTACGGCAGCGCCTCGACACCGTTCCGGGTGAGGAACTCGGCGGTCTCCTCCACCGAGCGGCGCGAGAGGCAGTAGACGATGCCCGCGTCACCGACGTGCTCGGTGCGGATGAAACGCAGCAACTGCTTGCGAGGGTCCTTCTTCGGCACGATCCGGTACTGGATGTTGGGCCGATCGAAGCTGGAGACGAACACCCGCGCGTTCTCCAGCTTCAGCCGGGTGACGATCTCGTCGCGGGTGGCGGGAGTGGCCGTAGCCGTCAGGGCCACGCGCGGCACGTCGGGTCGGCGCTCGTGCAGCGTCGACAGCTCCAGGTAGTCGGGACGGAAGTCATGGCCCCACTGCGAGACGCAGTGCGCCTCGTCGATCGCGAACACCGACACCGGGCCGCGTTCGATGAGCCGTAACGTGGACTCGGACCGCAGCCGTTCGGGCGCGAGATACAGCAGGTCGAGCTCGCCCGCGAGGAACTCCGCCTCCACCATCCGGCGCTCGTCCGGGTCCTGCGTCGAGTTGAGGTACCCCGCGCGCACGCCCGCGGTGCGCAGCCCGGCCACCTGGTCCTGCATGAGGGCGATCAGTGGGGAGATCACCACTCCGACGCCGTCGCGCACCAGCGCGGGGATCTGGTAACAGAGCGACTTGCCGCCACCGGTGGGCATCAGCACGAGGGCGTCCCCGCCGTCGGTGACGTGGTCGATGATCTGCTGCTGGTTGTCGCGGAACGAGTCGTAGCCGAAGACGCGCTTGAGGACGTCGAGTGTCTGCGAATTCCCCACCTCCGCGATCCTAGGCCGCGGCCGCCGCCGGCCAAGGCGTGGCGCCCCGCCGTGTCCGCACCTCATGCACGCGTGTCCGCAGGTTTCGTACTCGTGTCCGCACCTCATGCACGCGTGTCCGCAGGTTTCGTACTCGTGTCCGCAGCCTGCGGCGCGACCTCACGTCCACAGCCTGCGGACACGGGTGCACAGCCTGCGGACACGGGTGCACAGCCTGCGGACACGGGTGCACAGCCTGCGGACACGCCGGTGGGGAGGGAGGTAGTCACGTTTGTCCCCGGGGTATCCCGCTGGGCACCGACTGGAGGGAGTACGTGGCCGCCATGGCAGCACAGCCGACTCAGACACTGCGGGACCTGCTGGAGGACAACGATCTCCCCGGCCTTCAGGGCTGGCTCGTCGAGCACCAGCCGTACGAGATCGCCGACGAGATCGCACGCGCCGACGCCGTTCACGCCGTTCTCCTGTTTCGGCTGCTCGACAAGGACCGCGCGCTCACCGTCTTCGAGGAACTCGATCCCACCGACCAGCAGAAGGTGCTGGCCGGGCTGCGGGAGCCCGCGTTTCGCGACGTCGTCGAGCGGATGGCGCCCGACGACCGGGCGAGACTGCTCGGGGAGGCGCCCGCGAAGTTCGCCCGACACGTGCTCGCGGGGCTGAGCCCGCGCGAACGCGAGTACACCGCCGCGCTGCTGGGCTACCCGGAGCACTCCGTCGGCCGCTACATGACTCCCCAGACGGTGGCCGTGCGCTACCACATGAGCGCGGCCGAAGCCCTGGCGGTGGTGCGGCGGAAGGGCGGGGACGCCGAGACGGTGTACACGCTGCCGGTGATCGACGACCGCCGTTGCTTCCTGGGCACGGTGTCGTTGCGCGACCTCGTGCTGAGCCCTCCCGACAAGCCGGTCTCCGAGATCGCCGACGCCGACACGCCGCACGTGCGCGCCACGGCCGACGTCGAGGAGGCCGCGAGGCTGATGCAGGACACCAACGTGCTCGACCTGCCGGTCACCGACAGCGAGAACCGGGTCCTGGGCCTGCTCACGATCGACGACGCGTTCGAGGTCATCGAGGCCGCCGACACCGAGGACATCGCTCGTCAGTCGGGGTCGGCGCCGTGGGCGGGTCACTACATGTCGGCGAGCGTGGTGGAGCTGGCCCGATCGCGGGCGGTGTGGTTGCTGCTGCTGATCATCGCCGCCACGTTGACGGTGAACGTGCTGCAGTTCTTCGAGGACACGTTGGCGAGCGTCACCGCGTTGGCGCTGTTCATCCCGCTGCTAGTGGGCACGGGCGGCAACGCGGGGGCGCAGGCGGCGACGGCGGCGGTCCGGGCCCTGGCCGTGGGGGAGGTGCGCACGCGCGACGTGCTGCGGGTCGCGTGGCGGGAGTGTCGGGTCGGTTTCCTGCTCGGCTCCATGCTCGCCGTGGTGGCGCTCGTCATCGGGACCCTGCTCGTGGACATCACGGTGGCCGCGAGCGTGGCCACGTCGCTCGTGGCGGTGTGCGGGTGGGCGGCCACCATCGGCTCGACGATGCCGCTGCTGGCCAAGCGGGTGGGCATCGACCCCGCCGTGATCTCCGCGCCGCTGGTGACCACGCTCGTCGACGCCACGGGGCTCGTCATCTACTTCGTCGTGGCGCGGCTCGTGTTCGGACTGTGAGCGGCCGGGCAGCCACGCTGCGCGGCACAGGCGCCGGGGCCGGGGGCGTCCCCGGCAAGCCGGCTCATGGGGTCGCCGACGAGCGTGCGAACGGCGGCGCGGAACGTCTCCCGCTCCGTCTCCCCGAGGCCGGCCAGCAGTTCGTCCTCAACGGCGGCGACCTCGGCGGCCGCGGTTTCCAGCGCTCTCATGCCCTCGGGCGTGGCCTCGATGATGCGGGCCCTGCGGTCGGCCGGATCGGGTTTGCGGACGACGTAGCCCGCGGCCTCCAGTTCGTCCAGGATCGCGACGAGCTTGCTCTTGTCCACCGACACGGTGTGGGCGAGCGCGAGCTGAGTCCGGGCGGGGGCGTCGGCGACGGCCATCAACACGATGTAGCCCCACAGATCCATGCCGTGCCGAGCGACCACCTCGGCTTCCGCCGTGCCGAGGGCCAGTTTGAGCCGGGCGAGTGCCCAGTGCAGGTCGTTGTGCAGTCGGCTCACGTCGATACGGTAACAGCCCGGGAAAAATAGTCTTGATTCAAAATCATCTGTAAATAAACTCATCTCGTTGTCGAACGATATGGGGAGATGTGCGATGGACATGGGCTTGCGAGGGCGCACGGTGTTGGTGACCGGGGCGTCGACGGGAATCGGCGCGGCCACGGCTCGCCTGTACGGGGCGGAGGGGGCGAGGGTTGCCCTCACCTACCGAACGAATCGGGAGAAGGCCGAGGAGGTGGCCGCGCACGTCGAGCGGTCGGGTGGCGAGGCCCTGACCGTCCGGCTGGATCTCGAAGACCGCTCGGGGATCGGCGCGGCGGTGTCGACAGTCGTGGAGCGCTGGGGTGGAGTGGACGTGTTGGTGGCCAACGCCGTGCGCTGGGGTGCCACGCCACCGGACTCTTCGCTGAGGTTCGAGGACGTGTCGCCGGAGGAATGGCAGGCGATGGTCGACGCCAACCTGCTCGGCACGGTGGAGGTGGTGCGACACGTGCTGCCGTCCATGCGGGCACGACGTTGGGGACGCATCGTGCTGGTGTCCTCGGGGGTGGCGGAGGAGGGCTTGCCGGGACCCGGTCCCTACGGCACCGCGAAGTCGGGCCTGCACGGCATGGCACGGGCGCTGGCCTGGAACGCGGGCGCGGACGGTGTGCTCGTCAACGTCGTCGCGCCCGGTTTCACGCTCACCGAGCGAGCCCCGAGCGCGGATTCGCCTCTGGTGGAAGACTTCGCCGCCGCGATCCCGTCTCGCCGACTGTCCACAGCGGACGACGTCGCGCGGCTCATCGTGTTCCTCGGGTCGGGGGCCAACGGCAACCTCACCGGGGAACTGGTGCGTGAGGGCACGTCGGCCGCTCGCGCACCGCGCGTGGAAGAAGAGTGAAAGAAGGCCGTCACCACCGGGTCACGGTGGCGACGGCCTTCGAGCCTCGGGCGGGGGGTCACAGCGTGATGCCGTGGGCCTCCAGCCAGGGCAGCGGGTCGATCTTCACGCCGTTTTCGTGAATCTCGAAGTGCAGGTGCGGGCCGGTGGACTGACCACGGTTACCGATCGTGGCGATCTGCTGGCCCGCCTCGACGCGCTGGCCCACGGACACCAACGACTCGTTGATGTGGCCGTAGACGGTGATCAGGCCGTTGTCGTGCTGCACGCGGACCCACAGTCCGAAACCGCTCGCGGGACCGGAGGAGATCACGGTGCCCGACATGGCGGAGTAGATCGGGGTGCCGATGCTGTTGGCGATGTCCACGCCGTAGTGCGTGGTGCCCCAGCGGGCGCCGTAGCCGGAGGTGAAGGTCCCCTCCGCGGGCTTCACGATGTCCGGCGCGGCGGCCGGGGCGGCGCCACCGTCGGCGGGAGCCTCCTCGGCCTGCTTCCGCTCGTTCAGCTTGTCCAATTCGGACTGTTTCTCGTCCTGTTTGGCCGTGGCCTGTTCGTGAGCCTTCTCGGCGTTCACCTTGGCGCGCTCGGCCTTGGTCTCCTCGCGTTCGGCCTTGCCGAGGGTCTTCTCGGCGTCGGAGACGGCGTCGCGCTTGTCGTCGACTTCCCGGCTCATCGAGTTGGTGATGTCGGAGCCGAGGAGGGACAGCACCGAGTCGACGACACCGGCGAAGCTGAACCCGGAGTGCGCGTCGACGCGTTCCTCAGCCCGGTGCAGCCGGGCCTCGGCGTCCGCGGCGATGTCGCGGGCCTTGGCGAGCTTGTCGCGAGCGTCGGCGGTGGCCTGCTTCGCCTTGTTGTGCTCGGCTGTCGTGTTGTCGAGCTTCCGCTTCGTGTCCTCGGCCTGCTTCTTGGCGTTCTCCAGCGCCTTCTCCGCCTCCGCGATCTGCTCGTCGAGAGGCTTCTCGTCCTGCGCGGCGGCCTGCCGGACCTGGACGTTCTGCTGGGGGGCGGGGGCGGGGTCGGCGAAGCTGACGCCGGGGGTGGAAATCAGGGTCAGTGAGGCGAGCAGCGCGATCGGTGCGGCTCGCCGGACATGACGCGCACGCATTATGTGCGAACTCCAATGGTGTCGGGGGAAAGCACATCGGTGGGGGGCCGACGCACTCGAATCGGGGCACTGGCGACTATGCGAGGACGACAAGATCGCCCTCTACTAAACTTGATGTGCACCACAACGATTCGGTTAATTTTCCCGCAACTTTCGGCGCGTCGTACTTGACTGAGCACGAGGTGTCGATTTTGGGGCGGTTTGTCCCTGTGATCAATAAGGGTTCCGCGACGCCTCGTGAGGTGACACACTCGGCGTGATCCATCACGCACGGTGGCACAGTGTTGATCAACATCGACACCGCCACTGGAAGGAGCCCGACGCAGTGCAGGACGTAACACCGCAGATTCCGCCCTCGGCGAAGCTGGACCCCACCAAACCGACGGTCGCCCGTGTCTACGACGCCAGCCTCGGGGGCAAGGACAACTACGAGGTCGACCGGCAGGTCTTCGAGCAGGTCAAGCAGGTGGCGCCCCACCAAGGCGACGTGAGCTGGATGAACCGCAGGTTCCTCGTGCGGGTCGTGCGCTACCTCACCGAGCTGGCGGGCATGGACCAGTTCCTCGACCTCGGCAGCGGCCTGCCCACGGTGCAGAACACCCACGAGGTCGCGCAGTTCAGCAACCCCGAGGCCAAGGTCGTCTACGTCGACATCGACCCGATCTGCAACGCGCACGGCAGGGCGCTGCTGGAGGAGAACGAGTACACGCGGTTCGTCGAGGCCGACCTCACCAAACCGAAGGACGTGCTCTCGCACCCCGAGATCACGCGACACCTCGAACTCGACCGGCCGTTCGTGCTCATGCAGATCGGCACGCTGCACCACGTGTCCGACGAGCAGGACCCGGTGGGCATCATGCGCACCTACGTCGATGCCTTGCCGACGGGCTCCTACCTGGCGATCACGCACTTCTGGGACCCCGCTGACGAGGACCCGGAGCTGTCGCGGAAGGCGCGGGAGCTGGAGAACAAGGTGCGGGAAGCGGGCCTCGGCTCGGGGTACTGGCGCAAGCGGGAACAGATCGAGGATATGTTCGCCGGGCTGGAGTTGCTGTCCCCCGGCCTCGTGCGGCTCGACGACTGGTGGCCCGCCGGACCTCGGACGAGGGAGCCGTGGCCCGAGGAGCACCTCATGCTCGGGGGAGTGGCCGTCAAGCGGTGAGACGTGCGGTTTCCGCACGGCGTTGCGAGGGCGCACCACGGTCGGTTCCGTGGCGTCGGAACGCGAAGCCGGTCGGTGGTGCGCCGGTCACCGCATCGCCCCCGCGCGAGGCCGTGCCGTCGCTCGCGGAGGAGCGGGTCGGGGTCAGTGGTGGTAGGCGTGTGCCACGGCGTGGCCCTTGCCCCGGCTGATGAGCCACTTGTTCACCGGCACCGTGACCACGAACGCGATCGCGAGGGCCACGGCGAGTGAGCCCCAGAACAGCGGAGAGTTCAACGCGGCGTCCATCGCGTCGGGGATCACCAGCAACACGCCGTTGTCCACGAGTTCCATGACCGTGATCGACGCAGTGTCGGCGGCGAGTGCCACCCGCAACGCCTGCCGGAAACCCACGCCCGCGCGCAGGACACCGCGCATGCTCAACGCGTAGCCGAAGAAGAACGCCAGGGCGACGGCCAGGACGAGGGTGGGGAGAGTGCTCCAGCCCAACGCCGTCCCGATCGCCATCCCCAGGACCTCGCCGACGGCGCAGCCGGTGAGGCAGTGCAACGTCGCCGACACGGCCATGCTCCACCCGGCCGCGGGGGCGCCGTGGTGTCGGTGTTCCGCCGAGGTGGTGTGCTGGTGACCGTGCGACACCGCCCCTCCTTTCCCCGAACGTGGTGACTACCCACTGCTAACATCGGTCAACCCGGACGGGCCGACAAGGAGACGATCCCGTGGCGACGATCTACGACGTGGCGCGGCATGCGGACGTGTCGGTCGCCACGGTGTCGCGGGTGCTCAACGGCGGTTCGGTCGATCCCGTGCTCGCGCGGCGCGTGACGCAGGCGGTCGCCGCGTTGCGTTATCGCCCCAACCTCGTCGCCCGCAATCTTCGTACTCGGCGTACCCGCCTGTGGGCGGTGATCATCGCCGACGTGCGCAACCCGTTCTTCACCGACATGGTGCGGGGCATCGAGGACGTCGCCTCCGCCGAGGGGTACTCGGTGGTGCTGTGCAACTCCGACGAGGACGAGACGAAGGAGGCCGACTACATCGACGTGGCGTTGGCCGAACGCATGGCCGGAGTCATCCTGTCGCCGTCGTCGTCCCGTACCGAGCATGTCGATTCCCTGGTGAGTGCGGGGTGTCCGGTGGTGCTCGTCGACCGGGAACTGGACGGGGTACGTGCCGACGCGGTGCTGGCCGACAACGAACAGGGCGCCTACGTCGCCACCCGGCACCTCGTGGAGCAGGGCTTCGAACGCATCGCGTGCGTCACCGGGCCCGAGGAGTACAGCACGGCCGCGCAACGCCTGAGCGGCTATCGCGCGGCGCTCATCGAGGCCGGGCGTGACGTGGACGAGTCGTTGGTGCGCTTCGCCGACTTCCGCGAGCCGGGCGGCCGCGCCGCAATGGAGTCCTTTTTAGAGTGTCCACAACGGCCCGATGCGGTGTTCTCCGCCAACAATCTCATGACGCTCGGGGTGTTGCGGTGTCTGGCCGATCACGGCTTGTCCGTGCCCGACGAGGTCGGTGTGGTGGGATTCGACGACCTGCCGTGGGCGGAACTCGTACGACCCACCGTCACCACCGTCGGTCGGTCGACCTACGACGAGGGGCGAGTGGCGGCCGAGGCGTTGGTGCGCAGGATCGCGGACCCGAACGCCGAACCGGAGAGAAAGGTACTGCCGACTCGCCTGAAGGTGCGGGAGAGCTCGGTACGCACGTCGACGGAACGCTGAAGCGGCGGGTGATGTCGTTTCGATCTCGGGCCGGGCACGGCGGCTCGTTTTCGATACCGAAGCTTGATGAAGTCGTCGTGCGCTCGTTCTTGTTGCAATCCAAATCACATCTTTTTAGCGGGTATTGACCCGTTTGGCCGATTCGGGGGCCCGTTCCGGGTGCCAGGCTGCGTGCGACTAGTCGCGCAGCGTGAGGGGTCTGCGCGAGACGATCTACTGGGGGTTCTGGCAAGTGCATACGCGGTTGTCGCCGTGCCCTGCTCACGTGGGAGTGCGGTCGGTCGCCGTTTCGGTGGTACTCGCTGTCGTCGCCACACTGGTGGTCCTCGTTCCCGCGGCTCGTGCGGAAGAGTCGGTCGAGGTGATGTCCGCGACGGCACGGGCGCAAGCGGAAGGGAAGCCCGTCCGTGTCGAGGAGGAGACCACCGAGACGGTCGAGGTGCTGGCCAATCCGGACGGCACCTTCACCTGGCGGCAGAGCCTCACTCCGCAACGCGTGAAGCGGGACGGGAAGTGGCGTTCCATCGACACGACCTGGGAGCGTGGCGACGACGGTGTCGTTCGCACGGTCGCGACACCGGTGGCCCTCACCTTGTCACCGGGCGGTTCGACCGAGCCGTTGGTGGTCGCCTCGAAGGACGGCTACGAGGTGGGTCTGAAGTGGCGGGGAGAATTACCCGAGCCCATTTTGGACGGTCCCGTCGCCACGTATCCGGACGTGCTGCCGGACGTCGATCTCGTCGTCACGGCGAATCCCGAAGGCTTCGGCCAAGTCCTGAAGATCAAGACACGAGAAGCCGCCGAGCATCCGGAACTGGAGGAGATCACCTACGGCTCCCACGTCCGCAACGTGACGGTGAGCGGTGATGCCGACGGCTTGGAGGCGAGGGACGCCGAGGGAAGGGTGAAGTTCGTCGGAGACGCCTCGCGGATGTGGGACTCCTCCGGTACCAACGCCTCCGGTGAGGTCGTCGCTCCCCCGGCCTCCGCCGAGCAGGCCACGATGAGCGCGGACGTGTCCGGCGACGAGATCACCGTGCGGCCGGATCGGGCTTTCCTCACCGACCCGGACACCCGGTACCCCGTGTTCGTCGACCCCAGTTACAACTGGGCCGGCAGGACGAATCACCACGTCGTTGTCCAGAGTGGATATCCAGAAGAGCGGAACTACGACAAACGCACCGGTGACCTGAACGATCTGAAGGTCGGCAACGCCGGTGACGCCTCGGGAATCTCCCGCTCCTACGTCGAGCTCGACCTTTCCGGTGTGAAGGGCAAACGCATCAACGAGGCCACCCTTCGCACCAGGGTGAGACACTCCCACGGCTGTTCCGGAGGCGGAACCGAGCTTTGGCTGACGGAGTCGATCTCGCGCAGCACCACGTGGAACGATCAGCCGAGCTGGAACTCGAAGCTCGCCGACTTCAACGTCCACAACAACGTCCAGTACTGCCCGAGCCAGGGCGGCGTCGACATCAAATTGACGAACACCGTCAAGGGAGCCGTGGCCAACGGCAGGTCCGAGCTGACCTTCATGCTCAAGGCGGTGGACACGTCCCGAGCAAGTTGGCGGCGCTTCGACCTCGATCCCGTGCTGGAGGTCGAATACAACTCCTACCCGAACAAGCCCACGGAGATGTCCATGCAGGGTGGGCTCGTCGAGTGCGCGACGAGTCCCGAACGTCCGGCGGTTCCGACCAAAACTCCCCGCCTGCGGGCCCGTGTCTCCGATCCCGACCGAGGAATGCTCGAGGCCGGATTCCGGTTGCTCGTGGGGGTCGGTTCGGAAGCCACCTGGGACGGTGACGAGATCGTCACCGGAAACGTCCCGTCCGGCTCGTTCGCCGAGGTGACGGTGAAGGACGGCATGATCACCGAGGACGGCCTGTACACGTGGCGACTCCGGTCCACGGACGGACAGCTGACGTCGTGGTCGGACGACTGCGAGTTCGAGGTGGACACGGTGGCTCCGGACACACCGACCGTGACGTCCGAGGACTACCCGTACGACACCCCGGCGGGCGGCCTCGGACAGACCGGTGACTTCCTGCTGGCCGTGGAGGACGGCACCGACGTCGATCACTTCCTGTACTCGTTCACCGAGGACCAGACCGACGATCCGCAGACCCGCGTCCCGGCACAGGACGGACAGGCGTGGATCCGTTGGACACCGACGTTGGACGGGCCTCAAACCCTGTTCGTGCGCTCGGTCGACCGAGCGGGCAACCGATCGGAGATCTACCGGTACAAGGTCTTCGTCAGGGCACACGATCCGCTGACCTCGGGCTTGACGGGCCACTGGAAACTCGACGGTGACCTGGCGGACGAGAGTGCTCAGGGACGCACTCTGTCGGCGGAAGGGGCTCCCGTCCTCGACGCGCCCGGATACGAGAACTCCGCGGCCCTGCTGGATGGGGCGACCGATTGGTTGTGGGAGCCGACCGGTGTCGACACCGCCGAAAGCTTCTCGGTGGCCGCGTGGGTGAAGCCGAGCACGGCGGAAGGAAATCGCACGATCGTCTCCCAGGACGGGGAACACGTCAGCGGATTCCAGCTCCAGTCCACGTCAAACGGCGAATGGGCCTTCGCGATGTTCGGCGAGGACGCCGTCGGCGGAGGTGACGTCCACAGCCGAGTGCGCTCGTCGCAACGGGTGGAGCCCGAGGTCTGGACCCACGTCGCGGGTGTGTACGACGCCGCTGCGCAGCAGCTGAGGCTCTACGTCGACGGAAGACCCGCCGGCGTGCGGGCACACAGCGGCGCGTGGACCGCGAGCGGCCCACTCGCCATCGGGCGAGCGCTGTGGAGCGACAACCACGTCGACCACTTCTCCGGCTCGATCGACGAGGTCCGGGTGTATGACCGCGTGCTGACCAACTCCGAGGTGGCACTGCTGGCTCAACAGGCGGTGCTAAGGGCGCACTACGCGATGGAAGAGGGCAGCGGGACCACCACGCGCGACGAGGTGACGGGGCAGGAGGCCGTCTTCCACGGTGCCGCGTCTTGGGAGGTCGGGGAGTTCACCTCGGTCCGGCTGAGCTACGACCAGACGGACTGGCAGTACCTCTCCGCGCCGCGCCCGGACATCCGCACCGACAAGTCCTACACGGTGGCGGCGTGGGTGAAGGCGGACGACCTGACCCGCCAGGAAGCCGCTGTCAGCATGGGGGATGCCGAGTACACGCCTTTCTCCCTCGGCTACCGGATCGACACCGGCCGGTGGTCGATGGCCGTCACCTGCCCGGAGAGCAAGGGCTGTGAACGTGGTGGAGGAGTGGCGAGCAGCGTCGAGCGCCCGAGGGCCGACGAATGGGTCCACCTCACCGGCGTGTACGACGCCCAGAAACGCGAGGTCCGGCTCTACATCAACGGCAGGTTCGCCGGGAAGGCCACCGACGTGCACTCGTGGAACAACTCCGGGGAACTTCTCATCGGCCGTACGGTCTGGACAGGCCTTCCGGCCGACCCCTGGTACGGGGCCGTCGACGAGGTTCGTGTGTTCGCCGGGGTGCCCAGCGACGGGGAGATCTTCCAGCTCTCGTTCCGGTAGCTCTGCCAGCTCAACTCGTTTCGTCAATTGAGGAAGGACGACCCGTGCGCGTGAGCCGGTTCGCCAAGCGTGGTTTGATCCTGGTGCTCGGCGTGTCACTGCTGGGCTCGTTGACCCCGGCAGTGGCAGCTCCGCCGGGAATCGACACCGACCAAAAACTCCCGCCACTGCAACGGGAACGCTCCGTGCCCGGAGAACCGGTGACGGTGGCTCCGTTGCCGGAGAGCGAGACGGCGAAGAAGGCCATCGAGGCGATGCCTCGACCGGTGTGGCCGGGAAACGACAACGCCGTGGTGGACCTCGCCGCCGCCCGAACGGCTTCCCGAAGCGAGGACGAGCAAGCACCGGAATACCGTCGAGCCGGCGAGCTCCCCGTCCTGGTGGGACTGTCGGCCAAGGACGGTGCCGTCGCGGCCGCGAGTTCCGAATCGGCCAAGGTCGAGGTCGAGACCTTCGACCAGGACACCGCGGCGGACGTGGGTTTGCGGGGCCTGCTGCTTCGAGTGTCCGACGCCGGGGGCACGGCCGGGGACACGGTGTCCGTCCGGGTCGACTACTCCAAGTTCGCGGCGGCCTACGGGGCGAACTACGGATCGCGACTGAAGTTGACGCGGTTGCCGGAGTGTGCTCTGAAGACCCCCGACGAGGCGGAGTGCCGAGCGGGTGAGCCGATCGAGACCGTCAACGACGAGCGAAACGGCACGGTGACGGCCGACGTCGCCCTTCCCGAGGCGAAGGAGTCCGGTGTCCTCCTGGCCGTGGCGGCGGACGCCGAGTCGTCGGCGGGGTCGTTCACCGCGACCTCGCTTTCGCCCTCCTCGTCGTGGTCTGCCGGGGGCTCCGGCGGGGCGTTCAACTTCTCCTATCCGTTGGTGATGCCGCCGTCCCCCGGTGGGAAAGCGCCGAACGTGTCGCTGCAGTACTCGTCCGCGTCACTGGACGGCCGCACCAGCACGACCAACAACCAGGCCTCGGTGGTCGGTGACGGGTGGGAACTTTCCGCCGGCGGCTACATCGAGCGCCAGTACACGGCGTGTTCGCAGGACTTGAACGGCAACCAGGGGACGCGCGAGACCGGCGATCTGTGTTGGGCCAGCGACAACGCGACCATGATGTTGGGTGGCGTGTCGACCGAGCTGGTCCGTGACGAGAAGACCGGCCGGTGGCGCCCCAAGTCGGACGACGGTTCGCGCATCGAGCGATTGTTCGGCGCCGACAACGGCGACAACAACGGTGAGTATTGGAAGGTCACCACCAAGGACGGCACCCAGTACTTCCTGGGCATGAACCGGATGCCGGGGTGGAAGGAAGGCGACCCGGAGACCTCCTCGGCGTGGACCGTCCCGGTGTTCGGTAACCACGCGGGCGAGCCGTGCCACGCCGAGAGCTACGCCGATTCCTGGTGTCGGCAGGCGTGGCGTTGGAATCTCGACTACAGCATCGATCCACAGGGCAACGTCACGACCTTCTACTACAAGGCCGAGTCCAACTACTACGGGCGCAATCTGGACGCCGACGCCGGTACCAGGTATGTGCGCGGTGGATACCTCGATCGAATCGAGTACGGTCTGCGTAGTGACGACTTCTTCGGCGATGCCGCCGCGCGGGTGCGGTTCACGATGGCCGAGCGGTGTCTGCCGAGTATCGGAGTGAACTGTGGACCGGACGAACTCACCGAGGACACCGCGGAGTCGTGGCCGGATGTCCCGTTCGACCGCATCTGTGCCGCGGACGAATCGTGTGAGTACCGCACTTCCCCGTCGTTCTTCACCCGCAAGCGCCTGACCAAGATCACCACGCAGGTGAACAGGGCATCCGGGTGGCACGACGTCGACTCCTGGACCCTGCGGCAGTCGTTCCCCGAGTCCGGTGATGGCCTGGCGCCGGCGCTGTGGTTGGCGGGAATCAAGCGGACCGGCCATGTCGGCGGCACGGAGTCGGTTCCGGAGATGGTGTTCGGCGGGCACTCGCTGCAGAACCGTGTCGACGCCGACGAGGGCATCGCTCCGTTGACCCGGTACCGGCTGACCGACATCCGCAACGAAACCGGCGGTCACATCGAAATCAAGTACTCCGGGCCGGAGTGTGTGCGCGGCGAGAACATGCCGGACAAGCCGGAGACCAACACCATGCGGTGTTATCCGGTGTGGTGGTCGCCTGAGCACGCACCCGAACCGATGTTGGACTGGTTCCACAAGTACGTGGTCACGGCGGTGACCGAGGACGATCGCACCGGCGGGTCGGCACTCCGGAAAACGACGTACGAGTACCTGGGCGGAGCCGCGTGGCGGTTCGACGACCGTGATTTCCTCAAGTCCGAACACCGCACCTGGTCGTCGTGGCGGGGGTACGGACGGGTCCGCACCGTCGTCGGGGAACCGGGCACCACACAGTCGGTCACCGAGACCCTGTACCTGCGCGGCATGGACGACGACACCCTGCCGGGCGGCAAGAAGCGTGACGTGTGGGTCGAGGACTCCGAAGGCGGACGCATCGAGGACCACGATCGGCTCGCGGGGTTCGCACGAGAGACGTTGCAGTACGACGGCGAGGAGGTGGTGTCGGCCTCGGTGACCGATCCGTGGCTGCACGGACCGACCGCCGTCGACGGTGACGACGAGGCCTACGCGCTCGCCGTGGCCGAGGTTCGGGGACGCGAGCTTGTGGAGGACGGTACGTGGCGCCGTACCAAGGTGTCCCGCACCTACGACGAGCACGGCTTGGTCACCCAGATCGACGACGCCGGAGACGTGGCTGTCGAGGGTGACGAGAAATGCACGCGTACCAGCTATGTGCGGAACACCGACGCCTGGATGCTGAACTACGTCTCGCGGTCGCGGGAGGTCGCGTTGCCGTGTTCGGCGGGCGAGGGCGAGGGCAACGACGTCATCAGCGACGTCCGCAACCTCTACGACGGACAGGAGTTCGGCGCGGCACCGACGCGCGGCGAGATCACGACCGTCCAACGGTGGGACGGCGAGCAGTACCGGACGGTCGCCGAAACGACCTACGACGTCTACGGGAGGATCACCTCCCGCACCGACGCGTCGGGAGCGACGACGAGCATCGACTACGTGCCCGACACGGGGGCGACGACGCAGGTCGTCACGACGAACCCCCTCGGACACACCTCCACGACCGAACTGGAACCGGCGTGGGGCGAACCCCTGGTCGAGACGGGGCCGAACGGCGAGCGCAGCGAGGCCGTCTACGACCCGCTGGGTCGGCTGGTGAAGGCGTGGCTACCCGGACAGGACAGGGGCAAGGGCGATCCGGCGAACGTCGAGTACGAGTACCACTACCGCACCGACGCCGCGACGGTGGTCGCCACTCACTCGCTCCGGCAGGACGGCGGATACAACACCTCCTACACCTTCTACGACGGCTTCCTTCGCGAACGCCAGAGTCAACTTCCGGCAGCCGGGGACAACAAGGAAGTCCCGTCCGATCCCCGTGACGACGAGGACTTCGCGGGCGCTCCCGGCGGACGGATCGTCACCGACACGTGGTACGACTCGCGCGGCCTGGCGTGGAAGGTCAACGACGCCTACTTCAACGACGAACCACCCAGCGACGCTCTGTTGGGGGTGGGTGACGAGGCGGTACCTCACCAGACGATCACCGAGTTCGACGCCTTGGAACGGCCGACCGCGGTGATCTTCCGCAAGCTCGGTGAGGAGCAGTGGCGCACCACCACCACGTACGGCGGCGACCGGGTACACATCGATCCGCCCGACGGGGAAACACCGACCACGGTGATCCGTAACGCCCAGGGCGAGATGGTCGAGCGTCGGCAGTACCACGGTGACGAGCCCAGCGGTGAGTTCGACACCACGACCTACACCTACACCCCACGCGGTGAGCTGGAGTCGGTGACCGACCCGGCGGGCAACACCTGGAGCTACTCCTACGACGTGTTGGGGCGCAAGATTTCCTCGCACGACCCCGACAGCGGCACCACGACGTACGTCTACGACGAACTCGACCAGCTGATCTCCACGACCGACGCACGCGGGAGGACGCTGGCCTACACCTACGACGAGTTGGGCCGCCGGACCGCGATGTTCGAGGGCGGCCCGGACGGCACCAAGATCGCGGAGTGGACCTACGACACCCTGAAGAAGGGGTTGCCCACGGCCTCCACCCGGTTCGTCGACGGACACGCCTACACCACCAAGGTCGCCAGTTACGACGAGCAGAACCGGGTCACCAGTGAACAGGTGATCATCCCCGAGGTCGAGGACGAACTCGCGGGCACGTACACCTTCCGCACCAGGTACTTCTCGAACTCCGACCTGGTGGAGGCGTACTCGATGCCGGCGGCGGGGGGTCTGGATTCCGAGGCGATCGGCTACGAGTACAACGAGTTGGGACTGCCGACCAAGACCCACGGTTGGGAGGTCTACGCCCAGGAGCACCTGTACTCCCCGTACGGGGAGACGCTGCGGCTGACGATCGGCGAAGGTGGCCGGCGGGCGTGGGTGACGAATTACTTCACCGAGGGCACGCGCCGGCTCGACCAGACCGTCCTGGACCGGAACACCGATACCGGTTACCGGGTCGCGGATCGGCACTACTCCTACGACCCGGCGGGCAACATCACCAGCATCGCCAACACGCCCAAGGACGGGCCGCGAGATGTGCAGTGCTTCTCCTACGACTACCTGCGGCGATTGGCCTCGGCGCATACGCCCGCCTCGGGTGACTGCGAGACGGAGCCGAGTGTCGCGGGGCTCGGTGGGACGGCGCCGTACTGGATGGAGTTCACCTACGACAAGGCCGGTAACCGGTTGTCGGAGGTCCGGCACGAGGCCGAGGGCGACACGACTCGGACCTACGAGTATCCGTCGGCGGGGCAGGCGCAGCCGCACACGTTGACGGCGGTGACGCAGGAGGGCCCCGGCGGGACGTCGCGGGACGAGTTCGCCTACGACGCGGTGGGCAACACGGTCTCGCGCACGGTTGCCGGGGACACGCAGGAACTGGAGTGGAACACCGAGAACCGCGTGGAGCGCGTGGAGTATGCGGACGGGTCTCAGAGTTCGTATGTGTACGACGCCGACGGCAACCGGCTGCTGACGAAGGATCCCAAGCGGACGGTGTTGTTCCTGCCCGGCATGGAACTGACGCTGGACGTCGAATCGGGTGAGGTCACGGCCAAGCGCTTCTACGAGCACGCGGGCACGACGGTGGCGGTGCGGTCGTCGGTCGGCGGGCTGACGATGCTGTTCGGCGATCACCAGGGCACGGCGACGGAGTCGATCGAATCCGAGCCGGAATTGTCGGTGTCACGGCGATACTTCACACCGTTCGGCGCTCCGCGGGGCGAGCGTCCGGAGTCGTGGCCGACGGATCACGGGTTCGTCGGTGGAACCCGTGATGTGTCGGGTTTGACGCATTTGGGGGCGCGGGAGTACGACCCGACGCTGGGGCGGTTCATCTCGGTGGATCCGATCATGGATTTGACGGATCCGCAGCAGATGCACGGGTATGCGTATTCGAACAACTCGCCGGTGACGTTCAGTGATCCGTCGGGGTTGTTGTGGGGCGCGGCGTGTGGTCCGGACGGGATTCTGTGTGGCAGGCCGGCCGGGATGGATCGCCGGGACTACATCGAGACGCGGTCGTATTGGATGCGGAAGCGCGGTGATTCGCCGGCGGTGGTGCGCAGTTTCCAGCGGCTGGCGTGGAAGTCGTATGCGCCGCATATCGCGCGTGAGCAGGTGTTGGCGGAGAGGGGGATCAGCGCCGCCGAGTACGAGGAGATGCGGGCGCTGGCCAATTCGAAGCAAAGCTTCTTCGACTATGTCTTGGCGCAGTTGCCGGAGTTGGCTGCGGATCTGACGGGTTTGTCGGATGTTCAGGATTGTTTTTCGGGGAGTCTGGGTTCGTGTGTCGCGGCGATCATCGGTGCGATTCCGGTGTCGAAGTTGCGGTATGCGGGCAAGATCTTCGATGCGGTGTCGGATGCGTTCAAGTGGCGGGCCAGGGTCAAGGCCGCTCGGCGGAGTTTCCCGGAGCTTGAGGGTGAGATTCGGGCTGAGCAGGCCAAGCTGACGAGTTGTCTTGGGGGGAACAGTTTCGTCCCGGGCACTCTGGTGTTGCTGGCCGACGGCTCAACCAAGCCGGTTGAGGAGGTTGGGCTGGGGGATCGGGTGGTGGCCACTGATCCCGAGACGGGGGAGACCGCCTCGCAGAAGGTGGTGGCCACGATCGTCGGCCATGGTGAGAAGGATTTGGTGGAGGTCACCGTCGATGTCGACGGTGAGGCCGGGGATGCGGTGTCCACGCTCGTCGCGACCGCGGAGCATCCGTTCTGGGTGGATGAGCACGGTCGTCTCCTCAACCCAGCCGTGCACGGCCTGTGGGGCGAAGCCCCGGGGTGGTACGACGCCGAAGACCTCGATCCCGGAGACCAACTCCGCACCCCTGACGGTGAGAAGGTCCGGGTCGTCGACGTCCGCACCTACACCGCCACAACCACGGTCCACAACCTCACCATCAACGGTGTCCACACCTACCATGTGGTAGTAGGCGGCCGGGCCGTCCTCACACACAACGACAACTGTCCACGTGCCTTCGTTAAATATGAGGACATAACAAAAGGAAAAAGTATTCCTAATAGGCTTACGGATGTCGATCATAACGAGGTCGACAAGAACTTGATTGAATCCGGGTGGAGTAGGCAGCCATCCAAAGATGGTAAGGTTTACATCTACACTAAAGACGGTGATAAGTACATTCTTCGCGAGCATGCAAACAGTCATGAAGGATGGAATTTGGATCGCTTTGCATCCGGCAAAAAAACCGTGAAGATCAGACTAGGGGGTGAGAATTAATGAGGACTGGACTAGTGTCCGAGCGCCGAGAGTTCGAGGTTGTTCGGGAGACTGTCTCCAAGGATTTCCATCTGGACAGACGTTTTCCTGAGTCGGTATTTAAAAATCCCAAACCACGTACTTTGTTTTGCCAGGACCTGGGAGTTATGGGGCCGAGTTTTTGGCCTGCTATTCAGCGGCTGGCCCGTGTGCATGGTGACGATCGAATCGACTTCTTGGTCCTCGAACCTGATGCCGAAACCTACTATCGTGAAGGATACGGCATATATCCAGCGATTTCTTTGCCTGTTGATTCCAGCGAGGATGACTACTGGAATTCGGTGAGCTATGAACCTGATGGCGATCCAACGGGTGCGCTCGTGTTCTCGGCTCGCGTCTTTGCGGTGTCAGGCCCTTCGGGCAAATGGGGATGCTGGGGTGAGTTGGGAGTCGAGGTTGTCGCCGTGCAAGGAATTCCGGACTATATTTCGGACAGAGAATGGTGCGATGAGTTTGGAAATTTCTTGCGAGCGAGAGAGGCGTTAAATGATTACATCTCTTTGACTTTTCGCGATCAAAAAGTACCAGATTGGTTCTCTTGCCCCTTTGTTAAAAATTACGATGGGTAGCCCAAGTTATTTTAAAGACGCTCGTCGCGACCGCGGAGCATTCGTTCTGGGTGGATGAGCACGGTCGTCTCCTCAACCCAGCCGTGCACGGCCTGTGGGGCGAAGCCCCGGGCTGGTACCACGCCGAAGACCTCGATGCCGGAGATTGGCTGCGTACCCCCACCGGTGAGAAGGTCCGGGTCGTCGACGTCCGCACCTACACCGCCACAACCCAGGTCCACAACCTCACCATCAACGGTGTCCACACGTATTATGTGCTGGCGGGGACTGCGCCAGTATTGGTGCATAATAAGGGTGGCAAGCCTGCCGCCGATGACTTCAATCAAGCGCGAAACCAGGCTTTAGATTGGCTGATTCCGCGTGGGTTCAAAGCCGAGAAGGTTACGCTTGGAAAGTTCGGCGCCATCAAGGGTAGGCCGGTCGGAATGCAGACAGTGAATGGAAAAGTCGGGTTTCGGATCGAGTTCGACGAGCGGAGTGGGGCTCACATAAATGTATGGGCAGGAAAGGAAAAGGGGCCACACTTCCAGTTCGATGCTACCGAAAAAACTGTGACGAAGCTTCAACGCCTGCATGGATGTGGCTAATGGAGGTGTAATTTGTCTGAAAATTACTGGGAAGAGGAAGTATTTTCTGTTTCACCCCTGGCTTACCTGGAGAGGATAGATGATTCAAAAGTATTTAGCTGGCTGGAAGGTCACTTGCCTTTTTCTGCGGGAAAAATTGACTGGAGTCGTGTGGTTGGCAGGCATCAGCATTGGAGAATCGACGATGAGCGGTTGCTTGCAGAGAGTGCTTCCAGGGAGATTCGTGCGCGAATCAAGTCCGGCTCTGTGGTAGAGCATGTGGGAGATGGGCTTTCACCCTACGGTGTGCGTTTTACTGAGAGCGAAGTCGATTCGGTTACGGTCGCGCTTCTTGAGGTTCCGGAGCACCATTACTTCCTCGCAGAGGATAGATCGTGGGTTGTGGTGGTCTCCTTCGAAGGTGACCTGGATGTTTTGGACCGAGCTAGCGCTTAGCTAAGAGCGTGTCTCGTTTGGATCTTGGTTGGGTTGCGGGCATGATCTTGGTTCGTGGTTGATGAGTTGTCGCGGCGGTTGGTGCCTGATGAGCTGTGGGCACTGGTCGAACCGCTGGTCCCTGCGCATCAGGTTCGTCCGCAGGGAGGCGGACGGTCGCGCGTGGATGATCGTGCTGTGTTCACCGCGATCGTGTTCGTGCTGACAAGCGGGTGCGCTTGGCGACACCTGCCACCCAGCTTCGGAGTGAAGGTCCCGACCGCGCATCGTCGCTTCACCGAGTGGACGAAAGCCGGATTATGGCGCAGGTTGCATCGCGCGGTACTCGATGAACTCGGCAGCCAGGGAATGATCGACTGGTCCCGCGCGGTCCTGGACGGAGCCTCCGTCAGGGCCAAAAGGGGGGATCTCTGACCGGTCCCAGTCCTGTGGACCGCGGGAAACCCGGCTCGAAGATCCATGCACTGTCCGACCGGGCGGGACTGCCGCTGGCGGTCGCGATCTCGGCCGCGAACACCAACGACGCGCACGCCCTCAAACCGCTGATTCTGGCCATCCCCGCCGTGAAATCCCGGCGGGGGCCCCGCCGGCGCAAGCCGGACAAGCTCCACGCCGACAAAGCCTACGACCAGGCCGAACTCCGAGACTGGGTACGCAAGCAAGGAATCACCGTGCGCATCGCCCGCAAAGGCATCGAATCCAGCCAGAAACTCGGCAAGCACCGCTGGGTCATCGAACGATGTATCGCGTGGCTGTTCGGATACCGACGATTGACCATACGCTACGAGCGCTACGCCAACCACTTCTGCGCCTTCCTCACTCTCGCCGCAGCCCTCACCTGCTTCAAGAAACTCGCGAAATGAGACATGCTCTTAGAGATCACCAGCCGCCGACAAAGTTGGTGCCGAGGGGGACACCACAGACTGCATACCCGCATTGCTTATCCTGTGCCAGGCAGCAAGGTGGGGTAGTGAGACAGATGGATCAGAATAACTATGACTTCTAAGTCTGGTTTCCGTGGCGAATTTACCGTGTACTTTCAGCATGGAATGTTGATAATCGAAGACCCCGAATCTCGGGCTCGACATCAGGAATGGGGAGAATCCGCAAGCTTGGTAAGCATTGAACCCGATTCCATCTACTTGGGCGTAATTCCCTCAGTCGACGGACCGGTGAAGGTTAGCGTCTACGATGAACCAGCGCCTAGTGAAGAGGTGAGGGATCTTGAGTCTCGGTTTTCGGGGAACATTCATACGAAGCATGGGGTTCTCAGAGTTCACGATCCGGAAGATTCCGTCTCTCTTATCGTGCAGTGTTCGAAATCAACGGTGGGTATTCGAATCTACGCTAATGGTGGAGATTGGATTGATCGGGTTCTGCTTGAATTAGCTTAGCATCGTCATGGTACTTGTTCCTATGGGGTTTAGTGGGCGGTTCCACTTGAATTTCACCTGATGTGCGATTAGTAATGCCGAGGTGGAAGTATGTGGTCAGTAGCACTATCAGCTAGTATCACAAGGTTCAAGCGGGGGGGGGGGGGGCACATGTCGGTATATGGACTCCCCCTTAGGCTCCCTGATCTGGTGCTAATAGGGAAATAGAGACCGTTTCATCTAGCGAGTTTGGCGCCGTTCTCAGCCCTGAGTTTTGGCTAGTGTTCTGCATGATAGCCAGCTGGTTGTAATAGTTTCGCCCGCGGCACTCTGGTGTTGTTGGCCGACGGTTCGACCAAGCCGATCGAAGAGGTCGAGCTCGGAGACCGAGTGTTGGCCACCGACCCCGAGACCGGTGAGACCGTCTCGCAGAAGGTGGTGGCCACGATCGTCGGCCACGGCCACAAGGACCTGGTGGAGATCACCGTCGATGTCGACGGTGATGCCGGTGAGGCGGTGGAGACGATCACCGCGACCGCGGAGCACCCGTTCTGGGTCGACGACCACGGCCGCCTCCTCCAGCCCGCCGCCCACGGCCCGTGGGGCGAAGCACCGGGCTGGTACGACGCCGAAGACCTCGATCCCGGAGACCAACTCCGCACCCCTGACGGTGAGAAGGTCCGGGTCGTCGACGTCCGCACCTACACCGCCACCACCCGGGTCCACAACCTCACCATCAACGGTGTCCACACCTACCATGTGCTGGCGGGCGCCACCCCGGTGTTGGTTCACAACGCAAGCTGTTGGAGCACGACGAAGAAGAAGTCGTCCGTTGAGAATGCCTATGGTCACTGGGACAAACACAAGTCTGAGTTCCCGAATCTCAACAACGCAAAGGAATATGTTGAGGCAGCGACAAATTTCCTCCGCAGTGCCAACCCGAATGTTTTGACGCGAACGAGGGCAAATGGAGACATAGTTCGATTTAATCCAGCTACGGACGAGTTCGGGGTCATGAGCTCCTCTGGAGTTCCAAGGACCTATTTCAAGCCGAATCCAGAATCTCACGGATACGCGACTAATATGGACTATTTCAATGACCAATAATAAGGGTGGTCTGCACTGTCGAGTCTGTGGCCTCTTGCAGAGTGAGCCGCCATGGGGCGAAGACGGAAAGGATCCAAGTTACGAGATCTGTGATTGCTGTGGGGTTGAATTTGGATATGAAGACGCGACGCCTGCGGGTGTCGTTCGTGCTAGGAAAAAATGGAGAGAGTCGGGGTATCGTTGGGTAGAAAGCTCGGCGCGCCCCGAAGGCTGGGATCCTGCCGAGCAGTTGCAGTATGCCTGGCATGTAGATGGTCTTGAAGCTGAATAGGACCACATAAGACACGGTTTTTACAGCTTGTCCCATTTGGTGAGTTTGTTGTGGCAGGCGAGGGTGAGGAAGGCGTGGAGGTGGGTGGCTTCGCGTTCCTACCGCAGGGTCAGGCGCCGGTATCCGGTCAGCCAGGCGCCCATGCGTTCGATGACCCATCGGTGCTTGCCCAGTGTGTCGCTGGTGTCGATGCCTTTGCAGGCGATAGGGGTGACGATTCCACGGTGCGGAGCTAGGCGTGTAGAGCGGGATGTCGTAGGCCTTGTAAGCATGCAGCTAGGTGGTTTTACGGCGCCGTGGTTTGCGACGGGAGCGGATGGCGGGAGTTTATAGCCGAAGACTTTCTGGGGATCGGTGAAGTCGAAAGCTGTTTGTCCGGTGAAAGTTTCGGCTCGTGCCTCTCGGCGTTGGCTAATGTGATCCCGCTCAAGAAGCTGTCCCACGCGGCCAAGATCCCCGGGCGTGGTCGAGAGGACGGTCGAGTGGGCGAACAAAGTAGCGGATGCGAAGAAGAACTGCCCGAAGCTGGAGAGCAAGCTCCAGGAAGAGCTGAAAGAGCTGCGCAAGAAACACGACGCGGGCGACTGTAATAGTTTCGCCCCCGGCACTTTGGTGTTGCTGGCCGACGGCTCGACCAAGCCGATCGAGGAGGTGGAGCTGGGAGACCGGGTGGTGGCCACTGATCCCGAGACGGGGGGGGGGG